>JALUMR010000064.1 GCA_027055805.1 Campylobacteraceae bacterium
ATGGAGTGAATCTTGTGCATAGGTAAAGAGAATAGAGAAGATACCAACAAGGATAAAAAAGGAGAGCGTAGCCGAGAAAAACGAGAAATTTTTAAAGAGTTTTCCACCCATTTTATGCCTTTGTTTTATTTAGTGATTGATTTTACTTTTAAATAGTAACATTTTGGTAACAAATTAAAGAGTTTATTAATTCTCTTTCTTTTATAACTATCTTAACCAAACCGATATCCAATCCCTCGAACAGCTGTAAAATAGTTCTGCTTATTATTAGGGTCAATTTTTTTAAGAAGACGATTAATATTCACATTTATAGTGCGTTTTTCTATACTTGTATCATGCCAAACTGATTCTAAAATATACTCTCGTTCTAAAATCATATTTTTATGTTGTATAAAAAAACTTAAGAGGTCAAATTCTATTTTGGTGAGTTCGGCATCTACCTCTTCTACGGTACAGGTTCTTTGAGTGATGTCCATCACAATATTGTGATGAACTAATCGTTCTTGTTTCATACCATAAGTACGTTTTAAAAGTGCTTTGATTTTACAAACCAATTCTCTTAAAGTAAAAGGTTTTACTAGGCAATCATCAGCACCATGAGCAAAGACCTCTATTATCTCTTTTTCAGAGATGTTTTCTGCCAGAAAAATAATGGGTATGTTACTGTCTTTTTCACGAATATACCCTATAAAATCTATACCATCTATATTTAAATTGCTACTGTTAATAAGTATCAAGTGAAGATTATTTAGATGCTCTTCAACATTAAGTAAAGAGTCAACATTAACGACTTCAAACCCCTCTTTTAGAAGATGAAGCTGTTTCAGTTCTAAAAGTTTTTCATCTTCTCCTATTATCATTATTTTTGCCAGTGTATTCATCTCGGTATCCAGTATTAGTATTGAATATTAAAATCTATTGAGAACGTTCGTCCTGGTTTAAACTCAGATGTTGTTAAATCACCTTGAGTAAATTTCATCTTGCTGTCAAGTATATTTTCTGCTTTAAATTTCATAGAATATTTCCATGCACTTCCCTCTTTTTGATAAAGATCCCATTTGGTTACAAAATCTAACTTTTTAAAGGGTTGTCTATAGATGTCTTTATTTGAATCGGTTCCCAGTGCTGAAATGCTTTTTCCTATCTCATTGTAGAGTAGTAAGGCACTGTCTCCTGTCTCTGCATTATCATATCCTAGCGTGTAGTTCATCACATAAGGAGACTGCCCTTGCATGGCTCTATCGGTAGTGGTTAGCCGTTCTGTAAAGTAAGGGTAGGACTCTCTATCAATATTAATTTTGGAGTTAATCCATGCAAAGTTGGTTGCAAAAAGCATGTTTTCCCAGCCATCTCCTATGAATCCAAAACGCTTACGCAAATCAAACTCAATTCCATAGCTTGAAGCCGATGCAGCATTGGTGTACGACTGCTCCATCTCATTACCTTGGGCATCATTTTTTCTAAAGACTGTCTCAATAGGATTTGTAAAATCCTTTTTGAAAATAGCAAAAGAGAGCAATTCATCTGTGGTGGGATACCACTCATATTTTAAATCCATGTGTGTTATGGCTGTTGCTTTTAGGTCAGGATTACCAAAAACAATGTTTTCTGTAATGGGGTCTTTATAACGGTTTGGACTAAACTCACGAAAATCAGGTCGTGTTAAAGTTTGAGCTAAAGCTCCACGAATTTGCATATCATCTCCATGGAAACGGTAAGTAAACCCTAATCCTGAAAGAACATCAGAGGTATCAAGTGGCGTATAAGGTTTTCCAGTTTGAACATCGGTGAGTTGCTGAGAAGAGTTCTCAAATCTAGCTGAAGCAACAACATCAAAATCTTTAGTAACAGAGTAGAGCTGTTTAGCATAAAAAGCCGTCACATCTTGTGTTGCATCGTATGAATCTGTTGAACGATAAGCACTTTCAAACTCTACATCACCTTGAGTACTATTGGCATAGATGGTATCCATATCGGCTGTTAAATCAAGACTTGTAGATGAGGAGTCTTTATCACTCATTTTAAATCGTCGACTATCAAAGCTTCTACTTTTGTTGTATATAAATGCACCAAATTTAGTGTAGTTATCATTATCATTGTATTTATAAGGTAAGGTAAAATCAGCTCGGTAGTTGGTTACTTTATCATCAAGCATAAAGTAGTAGTACCAGTTCTTTTGATCCCAATTTACACCATTGGTTTGGTGAAGGTAGTTGGTCTCAACCGTTCCAGGTTCATCTCTTTTTGCTGTAGCACTCTCCATTCCCCAATCTATTTTTAAGTTGTCAAAGTACCCATCATCACTTTTTCCAAAGTGAATATTATTACTTCCTGTTAATTGGTGCGTTGCAAGTTCTTTGGTCACATACTCAAAGTAGCTTTTGTCACGGTCTTCATCATCCCCTTGATAGTCAATATGAGAGAATGTACTGCTGTCTTTATTATCTTGTGTAAAGAAGTAGCTGTATTTAATGATATTGTCATCATAATAGTTCAATCCTAGGTTAAACATTCCTCCAAAATTTTCTGAAAAACTTGTCTGTGTGGCATCTGTTTTAGAATCTGTAAAAATCTTTTGACTGTTCATATCATAAACATGCTTTTGAAATTTAATATCATTGCTATCAGCACTGTTTTTATAAAACATTGTCGCTGAAGCACCCAACTTAAAATCATCGGTAAGGTCATAGCTATCACCAAGAGCTAGACCCAAACTTGTTCCAGGAGGCAGTGTGGTGTGTTGCTTATTAAGTGAACGAGAGCTAAGTACTTGTTGTGTTGAAGCAGGGTCATTGATGTATTCAAAGTTACTGGTATTGGCAATAATATTGCCTGGTAATGGGGTGTTATTACTACCATTATAAGCAACATCTTTCCCTGTTGCTGAATTGCCTTTTAGCCCTATAGAGGCTTTTACAAAGGGATGTTTTGGAATATCCTTACTCTCAATAAGTACAGTTCCTCCACCAAATGTTCCAGGAATGTCCCCTGAAAATGACTTTTGAATGCTCATTTTCTTAATAATAGAGGTAGGGAAGATATCCAATGGAACCACCCTTTTTGTCGGTTCAGGAGAAGGAAGATGCAGACCATTAAACATAACGGTAGAGTAACGGTCACCTAACCCTCTAACATAAACATATTTTCCACCAACAATGGTAATACCACTCACCCGTTTCAGTGCTGAAGCAACACTAGCATCTCCACTTTTAGCAAACTGTTCACTCCCTAAAACATCACCTACGGTATCATTTTTTTTCTGGTCTTCAATAATGGCTGTAACGGAACCTTCAATTTTAGGGGCAAGAACAACATACTCTTCAAGCTCTAAACTTGCAGGAGTAAGCTCAATGGTTTTACTCACACTTCCACCTTTTTCAACATGAAGTTGGCTAATGGTTTTAGATGAATAGGCTGAGTGAACAATGGAGATACTTACATCACTATTGGCAGGAATTTTAACAGTAAAATTACCATTTTCATCTGTACGGGTATCAATATCTGTTCCTTTAACAAAGACTCTAGCCCCTTTAATCGGTTTTCTTTTATCCGAGGTAAGTACATTACCATGGAGTGTTCCTGTACCTTTGGCTTTTAACTCTCTCTTTTTTTTCTCATCTGAAACATCTTCTCCAATAGGGGTATCAATATTGATTTCAGGTTCATCCATGGTAAAAGAGGCAATGACCTGTGTATCTTTATGGGCTTTAATAAGAATGGGTTTTTTTAAATAACCTAAATTTGCTCCACTTGTACTCTTTCCAAAAATCTCAATTTGGTGCTTTCCTACGTTTAGGGTTATTTTACTCGCACCATCTTTATCGGTATGAAATGTTTTTTTAGCATCAACAATAATTTCATTATGAATTAATGGTTTTCCCTCTTTGAGCATAAAGACAGAAAGTGTCCCTACCTCTTGTGCGTTCGCAAAAGGGGGAACTACTACCATTAGGGAATAGGTTAATATTTGTAAATGTTTTTTAATATTTGTCATTATAGACACTCCAAACTGTTCTTTTTACACTTTTCAATGTTTTTACGAATAACAGTGGCTTTGGTAAAAAGAGCATTATCTTTAATCTTCTTAAACTCTTTTTCAGCCTTATCGTAATCTTTGACCATATAATAGGAGTACCCCAAGGCGTAACGTAAATTGTCATCGGTTAGCATATGGTAACGATTTAGTGCATCTTTAAGCCCAATGATTTTTTCAAACTCTTGACGATCAACTAAAATGGCAACTTTTTGTTTAATCTTCTCTTTTTTATCACTCATTTGAGCATTGAGATAGAGTGCATGAGGCAACTCTTTGGCACGACGATACATCTCACTAGCATCTTTGGTATAGTTACTGTCACTATACGATGCTCTCTCAAAGAGTTGAGCAGCTGTATGTATCATATCTCTTTTCATATAGGCATGACCTAGTACCATATTGAGTTTGGCATCATTGGGGAAAAGCTCTTTTCCCTCTTCAAGTGTTGTAATCGCAAGATTTAGTTGATGACCACGCAATAACATCTGAGCCAAGGCTAAGTACTCTTTAGGTGTTGCTTCTCCTAAATCCATATAGGCTTTAGAGGCATCAATGGCTGCTTTGTAAAGTTTTAACTCTGATAAATAGTAAAACTTCTGTTTTAACAAACGTTTATCTGTGGGGAAGAGTCTGCTTCCTCTGCTTAATGCTTCAAGAGCCTCTCCCTGCTCTTTAAGTTTCCAATAACACTCAGCACGAAGAGTAAAAAGTCCTGCACGGTTACTACCTAATATTCCTGCATTGTCCAAAGCTTGAATGGTATTGGCATAATCTTTCATCTTATAATACGATTTAGAGAGCTGAATATGAAGTTTATCCAATGCCTCTTGGCGTATTTTTTCAGGGTCAAAACCAGGTGTACCTTTGGGTTTTTCCTCTTCGCTTTTTGTATTAATTATAAAATCAATGAGGTGCTTCTTTTTGATTACTTTGTTCTTTACAGCAAGTGCTGGGTCAATATAGACCTTTACTTTTGTCGCCTCAATTGCTTTTTTATAATCTTCAATGGCATTGGTATAATCTTTCTCTTTGACATCCAATACACCCATGATGGTGTAGTATTTGGCTGCATCAAAAGTTGGACTAGATTGGTCAATCATATCAAGCTCATTTTTTGCTTTTTGAAACTTTCCATCAAAAATCATCATACTAGCATTTGCCATATGGTCAATAGTGGGAGTATTGTTCTTCGCACTTAATGAGGTTAAAGATAACGCCAACAGTAGTGGTAAATATTTTACTTGTTTCATCATATTTCTCCTCCTTTAGTTAAAGTCAAAACGAACTTTTTGTTTGGCCCAAACTTTGACAGCTTGACCCTTATATTTAGCAGGAGAAAATCTCCAACTTCTAACACCATTTAGTGCAACTGCATCAAAAATACCAGGTGGAAATGCTTCAAGCACTTGTGCTGTCTCTACACTTCCCATTTTGTCAATCAAAACATTGACAATAACATAGCCTTTAATTCGCTTCTTCATCGCAGCAGGTGGATACTCCATCTGTGAACGGGAAAGCACTTTAGGTTTAACATCAACACTGTTTCCTGTCATAACCGTATCTTCTGAAATTTCATCTAGTAAATCGGTTGCATCACCACCAATGCTATCGGTAGAAAACTCTGGTATGTCCATAGCAATACCACTTAAACTTGCACTCAAATTTGGTAATGGTGCTTTAGGTGGTGCTTTTTTCGGTTTCGGTTTTGGTTTAGGCTTTGGCTTTGCTGCTTTTTTTACTGATTTTTTCTCCATCTTCACATAACGGGCTTCTTTTCTGACCTTCTCTTCTTTCTTCTTGACAGGCTTATTAAAAGCCACCACAAGGGTCATCATCAGTAGTCCACCCAAGAACATAAAGAAAAAGGCTTCAACATATTTAAAAGCTGTGCCATATTTTCTTTTTGCCATGCTTTACCCCATCTCTTTGGTTGTTGAGACAGCAACATCTTTAGCACCTGACATACGACACTCATCTACCACATCAATAAGCTTATTAACAGGGATATTGTCATCAGTAATCACCAAAACATTTTTTTCAGTCGCCGTTCTTAATAGGTCTCTTACCTTACTCTGAATCGCCCAAAGTTTTACAGGTTGATTATCAATATAAACTTCCCCTGTGTTGTCAATATATACACGTACTACTTTGCTATCAGATTTACTTGCTGATGAAGCAGAAGGTCTGTTAATATCGAGCTTCATATCTTTTACAAAGGTAGTCGTTACCATAAAAAAGATAAGCAAAATAAATACCATATCAATTAATGGCGATACATCAACATCTGTTGGATTATCGGTTCTTCTTTGTCTAAATCTCATTATTTGCTTCCTTTGTCGCTAATGTGTCAGCAATCTGCTCAAATTCCAAGTCAAATCGCTGCTGTTTCTTGTCTAAAATTCTTCCCAAAATCAACCCTGGTACAGCCACAACCAATCCAAGTTCAGTTGTAAATAGGGCTTTTGAAATACCTCCTGAGATACTCGCTCCTTGTGAAAACATTGAACCTGATGTTAAAGCATCAAATGTCTCAATCATCCCCATAACAGTTCCCAATAGTCCAATCAATGGAGCTAAAATTACAATGGTTTTGACCAATGTTGAGTATTTTGCTATGACGTTGATATAAGGAGAAAGTGCATCATAAATATGATTTTTAACTTTTAATCCTAAAGATGATGCTTCACGTGTTGCATCTAAAGCATCAGCAATGACATAGTCCAAAAGACCCCTCATGTTCTGTTTTTCACCACGTTTAATGTGTTTGTCAATTTGTCGACGAATGTTTCCCATCGTCCCTCTTTTTAGGACGAGGTAGCGAAACCCCAATCCATACCAAAGAAAAAGGTTTAAGGCAAAAAGCACCCACATAACCACCCCTCCAGCATTCATAAAATTGACAAACATTTCTATGTATGTCGGTATTTTATCTATCATTTTGCATTGTGCTTTTCAAAGATATTAACAATATGAAGTGCACTCTGCTCCATAGAGTCTTTAATCCCTTGAGCCCAACCAGAGATTAGGTTTCCAAGAAGAAGAAGTGGAATAGCAACAATAAGACCAAACATCGTAGTAATCAAGGCTTCAGAAATACCACCTGAAAGCATTTTAGGGTCACCTGTTCCATACTCGGTAATCATATCAAAGGTTGCAATCATACCTGTTACCGTTCCCAAAAGTCCAAGGAGTGGAGCAACGGCTGCTAGAACCATTACAAATCCACCAAACTTGTCAATATGTCCACTCTCATTTAAGATGTTTTCCATAACGATATCTTCTATATGCTCACGGTCTCTTTTAATATTTCTCAGTGTTGACTTGATGACTCTCGCAGCTGAACCCTTAAACTTCTTAATGGCATCATACGCCTCATCCCCATTACCTGACTCAACTTTGTCAGCAACTATTTTAGAGATTTTTTTAACGTTTGACCCAGCCCATAACAAAATAAGCACTCTAATGACTAGAAGTACAAGACCAAAGGCTCCTAAAATTAAAATAATGTAACCAATAACACCACCACCTTTTAGAATATCATCTAAAGTCTTCTCATGTTTATACTCAACCTCTTTATCCATGTTTTCATAGGTAAAGATATCAAGGTTTGGTAACATCTCTTTAGAGAAAAGTGCTTTGGCATCATCTGATGAGCCTACAGCGTTCCAAAGTTTGTAGTTTCTATCACCAGCAGGAGCCAAAGCACCAGCAGCTTTAGGAGAGATACCATAAGCAGCGATGTTACCAACTTTAACAATGTCACCCTCAGCTATAGAGCCATCTGGAAGATAAAACTTTCCCTTTTGGGTTTGAATAGAAGAGAGTTTAGCATAAAGGTTAGCTGCATCAGCAAAGGCTGTTTCCATCTTTTGTGCGTTGGTTGTTTTGTTGCTGTCATCAACTGCTATGCCATACTCATCGAGCATACCTTTTGCTTGAATAACCACCGAACCTGTAATCTCAGTGTTATTCTCTTTGTCTGAAAGATTTTCTGAAAGCTTCTCAATGGCTGTTTGTTTTGATTTAACAGCTTCACTTAGCTCCAAATATTTGTCTTGAAGTGCTTTTGTTTTTGCTTTGGCTTTTGCCAAATCTCTCTGTTGGCTCTTCTTCTCTTTAATCATTCGACTCTGGAGTTCAGCCTTTTGTGCCTTTAAAAAAGTATACTCTTTGTTGTACGCATCGCTCAACTCATCTGCTTGAACAAAACTGCTTATTAGCAATAGTGCTACCAGTGCTGTATAGATTGTTTTCATTATTTACTCCCCGATAAAATTAGTGCATTTGGAAGGCTAAAGAAGCCTGTACGAATCTGTTTCTGTAATGAATCAAAAAGATTAACAATCTTTATGACATCCTCTTTATTGGTAATGGTTTTATATGTATATTTGTCACCTTTTTTTACCACGTAACCCACTTTGTCATCGGGCGTAGCAAAAAACATCATCACTGAACCCAACTTTGCTATCTTGGCTAACTTGGTCTCACCATCTACTGTTATCTCTTGCTTAAAAAGCCCTATCTCTTTGGTCAAACGAATGGTGTCATCATAACTAGCCCAAATAAGAGATAGTGCTTTCTCTTCTGTAATCACATCGTCAATGAGATTTTTTTGAAGTGTTGCAAGGTCAGCTAAACGCTCAGTGGTTTTAAATGGAATTCCATTTGTAATAATGGTTCGTAGAGTGTCAATGGCTCCAAGCAACATAGGCTTAATGCTTTCGTTTTTATTTGAAGTGTCAGCAATTTTTTTCTGAATCTTCTGCATCTCTGCTTCTGCTAACTTTAACGCTGTCTCTTGGCGATTAATTTGTGCTTCACTATCTGCACTCTGCATGGTGTTCGACTTCATCTCTGCCTTATAGGCATCTTTGTTGTCGTCAATCTTGGTATAGAGTGCTTCTACATCAGCTCTAAGTTTCATGATGGACTTAACGATGTTATTATTGTCAGCATGAAGGGATGATGCACTCAACGCCATGCAGACTACCGATGATAGGATGACTCTCTTAGTTGTTCTAAACATTTATACTCCAATGTAAAATTTAATACTTCAATACTATAGATGAGTGGTAACAAAAATGCAACAAAATGGATACAGTTTGGTTACATGGTAAATAATATTGTATAGATGTTTCTAAATGAATATTAAAGTTTGTATTTTAAATTAAAGTAAGAATTTTGATATTTAAAGGTTAAAAAAATGAGTATAAATAAGATAAAAAAAGAGAAGAGGAGTTCAAACAAGCACAGAGGCTTGTTTGAGAGGAAAATTACTTTTCAAGAGGGTCGTTTGAACCAGCTTTACCTTTCCAAATAGAAGCTTCATCAGCACCTGTACATGAGTCATCATCAAGTTTGATTGTACCTGTACCAACATACTGTTTTGTTCCAGATGCAAAGTAGTCATAGGCTGTTTTTGTAGTTTTAGGGTCTTTTGAGTTTGATTTAGAGTAAGCATTATCTTCATTTAATGCAACTGCTGTATCTTTCATACAAACATCACCATCTACATGTTTAGCACCAGTGTCGTAAGAGTCTGTTCCTCTAAAGTGAATAAGCTCTTGGTCAGTACTCTTTTCACTTACAAATTTAACATTTATCCATTTGAAACCAGCATCAAATTTATTATAGAAACCACCACCTTTGATGTATCCAGTGTAGTTTATAATAGTCGGTTGTGTCGCATTTGTATCATCAGTAGTGATACTATTATGGTCATTACCAAACTCCATACCAGCAGAGTCATGATTATTTGCCTTATCAACATTTACTTGTTTTACAAGAACATTTTTAATAGTTCCTCTATATCCAAGGTCAGTATCAACAGAATCATCATTAGCATTATAGACATAAAGACCAGTAATATTTGCAGTACCACCCCAAATTTCAATACCATCATCAAGTCCACCAATAATAGCGATGTTTTCAAGCTTTGTTCCTGAACCTACACCAGCTAGTGAAAGACCGTTTAACTCTTTATCTTTTTCAACTTCGTAACCAGAGTGTTTAATAAGTACATACTCTAAATCTCCTGATGAATCACCATCATGTGTGTGGTCAGAACTACCAAATTTTACACTAGGGTCAGCTTCATAGGCGTTGTTACTGTAATGGGTATAAGCGTTACCTGCAAGAACAAGTCCACCCCACTCTCCAGCTTTGTTATCTGCTGAGTTACCATCAACATCTTTTTTAGAAGTAAAGACAATTGGTTTAGCTAGTGTACCAACAGCATTTAGTTTAGAACCTGGTTCAACAACCATAAAAGAGTTTGGTGTTTTACCTGCAATAGTTGTTCCAGCCTCAATCGTTAATGTTGCTCCATTAGAAACATTTACTTTTCCATCAAGGTACCATACTTTATCAGCTGTTAATGTTTTGTTCGCTTTGATATCACCTTTTAAAGTGTTAGTAGTTGGTGTTGGTGTTGGTGCTGGTGCTGGTGCTGATGAACCACCTCCACCACCACATCCTGTGAATACCAATGCTGCTGTTGCTACTGAAAGTAAAATGTTCGTCGTTTTCATAACGTAAATCCTTTGTAATTTAAGATGGGTAACTTTAACCTAGTTAGATAACAAAAATGCTACAAATCAATTACAATATGGTTACAAGAGTATTATCAATTTGTTATAAAAAAATCTTATTATTTAACATTAAAAAACTATAGGAGTAATTGATGATTAATGTACAAGCATCTGTCTTAAGTAGATACCCACAAGTTCAATCGATACCCAACCCCATACTGTCACCACTTTTTTCTGCTATCAAAAAAGTGATTCATGAAAATGATATTAATATTTTTTTAGAAGAGCAACGCTACTCTTCCCCTTTTAGTTTTGTAGAGTCAGTTTTAGACTATTTTGATTTCTCTTATAAGGTTAGCTCTAATCAGATAGAGAATA
>JALUMR010000065.1 GCA_027055805.1 Campylobacteraceae bacterium
GATTTACAGTTAAAAGAGTGTAGACCAGCTTTTCTTCCCACTCTAACACGTAGGTCAGCATCAGCTGTTAGGTCTGAAAGTGTTACGGTAATGATTTCACCTTTTTTTCCATCAACTTTGTACTGTTTTCCATCTTTTTTCTCTACAGCATCGGCAATAGGGTCACTGCTTAAAGTAGGAATCTCTTCTGCTCCATCTACAGTAGCTTTTAGATTAAAAGAACTGGCTTTAAATCCATTGACTAAAATGCTATAGGTAGATGTTTCACCTTCATTGGTAACAACACACTCTTCATTTTCTGTGTTACTATTTGAGGAGTAACAGTCATTAAACCTCACTCTGACTTCATTACCTTTTTTCACATAGAGGTCAACATCGGCTTCTAGCCCAGTTAAGTTAACACGAACACTTTTGTTCTTTGGAACGGTTATGTTGTAATATTTTTTCTCTTTTTGTTGAACTGTTCCATCTATTGCTTTCCCCGAGCTTAGTGGGGTTACTGATGTAGCAGATAGAAGCTGTGTGCTTAGTCCTATGCTTAATGCTATCCATAATAATTTTTTCATTTTTTTACTTTTTTTAGATTTATAGTTGGTAAATACTATATAACACATAATAACATAAAAATACTAAAAAAAATATAATTTAACATAAAATAAATGTTTTCTTCGGTGTTACTGAACCTAGAGGTTTTTTAAAAGTTTGGCAATTTGCAATGCCCCATCTTTTTTAATCATACTTTGAAGTTTTTCACTTTTTTCTTTCATGTTTTCATCTAAAAGAGCAATAACTTTTTCAATATCTAGTTCACTTTCACGCATAATCCATGCAACTTTTTGGTCAACCAAAAACTTTGCATTGTAAAACTGATGGTCTCCTGCTGCGTAAGGGTAGGGGATGAAGAGGGTAGGACAAGCCATGGCAGAGAGTTCCCATAGAGTAGATGCACCCGAACGAGCTATAGCAAAGTCTGCTTGACTCATATAGTCTGAAAGCTTGGTAGTAAAACCAAATACTTCTGCTTCTATGCCCAGCTCTGTATAAGATTGTCTAACATCTTCTATGTTGTTTTCTCCTGCTTGGTGGATAATGTTGATATTTTTCTCTTTTAATGTAGGAGCTAATTTTAGAGCAAGTTCATTAATGGCTTTTGCTCCTTGTGAACCACCTAGAAACATAATGGTTTTAATCTCATCTCTTATTCGTGTTTTTTCAAAATACTCTTTTTTTATAGGGTAAGCTTTTATAGGGCTGTTCTCTTCATAAGAAGAGATAAAAGCTGTAGCGTAAGAGCGTAAAAGTTTGTTAAGTGAACCAATGGCTGCATTTTGTTCATGAATAACGAGTGGAATACCCAATATTTTGGCTGCAAATGATGTGGGAGCTGCAGAAAATCCACCCACACAAAAGACCACTTTTGCATCGGCTTCTTTTAAAATTTTTCTAGCTTTATGTGTGGCTTTTATGAGCATGAAAACAGACTTTATTTTTCCTAAAAATCCTTGGTTGACTACCCCTTGGGTGGGTAAAAAATAAGTCTCTTTAAACTGCTTATCTTCTCCAAACCAAGCTCTGTCTTGCCCTTTGGTTGAACCAATATAAATAAGCTCTTCATTTAAAAGTTCCTCTTTTACTGCTTTGATAATGGTGAGGTGTCCACCTGTTCCTCCCCCTGTCATAATGATGCTCATGCGTGTACCTTTTCTTTTTCTTTATAATCTACTTTTTCACTGTAGTCTACCTTTTTAGAAATCATTAAAATAAGACCAATACTCAAAGAAGAGGCTATAACTTGTGAACCTCCATAACTTAAAAATGGAACAGCGATTCCTTTAATAGGGGTAATCCCTGCGATACCAAAACTGTTAATAAGAAAAGAAAAAGTGATAAGTAAGGCAGCTCCAACACAAAAGAGATAATAGGTAGGATTATCTACTTTTGCAGCAATTTTAAAAATACGAAAAATAATAAAAAGTATAATAAGCGTGATAAGCATTATGCTTATAAATCCTAACTCTTCAGCAATACCTGCTAGTACAAAGTCGGTATTTACTTCTGAAAGAAACCCTAATTTATACTGTCCATTACCTAGTCCTTGTCCAAAGAAACCTCCATGATGAATGGCATCTAAAGAGTTAGATATTTGATAGGTTTCTAGTCTGTTTGCCTCATTGTCTAATGATAAAAACCACTCCTTTACCCTTTTTATTCGGTGAGGTTGAGTAATAATTAAGAGAGCGATTCCTACTATCCCTAGTCCAAAAAGCATGGAGAAGAAGCGAAAACTACTTCCTACTAAGAGAAAAAGGATGAGAAGCGTTGCCGAGAGAACAACAGTTTGTCCCAAATCTTTTTGAAATACAGCGATAAGTAAAGCACTTATCGCTAGTACCAGCACATAAGGGACAAAAATTTTGATTTCATCTGATAAACTCATTTTGCCACGGTGAAGACGAGTTCTAACTAATGACCATGAGATAAACATGATAAATCCAATTTTATAGAACTCTACAGGGGTGATTGACATAACCCCTAGGTTTACCCAGCGTTTAGCACCACCAACACTATGAACAATTGATTCAGGGAGTAGAGGCATGATAAGTAAAATAATTAAAAAAACTAAAAAAAGAAATATTCCTATGGGTTTAAACCATTTATCTGGATTGAGTTTACTAAGCCCCACCATAAGGCTGATACCAATGAAAACAGCTATAAACTGTCGTATAAAGTAGTGTGTATCGGTATAATTAAATTTCATAACAGCATAAGTTGAAAGAGAGTAACTCATAATTAATCCGAGGATAAGTAGTATTACAGTGGCACCAAATAGGGGTTTGTCAATCATTATTATATTCTTTAGAATTATTTTGAATTAAACAATTTTGTAAAAAATACAAAAGTTTGCTTTTAATGAACATATTTTATCAGAATTTTTTGTAAAAAATAGTAAAATTACACTTAATAAGAGAGAACAATAACAATTAAAATATATTTATAAAATTTTTTAGAATAAAAAGGTTAGTATGTCTGAAGAAATAAGCGAGAATAAGCTAATAAAAAATAGAAGTGTTATTTTACTTTCAGCTTTTATAGTGATAGCTTTTTTGTTTTTAGGATTATTTCTTTTTACTGTGGCTTTGACGGTCACTTCATCAAGAGATACGGACAATAAATATGTATCGATTGAGAATAAGGCGATACGAGGAAAAATTATCTCAGCTGATAATTTTGTGGTCTCTTATAGTCAAAAATTGTTTCGTGCAGAGATTAATACTAAAAGTATTGACCCTACAAAAAAAGATTTGTTTGTCAAGCTTTTTAGTATCTATAGTGGTATGAGTGAAAAAGTAGTTTTAAGTAAATTTGTTAATAAATCGGGAAAAGAGATTAAGGGTCGGATTGTTTTAAGCGATAATATTGATGTTCGTTTAGCCAGTGATTTAAGGTCACTGGGTTATAAAATGGCAAAACTGGATATTTTTAGACCTTTAAACCCTAAAAAACCACATTTGGTTTTTGGTTTAGACATAATTCCTAACAGTGAGAAGAGATATTTCCCTCATAAAAATCTTTTAACCCCTCTTGTTGGATATATGAGAACAGAGATTAATGATGGTTATGAGACTCCAGTTGGAATCAAAGGGTTAGAAAAATCATACGAATCTTATCTTGAACCAGCAACGAATGGTTTAATAAAAGGGAAACGAGATGTACTTGGTACGCCTTTACTTCATGGAGAGAGCAAAGAAGAGAAGCGTATAGATGGAATGGATATCCATTTAAATATAGACCTTAATTTTCAAAGTAGTGTAGAGAAAATTATCGACAATATGAAGAATCAGGTGGCTGCAGAAGAGATTATGGTTGCTGTTATGAACTCTGAAACAGGTGCACTTTTATCTTTAGCCTCTTCTGAGCGTTATGACCCTGCACATATACGACAAGAAGATGTAAAATCTTTAAACCCGAATTTTTCAGAGTATCTTTATGAGCCAGGTTCCGTGATGAAACCTTTAACCTTAGCCATAGCCATTGACACAGGAAAGGTAGATTTGAAAAAACCCATTCCTTTAGGTGGAAAGTTTAAGGTAAATAATCACTATACCATAACTGATGATGACTACTTTAAGGAGCTAAGACCTAAAGGTATTATTATGTACTCTTCAAATATTGGTATATCTAAAATAGCTTGGAAGCTTACAGGACGAGAGCTTCATGATGGTTGGAAAAACTTTGGACTCTCTGAACCTTCAGGTATTGACCTCTCTAAGGAGTTAACAGGTCGGATCAAGGGTGCAAGTATGTTAAATCATAAAGTACATGCAGCCAATACAGCCTATGGTTATGGTATGTTTACAAACTTTATGCAGATGGTAAAGGCTTATAGTGCTTTTAACAATGATGGTATAGCTGTTACGCCTAAAATAGTAAACTATATTACCGATAAAACAGGTAGACGATATGAACCCAGTAGAGAAGTTTCGTCACTTCAAGCTTGTACAGCTCGAACAGCGAGGATTATTAATGACATGTTACTTGGAGCTGTTAACCGTGGTACAGGTTCAGCTGCACAATATGATGGTTTGTCTATAGGTGGAAAAACAGGAACAGCACATATTGCCTATAAGGGACACTATATAGAAGAGTATCATAGTAGTTTTTATGGTTTTGCCAATGATAAAATGGGAAATAAATATACCATTGGTGTCTTTACTATAAAACCTCAAAAAGTATATTTTGCGTCACAAACTTCTGCACCTGTATTTAAACAAGTGGTTGGGGAGTTGGTAAAATACAACTATTTGACAGTAGATAGAACATTGGCTAAAATACATTTGGCGAAACGACAAGCCATGCGTAAAAGAAAGCATGATGCCTATGTAAGAAAAATTAGAAAATATAATCGAGAGCATAATATAACAGAATAGTTTGAAATACTTATGGTATGATAAATTAAAAAAAAGGATTTTTATGTTTAAAAAAATATCTGCATTCGTCGCTGTGTTAGCTATGATTACTTTTACCTCTTGTGTAAATGTTGACCCAGCAGGGCGAGGTTACTCCGTGGCTATACCTATGGGTATGATTAACTCAAAACTGGCAAACCAATTTCCCGTACAAGAGAAACGACAACTCGGAACTGTTACCATATCTGACCCCAATATACTTGGTCAACAAGGAAGTGACAAGCTAGGAATAGGAACTTCTTTTAAGTTTACTAATTTTTTACTCCCTAATGGAATAGCTGGTAACCTAAAATTGGCTTCGGGTGTGCGTTTTGACCCTAAAACACAAAACTTGTATTTGGCAAACCCTATGGTAGAAGAGTTAAAGTTTCATGACTTCTCTTTGGCTAAGTATTTAACCAATGACATGAGACAATCACTTGGAGTGATAATTGCTGAAACCATTGCTAAAAAGCCTATTTACAACATTAAAAAAGCAGGTATAGGTTCTGGATTTGTTAGAGGTATAGATATTCGTAATGGTCAAGTATTTGTTACTTTTGGGTTGTAGCATATGAACAATAAACCTAAATATACACTATTTAAAAATGCCTCTTATGCTTGGGATGGATTGGTTCATGCTATAAAAACCGAGACATCTTTCAAAATAGAACTTGCCATTGCTATGGTCTTTTTCCCGTTAGTTTACTTTTTACCTTTTGAATTAATCTATAAATTAGTTCTGATTATTACTTACTTTATAATTATGATTGCAGAGTTACTTAACTCTGCTGTTGAAAATGTGGTAGATTTGGTAACGACTGATATTCACCCTTTGGCTAAAGCTGCCAAGGACATAGGTGCGACGGCTGTTCTCTTTGCTGTTATTCTCCATCTTCTTTGTTGGGTTCTTATAGGCTTAGTGTATATATAACTCACTCTATATAAAAAAATATAAATTTTTTCAAAAAACTTTTTTGACCTCCACAATTTACTCTATTTTTATAGTATTATAGAAATAGAGAGAATATTATGTTTTTTTCTCTCTCTATATATTATATATTATAGTTATAATAAATACTTAATAAATGCTTGTTATAAGGTTATAAATAAGTTTTATTTAAGTTTAAAGCTAAATATAGTGCTATATAGTTTTATATTGTTCTTAAATCAATAATATAAAATTATTACTGTTTAAAATAATAGCTATTATAATAAAAAAAAATTACTTTATTTAAAAATTAACTAAAATTTAAGTAATAATTTATTTTTAACTAGTTATTATTCTACAGAGACAATTAATAAATACAAGGAAGGTTCAATCGAATGACAAATACAACAATAAGCAGAATTATACTTTCAGCAACTACAGCAATGTTTTTAACAGCGTGTGGTGGAGGTGGAGGTTCTTCAACTCCAATTGCAGATACAGAAGCACCCGTTATCACAGTACCAGCTACACAAACAGTACCATTTGGTGGAACATATACAGCAGCAGTAGCAACAGTAACAGATAATATAGATACTGGACTTACAGCAACTCCTTCAGGTACGGTAGATACAAATACAGCTGGAAATTATACTATTACCTATAGTGCAACAGATGCAGCAGGTAACACAGGAACAGCAACAACAGTGGTAACTGTTAGTCCAGCATCAACAGTCGATGATACAGAAGCACCAGTTATAACAGTACCAGCTACACAAACAGTACCATTTGGTGGAACATATACACCAGCAGTAGCAACAGTAGAAGATAATGTAGATACAGGACTTACAGCAACTATCGGTGGTGATACAGTAGATGTTAATATAGCAGGTAACTATAATGTTACCTATACTGCAACAGATACAGCAGGTAACACAGGAACAGCAACTACAGTTGTAACAGTTACTGTTGATCCAGATACCATTACAGATACTCTTACAGGTTTAGTATGGGATAAAAATGCATCAGATACATGTACATCTCCAAAAACTGTTCCAACCATTGCACAGTTTCAAACCATTATGGACTATAGTACATTTGAACCAGCTGTTGTAAGTGGGTTTAATTTAGCTAAAGATGCTACTGAGTATAAAACTTCTGATGGTTGGAATATCAAGCTTCACGATGGACAAATAGAAAATAATACTACTGCTACAAAAACTATTTGTGTTGATGCTACTAATGAAGTTAATGTTACAAAACAAAACCTTACAAGAGATGCTGATACAAATCTAGTAACAGACCCTAATACAGGTTTGGTATGGGACGATACACCTTCTCTTCCAACAGGAACTTTTTCTGATGCTAATAATACTTGTATTGGTAACGAGATGAGATTACCTACAATTACAGAGTTAAACAGCATATATGATAGAGACAATAAAAAAATTGTTGATGGTTTTACAGATGTTAATAGTATTGGTGGTAATGGACATTTCTGGACAAGTACTGTAGCTGTAGGTAATGCAGATCAAGCTTGGACAGTTGGTTTTTCTTCTGATTCAAATGCTACATGGTCTGGAGAAGTAGCAGCATATGCTAAAACTCAGACACATATTATTCGTTGTGTAAAATAGGCTGAATAAGCTTTTTAGTTAACAACAATTTTACAATAGAGGTTATTTTATAACCTCTATCTCCTCATCTTTCTCTAACAAGTGACAAAACTTCAAACCATGTAAAAAAATAGCCCACGAAATATAAATCCACAAGAAAAAGAAAAGTAAAATAGAAAACCCTCCATAGATGCTTAAGTACGTTTTGTTGTGCATCACATAAAATACAAATCCCATTTTTGCCAAGTACCAAGCCAAAGAGGCGATAAATGAGCTAATACCTGCTGAATGTATAGAAACTTTAGTATTTGCAGAGATTTTATAGCTTAAAAAAAACATACCCCAAATAATAAAAAATGGTAAAATAGTCAAAAGATGAATACCATCTGTCCAACTGTTTTTGTCTAAAAGTGTTTGTACTTGAGACGAAGCATAAAAAGAGAGAACCAACATAATAGGGGTTAGCGTTACAAGCGTCCAGTAGACAGTAACCGATGACCAAAAACTTCGGCGTTCACACTCAAAAATGTCATTGACGATGTAGTCGTAGTTTTTAAAAAACATCATAGAGGCAAAGAGAACGTAGATAACCCCTACCATACCCAGCTGTCCAGAGTTCTCTACAAAGTTGTTTATGTACCCTAAAATCTCTTTAGAATTTGTGGGCATGAGATTCTCAAAAAGCATAGATTGAATGTTTTTATAGACATCTTCAAAAATAGGAAGATTGGTAAAGATAGAGAGGACAATAACCAAAAGAGGAATAATAGAAAAAAGCGTGTAGTAACTCAAACTAGCAGAGTAGTAAGAGAGTTTGTCTTCAAAAAGAGCAGAGAGAAAGTCTCGTATAAAGATATAGTACTCTCTTAGAAGTCGGCGTATTCTTATGGGTTTTTTTTTCATGTTTTTCCCTTTGTTCCCAACCACAGAGACTACGAAAGAACTTCCTTAGGGGCGTGGACTTTAGTCCACGAATCCCATGGAATAAGGATTTTTTACGGGACTAAAGTCCCTTCTCCTAGTTCTTTCGCAATCTCACAGGTTGGGAATGAAATAATAGTTATTTATTAAAGCCCCATCTTCCCAGGATTTAAAATATTGTTGGGGTCAAAAGATTTTTTAATATCTTTAAAGAGTTGTAGCTCTTCATCATTAAAAGCAATACCCATAAACGGAGCTTTTGAAGTTCCTATGCCATGTTCACCACTTAGGGTTCCACCCATGTCCACAACCATTTGGAAAATCTCCTCTATACACTTATGCCCTTCGTCTAACTGTGAGATGTCTATCATAACATTAACATGAATGTTACCATCACCTGCATGACCAAAACATGGAACTTTAAAGCCATATCTTTCACCAATAGCATAAATCTCTTTGAGTGCAGAGGGCAACATAGAACGAGGCACAGAGATATCTTCATTGAGCTTTTTATTTCCGAAAATGGTGATGGACTGTGAAGCATTTCTTCGTGCATACCAAAGCTCTTTTGCCTCTTCATCATCTTTGGCTACTCTAAACTCTGTGGCACCATTCTCTTTAAACGATTGCTCTAAAGTCTCTAGTTGAAAAGCCACCTCTTCGGGTACATTTCCATCTACATCTCCAACCAAAACAGCACCTGCATCGGTAGGTAGGTCAACTCCTAGTTTCTCTATGAGGGCTTCGATAACCAAGGCATCTAAAAACTCCATAGCCACAGGGTTAGCCCCTGCTGAGAGTGATTTAAATACGGCATTCATAGCGTTGTCAACCGAAGGGAAAATCCCCATATAGGTTTTTTTATACTTTGGTTTGGGAATGAGTTTTAGCGTAAGTTCAGTAAGAACAGCCAGTGTTCCTTCTGAGGCTATTAAAATACCAGCCGTGTTATATCCAGCCACATCTTTAATGGTTCGTTTACCTGCACGAATAACATCACCATTGGTTCGTACAGCTCTTAACGCCATAACGTAGTCTTTGGTTATACCATACTTAGCAGCTCTCATACCACCAGCATTTTCAGAAACGTTTCCACCTAAAGTTGAGTACTCTTCACTCGCAGGGTCTGGTGGGTAAAAGAGTCCAAGCTCTTCAACATGCTTTTGTAAATCCATATTGACAACACCTGGTTGCACTACTGCTACCATGTTTTCAGTATCTATCTCTAAAATCTTGTTCATATGCTTTTCCATAGCAAGAACAATCCCACCATTGGCAGGTAATGCCCCACCTGTAAAGCCAGAACCAGCCCCACGAGGAGTGATGATTATAAGGTTGTCGTTACAGTATTTTAAAATCTTTGAGACATCTTGTTCATCTCGTGGGAAAATAACAGCATCGGGTTCATAACGTGTTCTCGTTGCATCATAGCTATAGGCTATCATGTGGGCTTTGTCATCGTAGATGTTTTCAGCTCCTACCATGTCGGTAAAGGCTTTGAGGTGTTTTTTATCTATCATTGTGCTTACTTTCTAATATTTTCTACAGCTTTGTTGTAATTGGTCAGTGTTACTTTAGACATACCAAAAACAGAAGTGTCTATCTGTTCAAAACGTGCAAAAAATGGTTTCATGGCTTTGTCAGTGTTAACGGTTATGTCACTTTTTCCTATAAACTTTTGGCTAATAGGGTCAAGAATGAGTAACCCACTCTTTGAAGCTATAAGTACCAAGCCTACTTGATTTTTCTTTGCAAATGCTTTGATGTTATCAAGTGTAATCGCCGATTGAGAATCTTTCATGAAGTCCAGTGCAAATCTATCAGGGTGAATCCATGTTTTTTTAAATTTTTTAGTAATCTCTGCATAGCTTTTAGCATCGGGTGCAATGAGTAGGGCATTGTCATAAAAATTTCCTAAAATAACCTTATCATTGACTACTGAAGTTGTTTTTACATTGGGTATGTTGTCATGTGAAATGGCTCTATATTTTAAAAGAGTGGCATCTGCATTTTTACCTGTTATAACAGCATTGGTTATAGCAGTTAAACCATTTCCATAGTCATGAACTACAATTCCACTCATTCCTTTAGGGGCTGATGTGGCTAAAGTTATGTGACCGTTTTTATCAATACTTTTAATAGTTGTTGTAATGCTTTGGGGTAGGGCATCTGCCATAAGTGTGTAGCTTGTTAATAGTAACAGTAAAAATTTCTTCATCGTTTTCCTTAGAAAATTTATTAATTACGATTATACTTGTAAAAGATTAATGCGTCCTAAAATGTATAAGGAGCTAGTGTTAGAGAATATTAGTTAATATTCCCCATACTCAAACTCAACAGAACCACCAACAACACAGGTGGAGTGACCAACAGCCCAAACTTACTATATTGCCAAAAGCCAATCTTAACCCCTTTTTGTGCCAATACATGCAACCATAAAAGCGTTGCTAAACTTCCAAATGGTGTCATTTTAGGCC
>JALUMR010000066.1 GCA_027055805.1 Campylobacteraceae bacterium
ATAGCAGGTTTTAGAGAACCTAGTCCTATTCAAGAGATGGTTGTTCCCATTATTGAAAAGGGTGAAGATTTGGTGGGACAAGCCCACACAGGTACAGGAAAAACAGCAGCATTTGGTCTACCCTTAATGGATAAAATTGCTAAAAAAGAGATAGAACGTGCATTGGTAATTACACCAACAAGAGAGTTGGCAACACAAGTAAGTGATGAACTCTACCATTTAGGGCGTTTTTGTGGTATCAGAACCATTACTGTTTATGGTGGTGTAGGGTATGGACGGCAAATTGCATTGATTAATAAAGGAGTTCAAGTGGTTGTAGCGACCCCTGGGCGACTTAAAGACCTTTATAAAAAGGGAAAAATTGACTCTTTTAACCCTGAGATAGTGGTGCTAGATGAAGCAGATGAGATGCTAGATATGGGTTTTTTAGAAGAGATAAAAGAAATCTTTGAATATATCCCTCAAAATAGACAAACGCTACTTTTCTCTGCAACCATGCCAGAGCCTATTAAAGAGTTGGCAAATGAAATTTTGACAAATCCTCAATTCGTTTCCGTTGTTGGAGAAGATGATAGCACAACAAACAATACCATAGAGCAGTCCTATTATGTCATAGAAGAGGCACAACGTGATGAAGCCATAGTTAAATTGCTAGAGACTGAAAAGACCAATAAATGTATAATTTTTTGTCGTATGAAACGTGAAGTTGATAGATTAACAGAACATTTAAAAGCCATGGGCTTTAATGCTGAAGGTTTACATGGTGATTTAGAGCAGATGGATAGAGACAGAATTGTTAAGGGCTATCGTCGTGGAGAGAGTAAAATTATGGTTGCTACAGATGTTGCTTCAAGAGGCTTAGATGTTAAAAATGTGTCGCATGTTTTTAACTTTCATATTCCATTTGACCCTCAATCGTACGTACATAGAATTGGACGAACTGGTCGTGCAGGTAAAGCTGGAAAAGCTATCACTTTAGTCTCTACATCAGAATTTAAAGAGCTTCAACGCATTCAACAAGAGGTTGGTGCTGATATGAAACTAGAGACTATTAGCCTAGATGCTAGTAGCAACTCGCCTATTGATTTTACATCTTTAGAAGCAGATGTTCGAGATGTGAGTATTGATGAAAATGCTGCTGAGTTTATTGATAGTATGGAAGATATGGATTATCATGAGTTTGTAGAACGTGTGGTTTCTCTCTTATTGCAAGAAGAAAAATCGAATTCCAATCTCTTAGGTTATGACCAAAATACCGTAAATATGATGCTTAATGAGTATCAGAGTGAACAAAAAGTAGCACGGCAAAATAATCGTAAAAAAAAGAAGCGTTAAATTAAGTTTTTTCAAGTAAAAATAGCTAAAATATTGCATAAAATTAGTACAGAAGGTTTTTTATGGCTGAAGTAAATTATGTAGTAGAAGCATTGAAGTTTATGGTACTTGGAATGGGAGTTGTTTTTTTATTTCTCTTTATTCTTGTTAAGGTAGTTGAACTTCAAGCTAAGCTTATTGCAAAGTATTTTCCAGAAAATACTCCCCCGACACCTGCTGTTCCAGCAGTTAACGTAACAGAAGATGAAAATCGCAGAGTTGCTGCTATCATCGCTGCTGTAACAGAATTTCGTAACAAAAAATCATAACATGAAGGTATAAGATGGCAAAAAAATATATTGATGTGATGGATACAACTTTTAGAGATGGATTTCAATCTGTCTTCGGTGGTCGTGTTCTCATGGATGACTTTTTCCCAGCAGTAGAAGCTGCTAAGAATGCAGGAATAAATCACTTTGAATTTGGTGGAGGAGCTAGATTTCAGAGTCTTTTCTTCTATTTGCAAGAGAATGCTTTTGATATGATGGATAAGTTTAGAGAGATAGTAGGACCCGAAGCAAACCTACAGACTCTTTCTCGTGGTATTAACACGGTAATGCTCGATACAGGTAGTAGAGAGTTGATTGATTTACATGCAAAACTTTTTAAGAAGCATGGAACAACAACAATAAGAAACTTTGACGCTTTAAATGATGTAGATAACTTAGCGTACTCTGCTGAGTGTATTAAGCGTCATGGTCTTAATCATGAAGCAGTCATTACTATGATGGATTTACCACCAGGTTGTAAAGGTGCTCATGATGTAACTTTTTATGAAAAAACTTTAAGAAATATGTTAGATGCAGGAATTACATTTGACTCTTTATGTTTTAAAGATGCATCAGGTACAGCAAATCCAAATAAAGTTTATGAAACCATCTCAATGGCTAGAAAACTTTTAGGTGAAGAAGTTCACTTAAGACTTCATACTCATGAGACAGCAGGTGTTTCAGTTGCTTCTTATTTGGCAGCTCTTGAAGCAGGTGCAAATGGAATTGATATGGCAGCATCACCTGTTTCAGGTGGGACATCACAACCAGATATCTTAACCATGCTTCATGCTGTTAAGGGTACTAATTATAATCTTGGTGATTTAGAGCTTGTTAAAATATTAAAATATGAAGAGCGTTTACAAGAGTGTCTAGCTGAGTATATGATTCCACCAGAAGCAACTCAAGTATCACCTCTTATTCCTTTCTCTCCAATGCCAGGTGGTGCATTGACGGCAAATACACAGATGATGAGAGATGCTGATACTTTAGATAAGTTTGATGAAGTAATTTTAGCCATGAAAGAGGTTGTTGAGCGTGGTGGTTACGGAACATCTGTAACACCAGTTTCTCAGTTTTATTGGCAACAAGCTTATGCAAATGTTATGTTTGGTGACTGGAAACAGATAGCTCCTGGTTATGGACGTATGGTATTGGGTTACTTTGGTAAAACACCAGTTGAACCAGATCCAGAGATTGTTAAATTGGCATCTGAAAAGTTAAAACTTGAGCCTACAACAGAAAATCCATTGGATTTTGCAGACAAAGAAGTTACAAAGTCAATTGCTTACTGGACAAAAGTTCTTGAAGATGAAGAGCTAGAAGCAACAGAAGAAAATATCTTTATTGCAGCATCATGTGATCAAAAAGGTATTGCGTTTTTAAAGGGTGATGGTCCTTTAATGGTAAGAAAAGGTAAAAATAATCAAAATTGTGGAGATGAAGAGATGAGTGGAAGTTATACAGTAGTAGTAGATGGTAAGAGTTATAGTGTTCAAGTTGCAGAGGGTGATGCAGAGATTTCAGTAGCACCTGTTGCTGCAGCAACTACAACAGCTGCTCCAGTAGCAGCACCAGCAGCTACTGGTGGAAAAGGTTCTATTGAGATTAACTCTCAAACTCCTGGTAATGTTTGGAAAATTTTAAAAGTAGCAGGAGACACTGTTAACGAAGGTGAGCAGATTATGATTCTTGAAGCTATGAAGATGGAGATTGATATCGTGGCTGAAAAAGCAGGTGTGATTAAATCTATTGAAGTTAACACTAATGACGCTGTAATCGACGGACAGCTTCTTGCAACAATGGAGTAATCCATGAAATTAAAACAGATATTTATTGCTCTTTTGTTTGCCTTAGTTACTCTAAGTTCTTCTGCTTATGCAGAGGGACATGACGAAACTACTGTACATCAGGAAGAGAGTACAACAAAGAAAGCGTATCAACCAAAAACACTTTCTGAATTAGCATCGAGTTTTTGGGAGACTACAGGTATTAAAGCCATTTTTGATACCAATGATGGCGAGATGAGTGCAGACCCTGCAGGAGAGGCAAAAGAGCATAAACTTGGAGCATTTGAATCATCTTTTGGTCGTATCATTATGATTTTAATTGTCTTTACACTCTTTTATTTAGCCATTGCTAAAGGGTTTGAACCACTACTCTTAATCCCTATTGCTTTTGGTGGATTACTTGCCAATATTCCTCTTGCACATATGGCAGGACCAGAGGGTATGTTGGGGGTTATATACAACATGGGAATTGCCAATGAGTTCTTTCCTCTGCTCATATTTATGGGTGTTGGAGCCATGACAGACTTTGGACCACTCTTAGCCAATCCTAAAACTGCACTACTTGGTGGTGCTGCTCAGTTTGGTATATTTGGTTCTTTGGTAGGGGCAGTTGCTCTTGGTTTTGATATTCAAGATGCTTCAGCTATTTCTATTATTGGTGGGGCTGATGGTCCAACCTCAATCTTTATTGCCAATAGATTGGCTCCTGATATGTTGGGTGCGATTGCTGTTGCAGCTTATTCATACATGGCGTTGGTTCCAGTTATTCAACCTCCAATAATGAGAGCGTTGACAACAAAAGAAGAGCGTCAAATTAAAATGGGTGTTCAGCGTCCTGTTCATAGATTGGAAAAATTGATTTTTCCAATTATTGTATTGATGTTGTCTATTATGGTACTTCCTGAGTCTACACCTTTAATAGGTGCATTTGCTTTTGGTAACTTTGCTAAAGAGTCAGGTGTAGTTGACAGACTCTCTGATACCATGCAGAATTCATTAATTAACACTGTTACTATTTTCTTAGGTCTTGGTGTTGGTTCTAAACTGGCAGCTGATAAATTCTTAGTTCTTGAGAGTTTGGGAATTATGATTATTGGTCTTCTTGCATTCTCAGCAGGAACTGCTATGGGTGTACTTATGGCGAAACTTATGAACAAGTTCTCAAAAGAGCCAATCAACCCACTTATTGGAGCTGCAGGGGTTTCTGCTGTTCCAATGTCGGCTAGGGTTGTATCAAAGGTTGGTTCAGAAGAGAAACCTGGAAATATACTTCTAATGCATGCAATGGGTCCAAATGTTGCAGGGGTTATTGGTTCAGCTGTTGCAGCTGGGGTACTACTTTCTATTTTTAAATAGAGGGTTATAGTTCAATATTATCTTCGATAAAACAATGTTGCTTTTTGCAACGTTGTTTTAAAATCTTTCATTAAGTAAGTTTATTAAAATCTTTTCAATAGTATAATCTTATGAGTTTATAATAAAATATTTAGAAGGCTATTTCGAACTCTTAAATATGATAAATTAAAGATGACTTTGTCATTTTTAATTTGTTATATTATTTAAGAATAAAATAGCAAAAAATAACATATAAAACTAAAGGTACACAAATGAGCAGCCGTACACCAAATGGTTTCGACAAACTAGGACTTGAAAATATTGGAAATGTTTACTACAATCTTAGCTATGATGAACTTCAGGCACATGAAATTAACAACAACGAATGTAAAATGTCATCTACAGGTGCAGCAATGTGTGATACGGGTATTTTTACAGGTAGAAGTCCTAAAGACAAATACTTTGTCGATCAAGCACCCTCAAATGAACATATTTCATGGGGAAAAATTAATAAAAAAATTGATAAAGAGAAATTTGAAACACTTTATGATTTAACCAAAAAACAGTTGTCTGATTCAGATATTTATATTATGGATGTTTATGCAGGTTCTAGTGATGAAAGTAAGCGATCAATTAGATTTATCTCTCAAGTTGCATGGCAAGCACACTTTGTAAAAAATATGTTTATTCGACCTACAGAAGAGGAGTTAGAAACATTTGAACCCGACTTTGTAGTATATAATGCTTGTAAAATAGTAAATGAAGATTATAAAGCCATGGATTTGAATTCAGACGTTTATGTATGTTTTAATGTAGAGGAGAATATCTCTATTATTGGTGGTACTTGGTATGGTGGAGAGATGAAAAAAGGTATTTTTTCTATGATGAACTACTGGTTACCACTTGAAGGTAAACTCTCTATGCACTGTTCAGCAAATGTTGGAGACAAGGGTGATGTAGCTCTTTTCTTTGGTCTTTCAGGAACAGGAAAAACAACCCTTTCAACTGACCCAAAAAGAGCTTTAATTGGTGATGATGAACATGGTTGGGATGACAATGGTGTCTTTAACTTTGAGGGTGGTTGTTATGCAAAAGTAATTAACCTTGATGCTAAATCTGAGCCTGAAATTTTTGGTGCTATTAAGAAAGATGCACTTTTAGAAAATGTTGTAGCCGATAACTCAGGAGCTGTTGATTATGAAGATATTTCTAAAACAGAAAATACCAGAGTCTCTTACCCTATAGAACATATTGAGAATCATAAAGAGGATTTACAAGCTGGACACCCAAATAATATTATCTTCTTATCTTATGATGCTTTTGGTATTTTACCTCCAGTTTCTAAGTTAACTAAAGAGCAGGCTATGTATTATTTCTTAAGTGGTTATACAGCAAAAGTTGCAGGAACCGAACGTGGTATTACTGAGCCTGTTACAACTTTTTCTGCTTGTTTTGGTGAAGCCTTTTTACCACTGCATCCTACTGAGTATGCAAAGTTACTTGGTAAGAAAATTGATGAGCATGATGTAAATGTTTATTTGGTAAACACAGGACTTAATGGTGCAGGAAAAAGAATGAGTATTAAAGATACAAGAGCTTGTATTAATGGTATTTTAAATGGTTCTATTAATGATGCTGAATTTGATACTCTTCCAATCTTTAATTTACAATTCCCAAAAACACTTGAGGGTATAGCAGACAACTCTATTTTAAATCCTAAGGCAACATGGGATGATGAAGAAAAACTAGATGAAACAATGAAAAATCTTGCTGCTGAGTTTATTAAAAACTTTGACCGTTATAATGATAATGGTTCAGAGTTTGATTACTCAGCTGCAGGTCCTCAACTTTAATAGACAATTCGAGCCAAATATAAGCCCTCAGCAGGGGCTAATTTGGTTAGGTAACGCTTCTTAAGCTCTAGTTGCTCTTTTAATTCTTCTATTTTTAACTTATTCATTGCCACTTGCATAGAACTCTCTACCATCATACGTACTTGTGAACGTAAAAATCCATTGGCTTCAAAATATAGTATATGATAGTTCCTATATGATTTATAGTGAGCTTTATATATCTGTCTAATATTGGTATGTGTTACAGAGCCAGTTTTTATGAAGTTAGAAAAATCATGTTCTCCCTCAAATACTTTTAGTACGTTAGTTAATAAAATTTGATTAAATGTAGGATAGTAAGCTATATGGTTTTGTTCAAAAATAGAAGGCATAGTGGTTTTAAAAATATAACGATAGACTCTTTTTTTTGCAGAAAATCTGGAGTGAAAATCATCGGAGACAAAAGAAATATGTTTAAAAGAGATATGTTTTAATTTTCTATTGAGTTCAAACTTTAATTTTTTTAAATCTTTCCAAAACTCTGGAACCTTAAAGTCTATAACCTGTCCTGTAGCATGAACACCTGCATCAGTTCGTCCACTTCCTCTAATATTATCATGAATACCAAGTGAACGTAAGGCTATCTCTATTTGGCTTGTAATGGTTTGCTTTGTACTTTTTTGTTTTTGAAAACCTTGAAAATAGCCTCCATCATAAACGATAATCGCCTTTACTCTTTTCATTTAAAAATATCTTTGAACATAACGATGAAATAGAAATAGACCAAGAAAAATACTAAGCATAATAGCCACAATTAATGTTATATAGTTACCTTGATGTTCTAATAAAGTGGCAATGGAATAGAGTCCAATTGTAGTGACACCCAATATATGATAAGCATAATTTTTTTGATACCTTGGATTTATGATAGAGAAAGCAGCAATAATATAAAGTGCCATAATAGGAATTAAACTTGTGTATATGAAAAAGAGAATCCTACGTTTTCCATTAGGGTCTAAAGAGAGTTTTATCCAGTAGGCTAAAATACTATGATAGGTAAACTCCTCTGTATTTAAGTTTTGAAAAACTTGCATTTTTTTATAATGTATCTCTTTTAATGAATCTTTGTTAAAGGTATAGCCCGAACCATCATTTAATGTTAGGGTAACAACAGCATCTTTGTTTTTTATATGTGCACTTTTTGCCATAAAGAGTTGGTCACTGTGTGTTTTGTCTTTGTTGTAAATGACCACATCATGCAGAGATTTTTCATCTTTACTTTTAACATAAACAAAAAGATTCCCAAATTTTTGACCCAGTTTAGAAGGGTTAATATTGACCTGTGCTTCTGAACTTTTTTTATATTTAAAGGCTTTAAACTGTTGTTTAGTTTTTGGCATAAGTCCTAAAGATAAAATGAGTAAAACAGTCGAAAATAGAAAAGCGATAAAAAGAAAACGATTCATTATGGATTTAGACTTTTTACCTAAAGCAAAAAGAGCCATGAGTTCATTGTCATTTGACAAACGAAGTAGGGTCATAACCACAGCCACTAAAAAAGAGATAGGAAGAGTATAGAATAGAATGGCTGGTAGATTGTAGCTAAAGAGTTGTATCATCTCCCAAAATGAGATTTGAATTGAGGCTGTTAGTGCAGATATTTTAATAATAAAAACCAATGCCCCAATAAAAAATAAGGGTAGAAAAATAGTTAGAAAAGAAGAGGTAAAGTTATAAGATAAATATCTTGAAATATTCATCTTTCTTCTTTTAGCCATAGATAATCAACTCTATCAAAGCATCTACTTGGGTATCAAAAATGTAGACTATAAATGTTCCCATAGCTAAAAATGGGACAAATGGAACAGCTCTATCTTTGGCTAGAAGTGAGGGAAGCATCGCTAAAATAGCAGCAATAAATAGGGCATAGAAAAAGAGAGGAAAACCAAGTAATGCTCCCATGGTTCCTGCTACTATAATGTCTCCTTCTCCCATTGCCTCTTTGTTTAAAAAGAAGCTTAGATAGTAACGAAGTAGTGCCAATCCACCAGCAGCCATAAGTGCATTTTGAAGTGCATCTATAGCCCAAGGGTTCACAATAGCTAAAGCCAATGCCAAAAGATTTAAGTTGTCAGGTACTGCCATATATTTAAAATCTATCATCACCAAAGCCAACAGTAGAGTAAAGACCACAAAGACTATAGGCATATACCAAACAAGTCCAAGTTTATAAAAGAGTGAAATAGCAAGGAGACCAGTTGTTAATTCTATGAGTGGATATTGTACCGATATTTTTTCTGAACAAAAACCACATTTACCTCTTAAAAATAACCATGAAAATATAGGGATATTATGGTACCACTTCAAAGGTGTTTGACATGATTGACATTTTGATGCTGGAAAGACAATACTTTCACCTTTTGGTATACGATAAATCACTACGTTTAAAAAAGAACCTATAAGGATTCCAAAAATAAATATAAAAATTGTAATGGTTAATTCAGCCATTAAACCCCTCCAAATCGACGGTTTCTGTTAATATACTGGTCGATAATATCTTCCAGTTCTGTTGGTGTAAAGTCAGGCCAAAGTGTCTCTGTAAAGAAAAACTCCGTATAACTTAACTGCCAAAGTAAAAAGTTTGAAAGTCTTACCTCTCCACTGGTACGTACCATAAGGTCTACATCTGTATAAGGCGTGTTTAGTTCATTGCCTAAACTCTCTTCTGTTATGGCTTCTTTTCTCTCTGACAATCGTGTAGCAGCTTTGGCTATCTCTTCTCTTGAACCATAGTTAAGTGCAAGAATTTGTGTTACGTTGGTATGGTGAGCTGTTTGCTCTTTTATGGAAGCAATGGTCTTTTGAAGTTTAGGAGAGAAGCCTTCTATGTTTCCTACGGTCTCAAACCTTGCACCAAATTTATGATAGGTCTCTAGCTCATTTTTTAGCCATGTATCAAGTAGTCTCATTAAAAAATCTACTTCATATTTAGGGCGTTTCCAGTTTTCTGTACTAAAGGCATAAAGTGTTACTGTCTCTATGGTCTCATGTTCGGCACAGTAGCGTGTAATATCACGAATAACATCAGCACCTTTTTCGTGTCCTTTGGTTCTAATGTAACCACGCTCTTTTGCCCAACGTCCGTTGCCATCCATAATGATGGCTAAATGTCTTAAATAATTTTTATTTTTGCTCATTTTCTAATTTTTGACTTTCATCTAATATTTTAAATGATAGGTCAAGTTTTGAAGCTGTTCCTAAATCTACAGAGTTATCTGCTGTTATAAAGTTTATACTATTATCACTGGTTCCAAAACTTTGGCTATCTTGTAACAGATTATAGCATACTCCATCTATGTTTTTATTTTCTATTAAGCTTTTGGCATTAGAAAAGCCTTTTTCTCGGTCCATTTCAGCTTTAAAGCCAACAGTAATGAGTCCTAGTTTGTTTACCTCTGTTAATATATCAGCAGTTTGCTTCATTTCGATATTCCACTCATCACCAATATCTACTTTTTTCATTTTACCTACTTGTGGAAACTTAGGAGTAAAATCAGCTACAGCTGCAGCCATAAAGAGGTAAGGTTTTTTCTGAATAAGATGAATAGGTTCTGAGCTATTCATAGTCGCTTTAGACATTTTCCCTTTTTTGGAAACACGTACAGCATCGACTGTATACTCTAGTAATTCTTGGGCTGATTCAACATCTATGGTATAAATCTCTTTGGGGATGTGTGCATGTCCCATGGTTGTGATGAGACAAACATCAGCACCTTTCAAATAAAGAGCTGTTGCTAATGCATTTGCCATTTTCCCTGAAGAGAAATTAGAAACATATCGTACTTCATCTATCTTCTCTCGTGTTCCTCCACCTGTTACGACTATTTTTCTATCTTTCCAGAACTCCTCTTCAAGTAGAGCTTGTGCAGTTTGATAAAAAATTTCACTAGGTTCAGCCAATGCACCATTGCCTTCATCACCACATGCTAAAAGTTTTGCTTGTGGTTTAACAATACGTACTTCATTAACATTTAACATTTTAAGAGAACCCACAGTATAGTGATGCTCTATCATGTTTGTGTTCGCAGCAGGGGCTATAAGTAAAGTTTTGTTAAACGCCAAAGCAGTTTGAGTCAAGATATTGTCTGCAATCCCTTTTGACATTTTGTTAATGGTATTTGCCGTTGCAGGAGCAATAACAAAGACATCACACTTTTTACCAATGTCTATATGATTAAGCTCAGAAGCCCAGCTTTCAGAACTCTC
>JALUMR010000067.1 GCA_027055805.1 Campylobacteraceae bacterium
TGTTAATCTATGATGATATTGCCATAAATAGTAGAGGGACATAGGTAAAAAGCCCTAGAAAACTCATCCATGGAGCCAATTTAGCATTTAACATCTGCCCCAACTCACTATCCATCTCTTTAAATAAATAACGTTGCTTAATCATCTCTATTTTAAAGAATATATCAAACAGTTTAAAAAGTAAAATTGCAATAATAAAAAAGTTAAAAATATTTAAATAAATAGCAACCCACAATACAAAATAGAAAGTAGGATGAGCAATAAAAAATAGAAAAATACTCTTATGGTAATAGCCATAGAGCCTATCTATCATTTCACCCAGTGTACTTGCCCTTTGAAAATGTGCTTCTATTAATTCTAAAAAAATCATAATTATTATCAGTTGAGTTACCATGTCCATGCTCAGAATAGTATCAGATAATTAATAGCAAATAGGTATAATTCTTTAAAAAGAAGAAAATATTCATGCCAAAACTCTATATAACCGATTTAGACCATACCTTTTTACGTAGTACACAGACTGTAAGTAACTTCTCCAAAGAGATTTGGAATGAAAAGTCTCATCATGCTCTACTATCTATTGCTACAGCCAGAAGTTTTTCTAAAACCAGTGAATTTTTAGAAGATCTACACCTCAAAGCACCTCTTATTCTAATGGATGGAGCCATGGTTGTAACTCCAGAGCAAAAACTTATCAATTTAAAAACACTGAACAAAGAGATTGGTGATGCCATTATAGAGGAGAGTATGGAATTTGGAATCTTTCCCTATGTTATATCACTTAATGACCATCAAACACTCGATGAGACTTTTGCTATTCCTCCTATTTTAAACAACTACCAAGAGTTTCTTATCAAAGAGAACTATGCTTCAGACAAACGTCTAAGCTATAAAAAGAGAATAGAGGGTGCAAAAGATACACTAAAACTTGTCTATATGGGTGAAGAGAAAGTTTTACGCCCTTTGGCCCAACATCTTATAAAAACTTTTGGAAGTGCTATCGAAGTAAAATTGGCTCCGGAGAACTACATGCAATGTTATTTCTTAACCATACTTCATCCTCTAAGCGATAAAGCACATGCACTTACTAAAGTTTTGGAGTATTTAGGTAAAAAGCCAATAAACACTACTGTTTTTGGGGATGGACTAAACGATATAGGAATGTTCAAGTTGGCTGGTACAGCTGTTGCTGTTGCGAATGCCTTAAATGAGGTTAAAGATGAAGCAGATATTGTTCTAAATGAAAACAATGATGAAGATGCCGTTGCCAAATATCTACAAGAGCATGTTAAAAGTTAATCTTGTACCCTACTCCATACTGATTTTTGAGTAAATCTTTGGGAATTTTTTTTCGTAAGTTTTTTACTAAGGTACGAATAGATGAGTTTGTAATGGTTTTATCAAACTCATCACCCCATACATAAAAGAAAATTTCATCATCACTACAAGGCACACCTGCTTTTTTAACTAAAAGTTCAAAAAGTTTTGATTCTCTTTTGGTTAACATGATAGATTTATTGTTGACAAACAATGTTTTACTCTTTCCATCCCACATAGAATCGCAAGGTAAAGGAACATTATGTCCACCATCTATCTTTTTAGAAACTTTTAAAAGGGCTTTCATTAAATCACTTCTACCAACAGGCTTTATAAGATAAGATGAGAAATTAAGTTCAACAATCTCTAAAAGAATCTCTCTATCTGAGTGTGCTGTTAATGCGATAATAAATACATCTTCATCTATTTTTCTAATCTCTTTAGCCAGTCCTATGCCATTGAGCTTAGGAATGAGTAAGTCCATAACAATAAGATGAGGCTTATACTCTTTATAGAGTGCTAATGCCTCTTCTCCATCACGTGCAACATGTAAAACTTTAGAACAATCTTCTAAAAAGTATGCATATTTATCAATAATTGACTCTTCATCCTCAACATATAATATGGTTAAATTCTTTAAAGTTTTCAATATTCTTATTCCTAGATGACTAATAATTTATTTCCCAATATAATTACATAATAATGTGAGATAAAAGTGAAACCTTATATTAAAAACATAAAAATATATTAAAAATTATTATATTTCCAGTTTACTTCCCACATTTTTCAAATTCTTAGGTATTATAATTTTAAAATTAACTCCACTATTTTTATTAAAAACTCGAACAGAACCAGACATACTCTCTTCTATAATCATCTTTAGTATATAAAGTCCCAAACCTGTCCCTTGTGATTCATGTTTGGTTGTAAAATATGGGTTAAAAATATCTTTTAGTATCTCATTTGAAATACCACCACCATTATCTTCAACATTGATATGTACTCTATTATTAAGCTCCTTAATATTTATTATGATAATAGCCTCAACACCTTTCTCTCTAGCAGCATCAATCGAATTATGAATCAAGATTAATAGTGCCTGTATAAGTTCTGATTCATAGCCAACCATTTTAATATTAAGGTTTTGAGGACAAGAGATTGTAACCTCTTCCTTAACAGACATTGATGCTAACCTTTTACAGCTTGTTATAGCATCATTCAAAAAGAACTCTTCTAACTCTTTTCTATGTGAAAAAAGATTCATGAAGTCATGAATAGTTCTAGAAAGGTAAGAGGTAACATCTTCTATATTATTTAAATGAATATTCAATTTTTCATGGGTTAGTTTGTCTTTTTTATAATCCATATCCATATTGATAACAACACCATTAATCTCTGTCAATGGTTGTCTCCATTGATGTGCAATAGTAGATATCATCTGTCCCATAGAAGCCAACTTACTTTGTTCCACCAACATCAACTTCTGCTCTGACTTCTTCTTTTGCATCATTTTAATTTTATATGCCAATATAAATGAAAAACATAAAACTTCAAAGAGTGTTAAAAACTGAAAAATATAATCAAAAGAGAGATTAAAAGGAATATCAGTTTTTAGAATATTTAAATAGATAAGAGGAAGAAACATGCCAATAGCAGATATCATTGTCCAAATTAATGAATAAAATTTAGCGATTACATCTTTTCTAAAATAAGCCAAATAGTACGTTGAAAAAATAACTATTATTACATAAAGGGGAACCAATACAAAAAATAGGTTAAAGAGCATTTGAGCATAAATAAACTGTTGAAACTCAAGCATAAAAATATTAATAACTGTTGATACAATAAAATAACCTATAAAAATATTTAAAATTCTATTTATCTTAGGTAACTGCTCTTTTAAATTTAAAATAGATTGTACAAAAAGCGTCATAGAGACAAAAAATGCTCCAGCACTGAGATAAAATATCAAAGTATGCCCAGAAAAATAGCGTTGAGAAAAACCAAAAAGACCAGTGAAATAAACCGTTAACCAAAAAGTATAAAAAACATAATACAAATAGGCTCGAAATTTTAAAAGAAAATAGAGAAAAAGATTATAGAACATCATGATTAACATTCCACCAAAAAAAATACCTTCAACAAGATTATAGGTCTGATAAAAATCTATAAGATACTCTTTTGTCACTAAAAAAAAATTAATATCTACCTTGTTATAATTTCGTATTTTAAAAAAAACTTTAGCCTCTTCATAAGGTTCTAAAGTAACAGGGAAAATTATATGGTTTACATTAAACTCTCGGTTTTGATTTTTAGAGATAACTCCATCTTCTATATAATCAACCACTTTACCTGATTTAGATAAAAAGAACTCAATATGATAAGTAAATTGATTTTCAGATTTAAGATAATATGTTTTTCTCTTAGAGGAACTGTTTTTTAACTCTAATTTGGCCCAATAGGCTTTACCATAGTTGGAGAGCGTATTAAAAGATTTTTTACTCTGTTCCCATTTTTTTGTAGCTAACATATCAGGGGTTTCATTTAAATCTTCTGCCAATGTATAAAGTATATATCCTTTGGTTTTATAAAAATCTTCAGAGCCAATCTCTAATATTTCAGCATGAAGAAAATGAAACAAAAAGAGAAACGTTAGTAAGAATGCCTTTTGCATTATCTCCCCAATATAAACTATTTAAAGCATTATATAACATTATATATATATATTAACTACTCAGCTCTCTATTTAAGCTCTCTAATCGTTCAGGTGTTCCTATATCATACCAAACACCAGAAAAGTACTCTGTTCTTAAGCTGTTCTCCTCTATGGCTTTAAAAAGTAGAGGAGCCAATGCTTGTTTTCCATAAGGCAAACTTTTAAACATCTCTTTTGAATAGTAACCAATACCTGAAAAAGTATATCTCTCTTCTGTACCATCTAAAAGAAAATCTCCTTTTAAATTATGTTCAGGATTATCTATCAATATTAAATGAGCTAAACTACCAGAAGAGAGAGTAAAATCACTGTCAAAAGAGTAATCAGTCCATACATCACCATTGACTACTAAAAAAGTATCACTTAAGAGTGGCAAAGCATTAACAATACCCCCTGCCGTCTCTAAAGCACCCTCATTTTGTTCATCTGAAAAGCTTATCTCTACTCCATACTTTGAACCATCACCTAAATAGTCTATAATCATTTGACCTAAGTAGGCTACATTTATAACTATATGCTTAAATCCAGCATCACGTAAACGTTCTATATGCCAAACAATAAGAGGTTTCCCTCCTATCTCTAAAAGTGGTTTTGGAGTATGGTTGGTCAGTGGTCGCATTCTTGACCCTAACCCTGCTGCGAGTATCATTGCTGTCATGTTATTGTATCTTATCCAAAATCTTTCCTAAAGGTTTAAACTCATCATACCGAGCAATATTTTCTCTTATATAACTCAATGTCATTGGAATATCTTCTATATAAGCTGGTTTATTATCTCTAATTTTTAAACGAGCAAAAATACCTAAAATCTTAATATGTCTCTGCATTGCCATGAAGTCAAACCAGCGAATAAATTGCTCATCACTGACATCTTTAATACCTTTTAAAATTTTAAACTCTAAAACTAACTCTATTATTTTTTCTCTGTCAAATTTAACATAGACATCATTAAGAAGTGAAGCTAAATCATAAGTAATAGAACCAATAAGAGCATCTTGATAATCGATAACCCAAACTTTCCCTCTTCCAGCAAACATAATGTTACGTGAATGAAAATCTCTATGAACAAAATGACCTTGAGGCTGAGCAATTACTTCATCTTTTATAAGATTTAATACTTTATCAAGTTCCTGTTGCTCTTGAAGTGTTAACCTAATACCCAAATGTCGTTCAAGATACCACTCCTGCATTAAATTCATCTCAAACATTAAAAACTTTTCATCGTACACATCTAAACCTGATGTATCTGCCTTTTGCATCTTTAAAATTTCATAAATAGCTCTGGTATAGAGTAGCTTACAACTCATCTCATTTAGTACATTAATAAGGTGGATATCTCCTAAATCTTCTATTAATAGATATCCAAGTGTTAAATTTTGGGCATAAACTCTTGGTATCTGAACATCTGCCTTTAAAAGTCGTACACTTACATCGATAAAAGGATAAATACTCTCAACCTGCATAGATGAGTCCATAACAATATAGGTTCTACCTTTTATAAAAAGACGATAATATTTTCTATAACTCGCATCAGCCGAAACCACTTCTAACTTACAATCACTATATCCTAAACTCTCTATCCATGCTTCAACTTTTTGCATATACCCCTCCTAAAACAGTACTTCTCTTTGCTCCTGTTACACTTTTTAATGCTACAGGTTTCTCCTCTAAACGCATAAATGCAAACCATGCAAATATCATCGCTTCTAAATCGTCACTACTTATATTATAATCATTTGTTGTTCTTACTTTAATGGTTGGCAATGCTTTTTGTAGTTCACTCATTAAAAAAATATTTTTAGCACCACCACCACAGACTAATAACTCTTGAATATTAAATTTTTTTACCTCATTAGCAATAGAGTGTACTGTTACTGCTAATAGGGTTGCTTGAATATCTTTAGAGGCTATTTTACCAAATGTTTCTAAATAGTTTATTAAAAATTTCTTATTAAAATATTCTCTTCCTGTACTTTTAGGATAATTTAAGCTAAAGTAGTTGTCATTCAACATATTTTTTAACAATTCACCATGAACAGTTCCTGATTTTGCCCACTCTCCATCTTTATCATATGCAAGGTTTTTATACTCATTTATCCACATATCCATCAGTACATTTCCACAGCCTGTATCGTACCCTATTAGATTTTCACCTAAAATAGATATATTTGCCATGCCTCCAATATTAAGTACAGCACAAGATTTGATATGAGAAAAAAGAAATTGATGAAATGCAGGAGCAAAAGGAGCCCCCTGCCCTCCCTGTGCCACATCTTTAGCTCGAAAATCTGCAACTACATTTATACCTGTTTCTACAGCCAACACAGAAGGATTACCCAACTGCATAGAGAACGGATGTTCTCCATTAGGCTCATGCCAAAGGGTTTGACCATGTGAACCAATGGCTATTATATCTTCTGGCTTTATATTCTCTTTGTTTAGTAAGTCATTAACAGCTCTGGCAAAAGCAAGTGCTAAACGATGGTCTATCTCTCCTATCTGTTTTATAGTAGTTAAACCATTTATAACAGCCAATATCTCCTCTTTTAAAGCGTTCTCAAAGGGCATAAAAGATGAAGCTTCTAAACTACATGTCTCTTCTGATATTTGACATAGTGCTACATCTACACCATCTAAAGAGGTACCTGACATAATACCTATATACAAACCTTTAGCCATTTTTATCTTTCTGTGTCATCATCATTAAAAAGGATACTAAAGTTCCAGCTACCATCATTACCGAATAGTCTATTTTATAATCCAGTAGTTTACCTATTACATAAGGTTGAGATATCAAAACCATTAAAAAACCTCCTATTAGTGCATATTTAACTGTCTCTTCTGAGCCACGTTTAGTAAATATGGCTGCAGCATAAACTCCTAACAGAGGGGCATAAGCAAATGCCATAACACCCAAAGCAAAACTCAGTAAGTCTAACTGTGTATACTGTTGCCAATAGTAAGAGAGTAGTGCCATAATAGAGAGTAAAACTGCAAAAACAACAACCATAATACGTCCTGCTTTTAAAAAATGTGATTCTGGTTTGTTTTCTGATACCATAGGTCTATAGATATCTTCCACAGCCACCGATGACATAGCTGAAAGAACGGAGTTACTTGATGAAAGTGCAGCAGCAACAGCCCCTACAGTTACCAAACCTCGTAACCCCTCTGGCATCTCATTTAAAATATAGAGCATAAAAATAGTCACACTTTGACCATCTACATTTTGGTCAATACAAGCAGATTTTATACCTGAAATTTCTGGATGTTGATAGAAGAGGTAGAGAAGTAAACCAATAGCTAAAAAAATTATCACTACAGGAACGGTAAAAATAATAGAGTATATCAGTGACTTTTCACCCTCTTTTTTATTTTTACAAGTTAAAACCCTCTGTGTCATATCTTGGTCAAGTCCATATGCTGCTATATTTAGAAGAAAAAAGCCTACAAAGAGTGTCCAGATATTAAAAGAGCCCGTAAATGAAAAATTAACTAAGTTGAGTTTGTTATTTTCATTTAGAGTTGCTACTATGGTTGAAAAGTCTGTATTGAGACTAGTATAAAGATAGACCAAAACAGCTATACCAGCACCTATGTAAGTAACAGCTTGAATAATATCTGAAAATATAACCGATTTTACGCCACCAAAATAGGTATATCCTAAAGCACCTATCATTAAGATTGCTATAGATATTGCCATATGTCCTACAGTAATATCTGAAAACAGAATCATAGAGATAGCCAATGCACCTATGTAAAGTCTAGCACCCGATGCAAAAAGTCTTCCTACTAGGAACATTACTCCTGCATAACGTTTAGAACTCTCACCATAGCGATACGCTAAGTATTCATAAACAGTAATTACATTAACGGCATAAAATTTAGGAACTAAGACTTTGGCTACAAAAACAACAGCCAAAAATGCAGAAACATAAAACCCTAAAAAAGTAAGGTCTCCTTTATAAGAGGACTCAGGTCCTCCCAAAAAAGTAGCAGCTGACTGAGAGGTAGCCAAAACGGAAATAGCAACAGCCAACATAGGCATACTATTTCCTCCTGTAAAATAATCTCTTGAAGTTTTAACCTTTGTTTGGCTTAGTAATACCGAAGTTAAAATAAGTATTAAAAAGTATGAAGCGAAAATCATCCAGTCCAGTGAAGAAAAATTTGATTGCATTTATGCCCTTATAATTGTAGTTTTTTTGCTATTATAACAGAAAAAACAGACTCTTTAAATAAATTACACAACCCTACTAAATATTGTTATTTAGGGTTTTAAATGAGTTACACAAGCACTCTAACTTTACTATTTTAATCCTTTTTCATACAAAATAGAGAGAGACTAATTACTTTATGGATAAAATCTAATTTATTATTAATTTTAAGGATATTAGATGAGATTTATACTCATTGCATTTATTCTAACTCATACTATCTTAAATGCTAAAACAGATGAACAAACAACTATAAAACATAAACTCAACTGTAATATGACGGTAAAATATAAAAAAAGACCTAAAAACGTAGATAATTTAAACGACTTCATTAGGGAAGGTATCTTCTATGGTCGAATACGCCTAAACAGTTTTAAGTTTGACAATACAAATGATAATAAAGATTTCTTTATTGCTGGTCTTGGTGGAAGTCTCGTATACAAAAGTGCTTATTTAAACAATATAGGCTTAACAGCTGGACTCTATACCTCACAAAATATAGGAGATAAAAAGCAAGATTTGGTAGCTGACTATCGTTCTGCAAAAGATTTACTAAACCGATATGATGTAGCAACAGATGATAAATTTGGATTAACTGCTTTAGCTCAACTCTATGCTGAGTATAGAACAAGTAAAAACCAACTAAAAATTGGGGATTTTCCTGTTGAGACCATGATTGCTAAGAGTAATGATACTAAGATGATACCGAATACTTTTGAGGGTATCTATTACAAAAACCTATCTCTACCAAAAACATCTATTAAAACAGCCTTTCTACAAAAGCAAAAACTAAGAGACCATACCCGTTTTCATCACATACTAGCCTACGGTGATGACCCTACAGACAGTTACAGTAAATGGACTCAAAATGATGATAGTGCGATGCATAGAGGGCTAACACTTAGCAAATTAAAAGCAAAAAACATTAAAGATGAAATGTTTTTAATGGAGGTCAAAAATACTACAGTAGACAACTTAACCATAAAGCTTAACTACACAGAGCTTCCAGAGTTACTCTCTTATGCAATCTTTGATGCTAAATATAAGATAAATTCTAATGATTTAATGATTATACCTGCCCTCCACTACATGCAACAATTTGATAATGGTGCAGGAGCTATTGGTGGAGCAAACTTAAAAAATAACACCGTTGGCTATAACGATATAGATAGCTTAAATGCTACACTTATAGCTGGTCGTCTCGATATTGTTGAAGATTCATACAGTCTACGTTTAGGATATTCTAAAACAGCCGATAAAGGAGACTTTGTGACCCCATGGCGTTCATTTCCTACAGCAGGATATACCAGAGCAATGGGGCAAACCAACTGGTACGCCAATACAGAAAGCTATATGGTACGTATGGACTATGACTTTTCAAAAGCCAAACTTCTTCCAGGAGTAAGAGCCATGATGCGTTATGCCATTCAGAATTTTGACGATAACAAAGCTGGTGTTCAAGCAGACAATAGAGTTCTTACTTTTGATATTGTTAAACGTTTTACCTCTATACCAAACTTTAGAACAAAATTACGTGCAGCATTTGTCAATGGAGATAAAACTACCATTGCCCAAGACAACTCTAAAAAAGCAGACCCATCCTATAATGAACTACGTTTAGAGTTTAATTATCTTTTTTAATCTATAAAAAGAGTTTTCTGCTATAATTCGCTCAGGTGTGACAGGTAGTTGCTGGTGGTACATGTACCACGAGAGGAAAGTCCGTGCTACATATGAGACAGGACTCCATCTAACGGATGGCCAGAGTAATCTGAGGGCCAGTGCAACAGAGAGTAGACAGCCATCTATTGAACAAAATGACAAAAGCATTTTGCTTTTTTCTTCCCTATTTCCTAAATTAGTAGATAGATGGTGATGGTGAAAGGGTGAGGTAAGAGCTCACCAGTACTTATGGTAACATAGGTAGCTAGGTAAACCCTGTTCGTAGCAAGAAGCAATGGTATCAAGTCTCATTACGCCATTGGATTGGCAAAACTGCTTCGCTTGAGCGTATGGGCAACCATACGCCTAGATAAATAACTACCCACGACAGAACACGGCTTATCGTCACACCTATCTAACAGTAAATGAAACCTTTATAGAGTAAGGTGTTGATTTACTATGTCTCCCTAACCCTATCTTTTTTAACTGATTTAAATATTGAGATAAACTTCCTCGTATACTACCACTACCTTGTATGATTCTATAAGAAAACTTACCACTATTATAGATGGTCAGAGCAATAGTTACACGTTTACCCTTATGTGCAGCTGCTGCATTCCAGTTGTTCATATGACGTTTAACTTTAGCAATATACGCGTTTTTAATACCTTTATCACGGTTTGCATTAGATGGTCTACCACTCTGCTGTGAAGCCTTAATTCTATCTGCTACGGAAGAACGATGCTTAATAGAACTTGGTCTTTTAGCTGTACTACGTGTATGCCTAGGTGCTTTTTTAATAGGGTGTTTTTTTACATTTTTTGTCTTTACCGAAGAAAACAAATCTTTAGCACTTTTTTTAGGCACTTTCTTTTTTGGAACCACTTTTTTAGGAACTTTTTTCTTTGGT
>JALUMR010000068.1 GCA_027055805.1 Campylobacteraceae bacterium
ATGGGATTAAAAGCAGACAGTTGGATACGTGAGAAATCACTTAATGAAGAGATGATAACACCATTTTGTGAAGCCTTAATAGGCGAAGGAGTCGTCTCTTATGGACTTAGCTCTTATGGTTATGACATTAGAGTAAGTGATGAGTTTAAAATATTTACAAATATTAATGCTGAGGTGGTTGACCCAAAAGATTTTAATGAGAACAATGTAGTAGACTTTAAAGGTGACGTATGTATCGTTCCTCCTAACTCTTTTGCTTTAGCAAGAACTGTGGAGTATTTTAAAATGCCGTCAGATACATTGGCTATATGTTTAGGTAAAAGTACCTATGCCCGTTGTGGAATCATAGTAAACGTTACACCTTTTGAACCAGGATTTGAAGGGCATATTACCATAGAAATATCTAATACAACTCCCCTACCAGCTAAAATATATGCCAATGAAGGAATAGCTCAGGTACTATTTTTAGAAGGTGATGAGCAGTGTGAAACTACCTATAGAGACAGAAAAGGTAAATACCAAAGTCAAACAGGTATCACTTTACCACGAATTCTTAAAGAGTCTTAAGGTTAATAGAATATAATTATTAGTAACAAAAAATTAAAAGGAAACAAAATGGGTTTTTTCGATTTTATATCAGATGCAGGTAAGAAGATCTTAGGTAAAGGCGATGATGCAGCAGCTATTAAAGAAGAGATAGAGAGTAGCTTTAGCGAACTTCCAGTAGATGGTCTTACCGTTGGTGTTGAAGGTGACAGAGTTGATTTGGCAGGTGTAGCACAAAACTATCCTACTAGAGAAAAAGCCATATTAATTGCAGGGAACGTAGAAGGTATAGCACAGGTAAATGCTGACCAACTTGTAACTATGGAACAAATATCGGAAGACAGTACCAGAGAGATTCCTGAAGAGATTTTTTATAGTATTGCTAAAGGTGATACTCTATGGGGAATTGCTGATAAGTTTTACGATGATGGAAGTAAATATACGCACATAGTTGAAGCAAACCTTGAAGTTATTAAAGATGCTGACCTTATTTATCCAGGTCAAATGATTAGAATTCCAGAAGTTCTTGCATAAATAGGACTACTTAAAAGAGTAGGCTCTAAACCTACTCTATATTTTTTTTACTACCGTATCACTATCTAACTCAACATCTATAGAGAGTGCTTCTAAGTCACCATCTACCTCTTTTTTAATCTCAACACCTTTAACACCAATGTACTTTTTAACCACTTCGATAATCTCTGCTTTCATCTCATCCATAAAAGGGTAAGCATTGGTTCTATCTCTATCAGACATAATAGCGATGGTTAACCTATCTTTAGCAACAGATGCACTTTTTTTTCTTTTAAAAAATCCAAACATTATTTAAACATCCCCGATAGTTTTGAGAAAAATCCAGAGTTAGCAACCTCTATATCTTTCATATCTACTTTTTTACCACATAAACGTGATGCAATTCGTAAATAAGCCTGTCCTGCAAGCGATTTTTTATCTAAAATAACTGGTTTACCTTGATTTGAGGCATCTATAACACCCTTATCTTCAGGTACCTTTCCAAGAAGTTTAACACTTAAAATTTCTAAAATATCTTCACTCTTTAACATCTCACCTTTTTGAACCATATCAGCATCAATACGATTAATAATAAGATACTTAGCAACCTCTTCACCATTTTTTACTTTATATGACTTAGAATCCAAAATACCAATGGCTCTGTCAGCATCACGAATAGAGGATACTTCAGGGTTGACAACTATAATTGCAGCATCTGCAAACTCAATAGTATGCTCATACCCACTCTCTATCCCAGCTGGAGCATCTAAGATAACAAAATCAAAATCTTCTTTCAACTCTGTTACAAGTTTGTGAACTTTATCCGACTCCAACACCGTTTTATCTTTACTTTGTGAAGCTGCTAAAAAGAAAAGATTTTCATTCACTTTACTCTTAATAAGTGCTTGTTTTACAGAAGCATCACCCTCCATAACTTGAACAATATCATAAACAACACGGTTCTCTAAACCTAAAATCATATCTAAGTTTCTTTGACCAATATCAAAGTCTACGACCACACATTTTTTATCGTTTAGTGCAACACCCAAACCAAGGTTTGCTGTAGCTGTTGTTTTACCAACACCACCTTTTCCACTAATTACTGCTATTACTATGCCCAATTTATCTCCTTCTTTAATACGGGGGTTATGATTATTTCATTATTTTTTAATTCAACTCGGTTCAGTTTATTTGCCAAAAGATTGTTTTCAACTTCAACACCATGAAAAATTATATTGGCTTTTGGTGAGGCTGTTAACATCATAAAGTTTCCATTACAACGAATAGCACCCTCAACGACTTTAGTAATAATAACATTACCTAAAGCATTAATAGTAGCTCCACTATTGACACGATTAAGAAGAAGTAAATCTCCTTCTATGTTAAGTTCACGACCACTTCTAATCATGTCATCAAGCACCGTTAGATTGTTTTGCAAACGTGAAGAGAGTTCTTCTACCTTTGCTTCTGCAATCTGCTGAGAAACTGCTCTCTCTGCTTTTTCGGCAGAGAGTTCACTCTCTAGTGCTTTTCTACTTCGTCCTTTTGGCAAGTCAAAATCATGTAGGTATTTTAATTTTTTAACTTTCAAATAGGTCTCAATGCTCTTAGGTAATTTACCCTGTATAACAATAAGATGATCTTTAAAAAGTGTATAGTTCGTATCAAAGAAACTCATGAAGTTCTCTTCATCATCAATTTGTGTTTCATATATTTTAACTGAATACTGATTACTTTTCAAAAAATCTCCTGTTGTTATCTATTAAATATAGATTTTATCTATTTTTGCATTAATAAATGGTTTAGAGTTCATAATAATAAGCTTTTTTTAGATTTTTATAATAAAAAAAAAGTCATAATCTTTTATGATAAAAATATTAAAAACAGTTGTAATTATTTGTTTACTAACCATTATGAGCTACTTTGGATTTATAACCTACAAACATGCTAAAAATTATGAAGCAATAACCTCTCAAATTGCAACTGTTTGTGACGCGAATGCTTTAGCAAGTGGAAAGATAGATGAGATAACATCTATCATCTCATTTGGACTTGTTAAAAACAAATATAAAACTTCACTTCTGCAACTCAAAGAGAAACAAAAAATTTCAAAAGAAAAAAGTATGCTTTATCTTTACTACTTCATGGGAATACTCATACTTATTTTAATATTTTCTTTTACATGTACATTAAGAGGTGCAGCATTAACCTTAAGTTTCTCAACATTCATCTCCTTACTTTATGGACTTATTAACCCCATACTTATGGTCACCATACATAAAAATGTTAACTATTTAGGAGATGTTATTTTATCATTTGAGTCTAAAGGAATCATTGGTTCCATTAACAAACTATTTCAAAATGGAGAGACTATTATAGCCATTACTATTTTACTTTTTTCGATACTTCTTCCAGTTCTAAAAAGTTTAACTTTAACCTTTACTCTACTCTTTAACCAATATTCATGGAGCAAACATTTGGTTAACTTTTTTAAACATATCGGGAAATGGTCAATGATAGATGTTTTTGTAGTTGCAACATTTTTGGTTTACTTAACCAGTAATGGAGGGGGCATAAGCCAAGCAGAGATTGAAGTGGGACTCTATTTCTTTTTAGCGTATGTCATACTCTCTATGATTACAGCCATGCTAACACAAAAAGTTTTACTTCAACAGGAACATGGACTTTAGTCCACGCACAAATAACAGTGACTGAAGTCACTGCTCCTAGATAACCATCTTAACATCAGAATGGTCTTGAAATGCTTTAAAAAGAGCATTTCTATCCTTTTCTGATGCTACTTCACAAGCAGTAGTCAGAGCATAAAATTTTCCTTTACTAGAACTTTTTCCTTTACTAGTATGATAGTCTCGCTCACCCATGACTTCAAAAACACAAGCCTCTAAAAGCTCTTTGGATGTTCCTATTATTTTATAACCCCATTCGCATGGGTACTCTATATCTGGTCTTTCACATGTATTACCGTCTAAAATCACCTGATTTTCCTCCTGATTTCTTCTCTAACTGAATATTTTTAATAACCATTCCTTTATCAATGGCTTTTAGCATATCATAAATGGTTAACAATCCAACAGATACACCTGTTAGTGCTTCCATTTCAACCCCTGTTCGTCCTTTGAGCTTAGCTTGAACTGTCAGTTTAAATCCTGGTAAATCTTCTAACTCTTCTATATCTGTTTTTACAGAAGTTAGCATAAGTGGGTGGCACATCGGAATAAGCGTACTGGTCTGTTTTGTTCCTTGAATAGCAGCTATCACTGCTGTTTGTAAAACTGGGCCTTTTTTTGCAATATTGTGAACCACTGCCTTATATGCCTCTGGAGTCACTTCTATAATACCTGATGCAACAGCTATACGGGTAGACTCTTCTTTATCTGAGACATCTACCATTTTAGGCTTATTGTTCTCATCTAAATGTGTTAAATTCATTTTTTACCTTTTTTCATAACTTCATAACTCTTTGAATTTTAGCAAAAAAACATTAGACTTCATGCATAAAGAAGAACAAATAAATATAAGTTTAGATTCTATACAAAATCAAAAAATTCAATTTAACTTGTATAGTTTTATTGTTTTATACTATTTTTAATGTTATACTTATATAAACTTATATAAATAAAATAAAGGATAATATTGTGAATGCCTCAATACTCAATATACCTCATGACAAACAATACTACCCTAAATCCTTGGATTCACAACTAAAAACATACTCAAAATTTGCATATTTTCAAAAAAGAGTGGTTGACTTTGCATTAAGTACTCTACTTATCATTGCTACCATACCAATTGTTGCCTTGATTGTTATTCGTATTAAAAAGGAGTCTCCTGGACCTATTTTCTTTAAACAGACAAGAGTGGGACTACAGGGAAAGACCTTTACCTGCTATAAATTTAGAAGTATGCATATTCATGAAACCACTAAATTAGGGTTATATACCCAAGATCAAGATCTTAGAATTTTCCCTTTTGGACAATTTATGCGTAAAACAAGAATTGATGAACTACCTCAAATTCTTAATGTCATCAAAGGTGAAATGCACCTTATAGGTCCAAGAGCTGAATGGGATATTCTATCTAATCAATATGAAAAGACAATAAAAAATTATCAAAAACGTTATCTTGTTAGACCAGGAATTACAGGACTTGCACAAGTCTCTTACCCTTATGGAAGAAATAGTTATGATACAGAACAAAAATTAGGTTATGACTTGGAATATATTAAAAATTGGTCACTAATATCTGAAATAAAAATTATGTTACAAACAGTTGGCGTTGTTTTAGGAAAAAAGGGTCTTTAGTATAAACTTACAAAGGCTCGTTCTAGTTCCATCTTAGTAATAGATAAATATTTTCTGTATTTTAATAATTGACTAGAAAACAAAGTAAATATGACAACTAAAAACTCACAATGCTATTTAAATATGAAAAAAGCATCTTATTCTTCTGAAATTTAATAATTTTAGAGTTTAACTTAACTTTTTGCTTAAAATAAAAAACAAAAAACAATTTTTATATTAAAAACTATTTTTTTAACATAAATATACATAAGTTTTGTTATTATTATCCTATCGTTAAATTAAGTGAAATTACAATCATTTTTATTTTATTTGTGAAATCATAATTTAATCAATATACAATTTAAATACGGAGTAAACTAGATGAAAAATTATTTATTAATCATATCCTTTATAAGTATAGGATTTTCAGGATGTAGCACAAGAAATGACTATCTATTATTTAATAAAGCAGAACTTAATCAACCTGCCAATACAACATCACCCAAAAATCAAGAATCTACTGTAAGCAATATACAATTTGATTATAAAATTCAACCTCATGATAGAATCTCTGTTATTGTATATAAGCACCCTGAGCTTAGTACCTCTAATATTAATCTACCTCAAGAAAGAGGGATTCTTGTAAACGCTAAAGGTAACCTACGTATGCCTCTTATTAGAAGCATACATATCGCAGGATTAAGTCAAACAGAGGCTGAAGATAAGTTATCTGAAGCACTGAGTACTTACATTAAAACTCCTGATGTTCAACTTGAAGTATTAAATCAACGAGCTTATGTTATTGGTGAAGTTAAAAACCCAGGGGAAATACCACTTGAGAATGAACGTTTAACGCTACTACAAGCCATAGCTAAATCAGGTGATTTAACCGATTCAGCAAATAGAAAATCTATTCTTATTTTTAGAGGTGGAGATACATCAAGTGTACATACAAGCGTTGTTAACTTAACAGATGTCAACTCATTAAAAACAGCTAATCTGATGATTAAACCAAATGATATTGTTTATGTCATGCCAAATGGAATGAAAGCCTTTAACGTAGGCGTTGATGAAATCAGTCCAGTATTTAGACTTATTGGTAATATACTACAACCATTTGTTAGTATTAAATTTTTATCTAACTAAAACTAAACCAGGAAAGAGGAGTTAACCATGGGAGCAAATACAAACAACAAAACGAATGAACTTCAGGTTCAAGACATAATGGGTATTCTAAAGAAATATAAGTGGTCTATATTTCTTTCTACTATACTCGCTGGACTTTTAAGTTATGCATATCTTTACTTTACACCATCTATGTATAGCTCATATGCTATTATTAAAGTAAAACCAAATGTTAAGACACAGTCTGGAGAATTAATTAATAACACTGTTTCTACAACAAAATCTAAAGAGGTTACCGAAGAAATTTCACTTCTCCAAACCTATAAGATTAATAACCAAGCATTAAGTGAAATACATTTAAAGGTACAATATTTTACAGATGAAGGGTATAAAACAGTTGAGATTTATAAAGACTTACCTATTGAGATAACAAAAATCAAAGTTTTAGATCCTAAAGTAATGGGAAAGAAACTAACATTAACAGCAGAAGGTGATGGATACAAAATAAACTATCAGCCTACATATAAAGAGAAGATTCAAAATAGCCTATTTGGAAATGAACTTTTTAAACTAGAGGATTCAGGCAAACTAGCTTATGGGAAAGAGGTTAAAACTAAATATTTTCAATTAACAGTAAATAAATTTCATAAAATAGAAAAGCCTATCTATTTTATTATCAATGGAACACAAAGACAAGTATTTGAAAACATCATTAAAGATAGATTAAAAGTTACTCAGTTAGAAAAAGACACCTCTTTAATCAAAATTAATTATGAAGATACTATAGCAGATAGAGCTCAACATTATGTAGATGCATTAGCAAGTAGTTTTGTTGAGTACAGTATTGATAGTAAGAATAAGAAACTAAACAGAACGTCTGATTTTATTCTTGAAGAGCTCAACAATATCAAAAAAGAGTTAAAAGAGTCAGAAGAGCAACTAGAACAATACCAAGTTTCTAAAAGTTTTGTTAAACCTTCAGAACAAGCTGCACTCTATATTCAACAATTAAGTGATATTGAAATTCAAAAATCAGAAAATAAACTAAAGAAAAAGCTCATTGACAACTTAATTAATTTTGTTAAAAACAACTCTAATTTAGATGCAATTGCACCATCTTTATCTAAACTTAATGATCAAAGTACTTTAGCACTTATCACAAAGCTCCAAGACGCTCAACTTCTTGAAGAGGATCTAAGTACTGAATATACCGATGAGTATCCTAAGTTACAAAGTGTTCGACGACAAATTGAGAGCATTAGAACAAAAATAGGTTATAACCTAGATAGTTTGAGTAAAAACATTGATTATGAAAACAATAACCTCACTCAACGTAAGCTAAGTTATGAACGTAAAATGAATGTCTTACCGTCAAAAGAGAGACAACTGATTAATATTAAAAGAAATTATGAAGTTAAATCAAGAATGTATGAGTACTTACTCAAGAAAAAAGCTGAAAGTAATATTATACAACTTGCAACTTTTTCTGACTACCAAATTATTGACCAAGCTTATAATTCATATGAACCTATTAATAAGAAACGTTCAATAATTTTCCTTATAAGTCTACTATTGGGAGCTATTTTAGGTTCAATTCTTGCACTCATCCGTAATCAAAGAAATACAAAGATAGAGAGTAAAGAAGATATAGAGAAACTAACATCATTACCAATTTATGGAACGATACCATTTACTAAACAAAAAAATTACCAACTAGAAGTACGAGATCAAGGTAAATCACCATTTGCTGAAAGTTTCCGTACATTAAGAACAAATTTACAATTTAGTAAAAAAGAAAATTCAGCAACAAGCATTCTCGTTACTTCAACAATAGCTGGTGAAGGGAAAACAACAACAGTAGCGAACCTTGTTACTATGCTAGATATGGCTCGATACAAAACAGTTGTTATTAACCTTGACCTTAGAAAACCAACGCTACATAAGTTCTTTTCTGTAGACAACAGTATTGGTATTGCTAACTATCTTAATGGAAGTCACGATTTAAAAGAGATTATAAGAGCAACTGAGTTTGCGAATTTAGATATTATAACATCTGGTCCAATTACAGACAATCCATCTGAGCTTATTTTATCAAAAAAACTACCTGAACTATTAGAAAAATTACGAGGTATGTATGATTATATCATCATTGATAGTGCACCTATAGGTATTGTTACTGATACAAAAACCATTATGAAATATACTGATTTAAATCTTATAGTCATCAGAGAAAACTTTGCTAAAAAAGAGTTTATTTCTACACTTGAAAGTATGATTGAAAAGTATGAATTCAAAAATATTGGTTTGATTATAAATGCTTCAAAAGAACAAGCAGGTGAATATGGCTATGGATATGGCTATGAGTATGAATAAACGAATATGAATTTTTTTAAATTTTTCAATTACACGAACCCTATTAAAGTAGACATCCACTCTCATCTCTTGCCTGGCATAGATGATGGGGTTCGAACCATTGAACAGTCTGTAGCCATTATAAAAAAGTTTAAACTTTTAGGTTACAGTAAACTTATTACTACCCCACATGTTATCTCAGACCTCTACCCAAATAATAAAGAAACCATCACTCAAAAACTACAAGAAGTACAGTATGCTCTAAAAGAAGAGAATATCAATATGGATATAGAAGCAAGTGCAGAATATTATGTTGATATAGAGTTTTTAAAGCTTATAGAAAACGATGAGCTTATTCCATTTATGGGAAACTATATCTTATTTGAGACGGACTATGGCTCTAAACCTATGATACTTGAACAAGTAATCTATCGCCTACAAGAAAAGGGTTATATTCCTGTTTTAGCTCATCCTGAACGTTATCGTTATCTTCAGAATGATATAGAGCTATACAAGTCCCTAAAAGCACATGGGATACTCTTTCAAGTCAATATAAAATCACTGCAAAACAGATCTAAAACAATTTATAAAATTGCTTTACAATTAATAAAGCTAGGTCTTGTTGATTTTGTAGGTAGTGATGTTCATAAAATGCGAGATATAGTTAAATTAAAAAAAACCCTTCAATCTTCAGCATATAAAAATGCAATAAAAAACAATACGCTTCTCAATAACCAATTATACTAATTAACTTTTATAAACTAAAGCTCAATTTACAAACTACCTGTGCATGATCGCTTTTAAGTATGTGCATTTTTGTATGCTCTTGTAGATGTTCATCAAAAACTGTATAGTCAGTTACTTTAGCAATCTTCTCGTCATTATTTTTCTCAAAATGGTTCGATATAAAAATATAATCCAATACATTTCCTTTACCTAAAAAGTAACTTGTAAATTTTCGTTTAAGCTCTTTTTGTTCTGGGTGTGGATTGTGTATAGGTTTTGTGTATTGGTAAGAGGCATCATGTAAAAGATAGCCCTCTTCACTCTCTTCATCCTGGTAATTGTTATTTGTAAGAGCATCAATAGAGAGTGAGAACTCTTTATCATTTAAGTCACAAAGCAATATTATAGGCTTATTTTTAACCCTTTTCATATTGAAAAAGAGTGATGAAGCTTCACATAACCTTTGGTGTAAAGAGGTAGAAGTTGTTCCCTTTAGGGCTTTGGCTACGGACTCTTTTTTATGAGTTAAGTCATGCTCCTCTTTAAAAACGTATTCAAACTCATTGAGTCGGTTCGATTTTAGGTGTGCAACATAGACCACAAGCTCTGTTTGATTAGGTAGCATAATAGTTGCTTTTATGGGAACTCTTGCAAAACCGTAATGTCCTACAAAGTTGTGCTTTTTAAAAGTAGGAATATTGACCTTGACTCTTTGCGTCTTCACTATGGGGAACTTGGAAGCAATAGCAACAGTAGTGCTAATGTAGGTTTTTTTAGTCAGTTTTGCCACATCAACCGTTTCAAAATAGTTAAAACCTAACTCTTTTACAAGGCTCTCTAAGGCATCTTTTGAAAAGACCTCTTGAAAACCTATAATGTCGCAATCCATTTTTAAAATTTGACTTTTTATCCATGTTGTTTTTTCAAGCCACTGCTCTTGAGAGAATCTCTCTTTTTTCGTATACCACGAATAGGGAGGCTCTACAAATTGAAAAAGGTTAAATGTTCCTACTTTTATTTTCATGGTGCTAGTATAGCTAAATAATTTTCACCTCTTCAATAAATCTTTAGGATAGACCCCATACGTCTTAAAAAAGAGCTTAGAGAAATGCCCTTGGTGTTTGTAGCCTAAGCTGTTGAATATAGATATAGATAGTGCTTTTATAGACCTTTTTAAAAACTTTTTTGAGTTTGCTTTCATTGGTAGCACAGAGGTAAGCCAATGCCTATTCTATTAGGAACTAAATTT
>JALUMR010000069.1 GCA_027055805.1 Campylobacteraceae bacterium
GTCGTAGTCAATATGAACCGATATATTTTGATGCTTTAAAAAAAGTACCACAAAAAATAGAGTGGAAAAAAGTAATAGTACTAGACGATGATTGTGATTGGAGTAGTAAGGGAGTTTTTATTCATGATGAAATGTATATGCCTCTAAGTGAATGGCTAAATGAGAGTAAATACGACTATGATACAGAAGCTAACTACACAAAAGAAAAGTCAGACATTGCTAAGTTTTTAGACAAAGATGTCTTTGTAGTAGTGATGACCGAAGAAGATATAATTTTTCATCTAAAAAAGATAGATGGTAAGTGGTATATAGTACTGTTTGACAGACTTTATACCAATCGTGATGCCTAGAGGATAAGTGATGAAAAGAGGAAAAATTATGATGAATAGATTTTGGAAAAGAGTATTGTTTAGTTTAATGCTATTGTCTCTGTTTGTAGATGCGAACGACGGAGCATACACCCTCTCTGGAAATCAGCTCGTACCTATGAAAGAGTCAAATATATCTATTAAAAAAGAGGTTTTGACCATTACACGTTTAGATGATGACACCTTAGATGTTAAGGTGGAGTATACATTTTTTAACCCAAACAAAGCCAAAAAAGTTTTGGTGGGTTTTGAAGCTGCAGAGCCTGATGGTGATGTAACTACCAAGCCTGTTAATGGAGGTCACCCTTATATGAAACGTTTTTCTGTTCTTATGAATGGGAAAAAACTGGCTTATAAAGTTAAACATATCTCTTCGGATTACGAAGAGGGGAAAATGACTGTAGGGTACGTTTACTCTTTTGAAGCATTGTTTAAAAAAGGTATTAATTCTGTGACTCATCACTACAGTTATGAACCATCGGGTGGGGTTTCTACTCATTATGAAATAGACTACATACTCTCTGCTGCGTCACGCTGGGCTAATGGGCTGATTGAAGATTTTACACTTATTATAGATGTTGGTGATATGGAGCAGTTTACCATAGCTAAAACCTTTTTTACCAAAGCTTCTGAGTGGGAGTTTGATGGTATGAGTAAGTCTATTGTCATTGACCCAGGTACGGACTTTGGATACAAAGCACTAAGGTTCTTTCTCTACAAAAGCCCTTTGGTATTTAAAAAGAAAAACTTTAAAATAAAAGGAGAGTTAAACTTAAACTCTTGGCGTATTGGGGGTATTGGTTCATCATGGTTGGAAGCGTTTGATTATAGAGTCCATAGGTTAAGTTTTCAAGTCAATGCTGTCTCAATAACAAATAAATTTCATGATAAAACTTCTTATAAAATTTTAAAAAATATAGCATATGCAAGAAGAGGTTATGTTTTTAAAAATCCAACGATTCAGAAATATTTTGAGCAGTATGAGTGGTATAGGAAAAATCCAAAATATAAAGCTTTTAAAAGTCATTTAAGCATAGACGAAAAAGGCTATCTTGAAATTTTAAATGAAGAGAGTATGAAAATTTTAAAAAATCTACCTTATGCTAAACGTGGCTATGTATTTAAAAGCTATGTGTTAAAACCTTATTTTGAATCTCAAAAATGGTATAAAAAAGAGCCAAAATATAAAGCCAATTTTTCCTCTTTACCTCTTGTTGAACAGCAGTGGATTAGAAAAATAAAAGCCATGAATGAGAGTGATGATGTGGACTTTTTTCGTTTGTTATATGAGTATAATAAGCTTTATAATGGCTGTTTACATAAGAGTGAGAAGAAGGAGATAGAGAAGTTTGTGTTAATATTGAGTGTTTTAAGGGGCATGGACTTTAGTCCATGAAATAGACAACAGCGACTAAAGTCACTGCCCCTAAAGTGTCAACTACTTTTAGCTAGTTATGAAGGATGCCAAAACTATTATCTAATAATTTGAACAGTGGGTAATGAAGCTGGAGCTTCATTACCCGTAAAACAATATTTTTCTTATTGACCTAATTTCTTTTTCATACGTTTAATCCCTTTTGTATAGGCAGGGTGACTTTTAAAAGAGAGGGCATTTTTATAGTTGTCTAAAGCATTTTTCCACTCATTTTGTTTTTCATAAACTCTGGCTATGTTGTAGTAAGAACTGGCTTTAACGGTATTGGCTTTTGAACCTGATGCTCTTTCAATGGCTTTTCTGTTTGCCCATAGTGCTTCTGCATTTCTATGAAGTTTTTGGAATGTTAATCCTAAGTTGCTGTAAGCTTGACCATAGTTAGGGTAGAGGTTAATGGCATCTTGGAAAAAGTACATTGCCTCTTCAAGATTTTTCTGATGGTAGGCTTTTTCACCTTTTTCATTGAGTGCTTCAGCTTGTGCTTTTTGTGAACTTGTAATGACACTTTGAGAACTAAAATCTCCTGAAAGCAAAATGTCTTTCATGATTTCTTGTACTCCATCTGAGCTTTTTGTTGTTCCTAAATAAGAGTTGATGTCTTGAAAAGCTCCATTTTCGTCAATACCAAAAACAATCCAAACATTACCTACTTTTTCTGGAGATGCCTTGTAGGTACGTACTAAAGTCTGACCGATGTAAACACGAACTGTTGCACCAGATTTTTCTAAACCGTTAGATGTAGGTGAGCTTCCTTTACTATAGTTATGTACAGCATAGAGGTATTTTTTGCCTTCTTTCTTTTTTGTAATGGTAATGGTTTCTGGTCCATAGCTATCGGTATCATCTACGTCAAGATGGGCTTGACTCCCAATTTTCTTTTCAAAATAGATATGGTTGTTTTCATAAGCTAAGTGAGAATCTAAATCTGAAGGATTCGCTCCCCAAGTTAGAACCACTCTCATACCATCTAGGTTTTTCATGTTTGGGCTTAGTGCATAAGTTAAGCCATCACAGGGGCATTGTGCTACAAGTGTTGAGTACCCAGATTTTTTAAT
>JALUMR010000070.1 GCA_027055805.1 Campylobacteraceae bacterium
TCTATGCAAAAATCCACCTTTCTAATCAAAAGCAGTAACAACAGAAGTTTTGGAACAGGTTTTGTGGTTTATGCTGATAAAGATGGTTCATACCTTGTGACTTGTTGTCATGTGGTTGAGGAGTGTGAGACAGAGTTTTTAGAGGTAGAGGGTAAAAAAGCAGAGCTTTTTCACCAAGGTTCTAGTGAGGGTATTGATTTGGCTGTGATTTATGTAGAGGGATTAACCAATACAAAAGTTTTAAACCTTTGCAGTGAGACTATAACCAAAAGTGTATTGGTTGAAATAAATGGTTTTAAACCTCATAAAAGAGAGAGCTTCAAGTTTGAAAAACTTAATGGAGTTATTAAAAAAGTCTCTGAAATTCATGCTCTTAATGAGACTATAAAAACCTATGAACTCTCTCTTGAAAAAGATGACAGTATAGAAAAAGGGTACAGTGGTTCGGCTGTGCTTTTAAAAGGAACCAATAGCGTTATAGCTGTAGCAACTGACAGAAATAGAAATGGAAAAGATGCTTATGCCATACCTATAGCTTATCTTAAAAATGTTTGGAAAGAAATACCAGTATTTGTCACGTGTAGTGAAGAGATGGAATATAAAGGTGCTAAAAAGGTACCTTTTTTAAAAAAAATGGAAAATCAAGCTTTAAATACCATTGGTGGGGTTATTGTTATGGCTGTAATAACAGGGTTTATTTATGATTATTTGAAACCCAAAGATACAACAGAAGAGACAGTTAAAATAGAAGCAACAAAGACCCATGCAAACTTAGAAGAGATAAAAGCTCTTATAAAACTACAAGGTGGAGATGAGACAGCATTTTTAGAAAAGTACTTTGGAGAAGATTATAAAACAGTTTTAGAAAACCCTCAAACCTATCAAAACTTAAAACTAAAACTCTCAAACAACAGAAAAACTACCCAAGAGCTTTTAGAAGAGAGAGGTGAACTGCTTAAGAAGATAGACTCAAAAAGCCTTAAAGTCTCTGTACAAAAAATGATAGACAAAGCCTTTAAAGAGTTAAGATACGATGATGTTAGAGACCTACATAGAAGAGCTAAAGTACTATAAAGCTAAAGCAGAGTTTGAGGAGTTTATTCCTTTGGGCATAAAAGATGCAGAGATATTGCATGAGTATGGTAGCCTTTACTATAAGTTAGGTGAGTACGATAAAAGCTTGGAATGCCACACAAAGGCATTGGCATTAAATATTAAAGAGTTTGGTGAAAATTATGTTTCTGTAGCTACCAATTACAATGAAATTGGTGGGGTATGGGATAGTAAAGGAGAGTATGATAAAGCGATAGAGTTTCATACTAAAGCTATAAAAATAAGAGTAGCTACATTAGGCGAAAATCATCCTGGTACAGCGATGAATTATAACAATATTGGTTTGGTATATTTTAATAAAGGAGAGTATGAAAAAGCAATAGGCTTTTATAATAAAGCTTTAAAAATATTAATTTCTACCGTTGGAGAGAATCATCCTTATGTTGAAATTTGTAATGATAATTTGGAGAGGGCTAAGAAAAAACTTAATAACTCTTAATGAAAATAGTAAAATTATCTTCTTAAAAATATGCCAATATCTTCCTCTTTAAGCTCTTAAATTTACGCTCTTCTACTTCTTCCAACTCATAAATAAGTCTCGTAAGCTCTCTATTTTTATAAAAATAAGGCATGAGTTTTTTTAGAAGTGTCTCTTTATTTTTACACTGTTTTAGTTGTTTTTTTAAAGCTTTTTCTTCATCATATTTAAAAAATGTTGAAATAAACCAAAAGAGTGGTAAAAGTAATAGAAGTAAGAGCCACCAAATTATTGAGATGTTCTCTTTTTTAGCTGTAGTACCAATTACTTTTATATGAAAGGGAGTAGTGTTTAAGAGAGTAATTTCCTTGTTTTTCTGATTGTAATATTTTAGGAGAATAGGGGGGATAGTAAAATTTTTATTGGAGAGAATGTCAAAACTTTTTTCATACTGTGTATCTGACTTTTCATAAATGGTAGTATTGGGAATATTTAGAGTTAAAAAGTCTAAGTTTGGAATGTTTCCTTCACCTTTGAGACCTACAGTAAAATGTATGGGTTCTCCAAGCTTGGTAGAGTTTTTATCTATATGGGCATAGAGTTCATAAATACCTGTAATGGTAAGTTCATCAGGTAAAGGTTGTACATTCATACTTATTGGCTGAGTAAAAATATCAAACTTTTTCAGATACTTATTTCGGTTGTAACGTTCTTGATACTGCTCCTCTATCATCTCTATATGTGTTTTAAGAGCAGGTAGTGTAATGGTTCCTGCTTTGTGTGGGGTAAGCTCATAACGTTGTTTTACGCTCCACGTGTTGTTGCTCTCTTGCGTCTCGTTTTCATCTAGCAGTTTAACATCAAACTCTTCAAACTCTGCCTCTTCTATCTCATACTCTTCTAGGTTGTCGTAGTTAAACTCCAAAGTCAAGATGCACTTCTCACCAACCATAGGGTTATTGTTGTCAACACTCATACTAACACTGTAGCTATGAAGAGAGAGGACAAAGAGCATAAGTAGAACAATAATTTTACCAAGTAAGGTTTGCATCAACACTCCTTTTTGTTGTGTGTATCTTTTGTAAGTAGGTTGGAGAGTGATGTTTGGCAACTTTTTGAAACCACAACTCCTCTTCGCTTGGCATAAATTTATGTAGCTTTATGGCATAGGTTGAGAAGGGACTGTTTTTAGAAACAGGGTTGTCCACGATGGCTTTAAACTTGAGCTTTTCACCTTTTTTATGGTACTTTTTTCTCTGTTTTTTAAGAGCCAAAAGAATAAGGCTAAGATTCTCTTGGGCTAAGGTACTAGGATAGAGAG
>JALUMR010000071.1 GCA_027055805.1 Campylobacteraceae bacterium
CAGAAGGAAAATAACATTTTTTACTTTGATAACAGATAAAATAGGGCTAAAATAATAACAAATTCAACAATAAACCCAATCTTATAAAAAAGTTCAGGATTACGTTCTATCAATGGTTTAGTAGTGTCAAAATAGGGTTTAACCTTATTTGGATTAGAAATTTCAAAAAGCATTTCAGAATAATTTTTATAACGTTTTTCACTATTTACCTCTATGGCTCTTAATAAAATAGAATTAAGCCAATCAGGTATATTTTTATTCTCTTTATTTGGAGAATTTGGAGTTTTAAACGTAGGTTGCTGAAAAGGCTCTATCTCTCCATAAGGAAATTTTTCAGTTAATGCCTCATAGAGTGTTACACCTATAGAAAATATCTCACTTCCTTCATTAATACTCGCACCAGTAAAACGCTCTGGAGCAAGATATGATGGTGTTCCAGCATTTGATGCGATACTATATATCTCGGTCATAGAGCCAAAATCTATAATCTTAAAAATATGTTTCCCATCACGTTCACTTATCATAATATTTTCAGGCTTTATGTCTCCATGCACAAGGTCAAATTTGATAAGGTATTGACTCATTTTCAATAATGTTTTAGCAAGATTTAGAGTATCATCTATAGAAAGTTTTCGTTTTTTCAAATGTGTCTTTAAATCAACACCATCTAACGCCTTCATAACATAATAACGATGGGTACGATTTTTAGGAACAACAGCTTTTGGAAAAAACCCTGCTTTTAAACGATTAGAATTCCATGCCTCTTTAACAAATAGGTCAAGAACCATTGGGTCATCTATGGCTTCAATAGGGGCAAACTTTAAAACATATTTTTGTCCTTTATTAGAACAGAGCCAGGTTCTCATATTTTGAATCAGTGATTTCTCTAACGTATATCCATCTATCACCATCCCCACTTCAAGCTTTTCGGGAATAGTAATCTCTTGCTCTTTCATCTGAGCAATTTTATCAATACCCAATATATCAATAATAACAGCTGTAGTATCATCAGGAAGATTATCTTCCATCTTTTTACTGGCTTTTTTGATGATACTATGAGCACCAAAAGCTATATTATCTGAAAGAGTCTCATCATCCATAACCGTATAGAGTCCATCTGAACAGAGTAAGATTTTATCTTTTGCGGTAATAATGTTTTCAAAATAGTAAGGAGAAACTGTTTTATCTATACCTATGGCTTGGCTCAAGACACCCTCATACCCATCCTCTTCTACTACTTGGTCATGTGAAAGCTGACTCAAAATTCCATCACGCTGCAGATAGATTCTACTATCTCCTACATTAGCAGCATAGAGTCTGTTCCCCTCTATAATAACAATGGTTAAAGTAGTTACCAACTCTGCTCGTTCATAGTTTACCATTGACTCTTCATATAAAATAGCATTTATAGAGTCAATAAATGTTTTTATAGACTTCTCTATACTCCATGTATTTGGACGATTTTTAAAGTTATTCATCAAATATGTAGTAACTCTTTTCGCAGCTTGGGCCCCTTCATCAGCTGACCCTACTCCATCACATACTATAGCAATGGTCAAATCATCAATAGTTTTCACATCAAAATAGTCATCACCTTTTAGCTCTTTGCCTTTGGCTAAAGTAAAGCCTGAAGTTTTTATAGTCTGTTTGCTCATGGATACACCTCTTTTCTAAAATAGACTTCTTGCATAACCCTATATTTTGTAGATAATCTTTAGTGTGCATTAGATTTTATTAAATATACTCGAAGTCCTAGCCTTAGCTAAGTCGAGAGGATATTTAATGAAAGATGATGTGCAATAAAGAATATATACATTTATAGGGTTATGCAAGAAGTCTAATAGATTATAGTAGGTTTATTGGATTATTTATTTTGATTTTTGGTTATATTTTAGACAATAGGATTTTAAAAGAGGGTATAAAACCCTCTGATTTATTTAGACTTTTCCTCTTTATCACTAGAAGATAGAATTTTCTCTTTAAACTCTTTAAGTTTATTTGTTAAGTTTTTAAACAACTCTTCTGCTTTATTTGGTCCTTCTATCTCTTTTTTAACACCATCCAATAATGTGTGAAGCTCTTTATATGTAGTAGAACTTTTACTTATGTATCCTAATTTTTCAGCTTTATTTAACTCATCAGATGCAGAAGAGAGATATTTGAGAGCAACATCTTTTTTCTCTTTTGCAACATCTGATGCTAATGCAACTAAATCCATAGTGTTTACCAATGGAATAGGTATCACTTCAGAAACAACAGTAAATGAATTTAATGCTAACGAGAGTACCTCTTTAGCCTCTTTAGGTTTGTTTTCTAAAAGATACTTAGATGTGAGTTTCAATGCATCAGGATAAGATGCTAAAGGTAGATTAACGACACTTACATCAATTTCACTTTGAAGTGTTGACAGAAGCTCTCTAGCTTCTTGTATTTTCCCATCATTAAGTAAATCCTGTACACTCTTAACTACATGCTCAACATCTTTGCTTGTACCCAAAAAGTTTTTAACAACTACGCTATTTTTAACTGCTAATAACTTTGGTGCATTCTTGGCACTTAAAATAACCTCTAGTTTTCCCAATGCCTTTTCTATATCTTCTTTTGCTTTTTTATTATCACCTACATTAATATCCACAAATGCGTCATGTGCAGACTTTAGTGAGTCTAAAGCCTCTTGAACCAATTTTTTTTGAGTAAAAGCAGCACCATCTTTTGCCTTATCTACAGCCTTACTATTTACCTCTTTAACACTAAGTGTCTTAGTAATGGAAGCATTCACATCCTCTTTTGCAAAAGCAGAAGTATTAATAAGCAATGCAGAAACCAGTGTTGACATAATTATTTTTT
>JALUMR010000072.1:0-6444 GCA_027055805.1 Campylobacteraceae bacterium
ACCATCTTATCATTAAAGTCAACCACATCATAAAAATAGCGTTTATACTCATAATCTTGAAGTTGTTCAATTTGGCTGTACTTTTGTATTAAAGTTTCAAATAACAAAATAGTTCCTTTTGTCTAGTCTAATAGACAAAATTATATCATAATGTCTGTTATATTAGACATCATAAGAGAAGTTGAAGCATGAGGTGGTGGATTTGTAGGGGCGATTACCGTCAAATAGAAATTCGGCATCGGGGAAACCGACCTACTCGACTTCATCGCTTTGTTCCATGAAAACATGGAACAAATGAAATTAATCTTTAATCATATTCCCAATCATAAATGAAAGCTCTAATGCCTGACTGGCATTTAGTCTTGGGTCACATTGGGTATGGTAACGACTTCCTAGGTCTTCTGCTGTAATGGCACAGGACTCTGAACCTGTACACTCGGTTACATCATTTCCTGTCATCTCTAAGTGAATACCACCTGCTACAGTTCCTAAACGTTTATGAATAGCAAAGAACTGCTCAACTTCTGACAAGATATTTGCAAAATCTCTGGTTTTATAACCAGTTGAACTCTTCTCTACATTTCCGTGCATTGGGTCACATGACCAAACTACATGTTTACCTTCATCACGAACACGTTTAAGAAGTTTTGGGAAGTACTCTTCTATTTTACCAGCACCCATACGGACAATAAGGTTTAATCTACCCTCTTCATTCTCTGGATTTAACGCATTTATAAGCTCTATAAGCTCATCTTCACCCATGGTTGGTCCAACTTTACAACCAATAGGGTTAGCAATGCCTCTAAAGTACTCAATATGTGCTTCAGTTAACTCTCTGGTTCTATCTCCTATCCATAACATATGTGCAGAACAGTCATAAAACTTGTTGTCCTCTTCTGTATCTTTTCTTGTTAATGCCTCTTCATAATTTAAAAGAAGTGCTTCATGAGAGGTAAACATGGTTGTCTGATGTAACTGAGGTACTTGATTACTTGAGAGTCCACAAGCCTCCATAAACTTCACAGAACGGTCTATTTTTTTACTCAACTCTGTATATTTTTGACCTAAAGCATGGTCTTTAATAAACTCTAAGTTCCATTGGTGAACCTTATTTAGATCTGCGAAACCACCTCTTGAAAATGCTCTTAAAAGATTTTGTGTCGCAGCTGCTTGGTTATAAGCACGTATCATATTATGAGGGTTTGGAACTCTTGACTCTTCTGTAAACTCTATACCATTAATAATATCACCACGATATGAGGGTAATTTAACTCCATCTATCTCTTCAAAGTCAGAGCTTCTTGGTTTTGCAAACTGTCCTGCTATTCGCCCTACTTTCACTACTGGTTTACCTGTAGCATACATCATCACCATATTCATCTGTAACATAAGTTTAAAAAAGTTCTTGATATTTGGTGTATTAAAATCAGCAAAGCTTTCTGCACAGTCTCCACCTTGAAGTAAAAATGCCTCACCACGACCAACTTTTGCTAGTTTAGCCTTTAAGGTTCTTGCCTCACCAGCAAAAATGAGTGGTGGATAGGAACCAAGCTCAGTCTCAACACTTTTTAATGCTTCTTGGTCTTCATAGGTTGGTTGTTGCTTAATAGGAAAGTCTCTCCACGAGCTTGGTGTCCATTTCATACTTTATCCTTCGAAAATAAATTCTGAAATTATACCTTAGTTAAAATATAGTTACTATTTTTTTACTATAAAAACTTTAAAATTCATTAAAATAAAAAAATTTCTACTCATTTCATATTATAATCTCTAATTTTTCTTAATACTTATATTCAGAATATAAAATTTATTATTTGTTTAGAAAATCCTGCTAAAATAAACCAAATTTTCAAAGGTTATAAAAATGAAACTACTCCTTCCTTCCATATTACTGACGCATATCTTACTCTATACTGCTTGTGGACAAAAACAACCTAACTATACAAACTCTCAACCAAATAGCCAATCAACCAACACTTTGCATACCCCAACTATTGATTCCCCTAGACCGTCTACTATAGAAACTGAAGAACCTACTTATTCTGAAAATGGTACAACTTATCAACTACCAACCATACAAGGTAAAAATATCACTATCACAGACAATGGAAATATTGGCTTTATTTTTCCTCAATATGCAGGGAAAATAATAATTTTTGAAATTATGGGAAAAGATTGCGAATACTGTAAGAAAGAGTCCCCTATTCTTAACCGAATTAAACGAGAATTTTCTAATAATGTCGAAGTTATTGCCATTCAAGCACAAGAAAGAATGTCACCATCGGCAACTTCTAATTTTTTGAGTCAACAAAATATAAATCACCCTGTTATAGAAGGTGATGATGCTAAAGAACTTCTTAGATTTGTAAGTGAAACCTATGGTTGGACAGGGATATTGCCTTATATTCTTCTTGTAAAAAATGGTTCCACTGAATATACTTTTTCAGATGGGGGAGCCAGTTATACAGAGTTAAAAGAGAGTATCCAGAGTTTACAATAAAATTATCTACTTATTTTAAATTTTTTATTTAAATTTATATGAAAATATTGACATTATAAAAAAAATTAGTTAATATATAATATAAACTTAAAATATAAATATGGAGAATATAAACAGATGAAAAAACTTCTATTAACAATCTATAAGAAATTGTTTTTTAATAAAGAGCCATCACTTGATATGGTCAATATCTCTGTGATAAAAGTTTATTAAAAACCTTTATACAAAAAACTACATAATCTATAAATTTTCTATTTTCTATTTTTCTTCAAATAGAAAATAGTATGTTACCTTTCTTCCCACTTTAAAAAATCATCACAGTAAATAAAAATTGCTTTAAATATATAAAATGTGTAGATTATTAACAATCATACAAAATCACTCCTAATTATATTGCTATTAAATTAAGATTATTCTCCATCATCGTATAATAATTTCAACTTTAAAAAAATGAAGGAGTCCACATTGAACATTCATGAATATCAAGCGAAACAGGTTTTCGCTAAATATGGTGTACCAACACCTAGAGGTATTATCGCAAATACACCTGACGAAGCTGTTGCAAATGCAAAAGAGTTAGGTGGGAACATCTGGGTTGTTAAAGCTCAAATACACGCAGGTGGTAGAGGACTTGGTGGTGGTGTAAAACTGGCTAAATCACTTGAAGAGGTAAAAGAACTTGCTCAAGAGATTTTGGGAATGACTCTTATTACTCACCAAACAGGACCAGAAGGTAAGCTTGTTCAAAAAGTTTATATTGAAGAGGGTGCAGATATCAAAGATGAACTTTACCTTTCAGTTGTACTTGATAGAGCTGCTGAGATGCCAATTATCATGGCTTCTACAGAAGGTGGAATGGATATTGAAACTGTTGCTGAAGAGACACCAGAAAAAATCATTAAAATTGCAATTGATCCAGCATTTGGTTTCCAAGGTTACCATGGTAGAGAACTTGTATTTGGTCTAGGTATCACAGACAAAGCTGAACAGAAAAAAATGATTCAATTTGCACAAAAACTCTATACATTATATATGGAAAATGATGCAGAGATGATTGAGATTAACCCACTTATTAAAACTGGTGCTGGTGACTTCATAGCACTTGACGGAAAAATGGGATTCGATGACTCAGCTCTTGGTAGACACCCAGACATTGAAGCAATGAGAGATATTACAGAAGAAGATCCAGATGAGAGAGAAGCTTCTCAGTATGGTCTTAGTTACATTGCTCTTGATGGAGAGATTGGTTGTATGGTAAATGGTGCTGGTCTTGCGATGGGTACTATGGATACGATTAACTACATGGGTGGAACTCCTGCAAACTTCCTTGATGTGGGTGGTACAGCAAATGCTGAAACCGTTGCTAAAGGGTTTGAGATTATTCTTAAAAATCCAAATGTAAAAGCTATCTTTGTAAATATCTTTGGTGGAATCGTAAGATGTGACAGAATTGCAAATGGTATCCTAGAAGCGACTAAATTGGTAGATGTAAATGTACCTGTTATTGTAAGACTTGATGGAACAAATGCAGCCCAAGCAGCTGTAATTTTAGAAAATGCAAATATCGATAACGTTATTGCAGCAACAGACCTTGGTGATGGTGCAGCAAAAGCAGTAGCAGCAGCAAAAGGAGAGAAATAATGAGTATTTTAGTTAACAAAGATACAAAAGTAATTGTTCAAGGTTTTACAGGTGGAGAGGGGACTTTCCACGCTGAGCAATGTATGGCTTATGGAACAGACATCGTTGGTGGTGTAACACCAGGTAAAGGTGGTCAAACACATTTAGGAAAACCTGTATTTAATACAGTTAAAGAGGCTGTGGCAGCTACTGGTGCAACTGTATCTATGGTTTTCGTTCCACCTGCATTTGTTGGTGACGCTGTTATGGAAGCTGCATCTGCTGGAATTGAACTAGCTGTTATCATTACAGAAGGTGCTCCAGTTAGAGACATGCAAGCAGCAAAAGCTTGTGCTACTAAAAATGGTATGATGACTATCGGGCCAAACTGTCCAGGAATTATCACGGCAGATGAGTGTAAAATCGGTATTATGCCAGGAAACATTTTCAAAAAAGGAAATGTAGGGCTTATCTCTAAGTCAGGAACACTTACTTATGAAGGTGCAAACCAAGTTGTTAATGAAGGTTTCGGAATTACAACGGCTGTTGGTATTGGTGGAGACCCAATTATTGGTCTTAGCTACAAGCAACTTCTTCAGATGTTCCAAGATGACCCAGAGACAGAAGCAATCGTAATGATTGGTGAGATTGGTGGAGACTTGGAGATTCAAGCTGCTAAGTTCATTCAAGAGAATGTAACTAAGCCAGTTGTAGCATTTATTGCTGGTCAATCTGCACCTCCAGGTAAAAGAATGGGTCACGCAGGTGCTATCATCTCAGGAAGTGCTGGAACTGCAAAAGAGAAAATGGATGCATTGTCAGCTGTTGGTGTTGAAGTTGTTGTATCTCCTGCTGAGATTGGTAAGGCTGTTAAGAAAGTTCTTGGTTAAGAACTTTTTCTTACCGTTAAGTGTGGCAAGGATTTTTTCCTTGTCAGCACTGTTTTTTATTTAATAAAGATTACTCAACTCAAAGCCTCTTCTAAAACTCTCAAAAATCCTTTATCTTTCACAGCAATCCGAACAAAACCATCATCTAAAAAATCAAAATTAGCACAGTTACGTACCATAACCTTATAAGGGTTCAGTAGCTCTTGAAACGCCTTAGCATCTATGTTTTTCAACTTCACTAAAACAAAGTTCGCACAAGAGGGGTAAACCTCATCAACATAAGAGGAGTTTTTCAATACTTTAACCAACAACTCTCTATACTCATCATTTATCTTTCGTGACATTAAAGGAAACTCTTCATCTCTTAATGCAGACTGCAAATAATGACTGTCAAACTCTGAAATCTTCCAAAGAGGCTCCCTACTCTGTAATGCTTCTATATTTTTCCGTGCCGACAAAAGAGCCCCTACACGAATACCTGCCGAACTGTAAAACTTCGTCATGGACTTCAATATGTAGAGTTTATCATAAACTTTTAGGTACTTAGTCGCTGACGCGTAAGGAGTAAAATCTAAAAAAGATTCATCTACTAAAACCGTACACCCCTTCTCTATCCACTTATTCATGAGTTTTTCTAACTCGTAAAACTTTCCATCAGGAGTCGAAGGGTTTACAAATACCACCAACGACCCTAATCTCACCTCTTTTTCTATGTTATCTAGTCTATTAATTAGCTCAACCTCATACCCATGCAATAAAGCAGAATTTTTATACTCTCCATAAAGGGGTGCATAAAGCGTACAATGTTTTAGATCCAGCTCCCTAAAAAGAGAGTAAATAGCCGTAGTCGCTCCATTATAAAGCTCTATTTGAGAACGTTCCACTTGGTAGAGTTTATCTATAACCTCTTGAAGCTCATCGTAGTTAGGATAGGCAGATATATCTAAAGTGTTAAAATCTACATCTATGTTGGGTTTCAGAAAATTTATGTTTGAAGAGAGGTCTATCACTTCACTAATGTCACAGCCCACTTCTTGGGAAAAGGCGTTGATATTTCCACCATGTTTTTGCATATGTTATTTATCCTAATATTAAACTTCTTATAGTATTTTATCAATATATAATTTAAGTAACAAATTTTAATAAAAACTTGGATAAAATCCCAGCATGAAACACTTAAAAGGTCACTCAAGACGATACTTCTCACTAGCCACCATTGCTATGTACTCAACCATACATAAACTCTGCTGGATTGATGCGAACTACCAGTACCACAAAAAAGCCTTTGAGTACCAAGAGTACAAAACCTCTCCTCCTCGACTTCTACTTTTTTAATAAAAATTATCAAAGAAGGGGTTTTATGAAAAAATCTGTATGGGTTCTCTCTTTTTTTAGTTCTTTTTTAGGAGCTAAAGAGTTTGAACTTTTAAACAA
>JALUMR010000072.1:6544-10688 GCA_027055805.1 Campylobacteraceae bacterium
TTTATTAACAGTGATGATATTGGTATGGTACCAGATATTGTTGAGGGTTATAGTTTAACCAATCAATCACTAGCAAAGACCAACATTGTTCTTGGAGCTTTTGATAAATGGGCAGGAGTAGACAGTAGCCAACCTGAAAAGTTTAATAAAATGCAAAATTCAGGTGATTTTGTATTGATGGCAGGTCTTAGCTACGAAGGGATTAAAAACACCACGCTTCAAGCATGGAACTACAAAGTTGACGATAACAACTGGAACTACCTTGAAGCACGTTATGAGACTGATGATTTTGCTCTAGCAGGACAATACAGTAACCAAGGAGACGGAAATGACATCTACGGATTTGATGCAGTGGTCAATTTTAACCAACTTTCACTTCACACAGCGTACAACAGTGTTAATGGTGTAGTGAGCAATGGTTTTGGAGGAGGTCCATTTTTTACCTCTAGTGAAGACCATACCGTTCATGAAACTTTAAACAATGAGGCTATTTTAATGGGAGCTGAATACAATTTCAATAAGTTAAATGTTGCTTTAACTCATGTTGTTTTTAGTGAAATTGAAGATGAAACTGATTATATTGTCGCTTATGAATTTAACGACAAATTAAGTGCCCAACTGATACATTCACAGATGTATCACGATGGTAGATTAACTCGATTTTTTATCAATCAGAGTTTTTAAAATTTAAATAAACAAAAAAGGAATTAAAATGCACATAGAAGCAGGTGTAGTTGTTGGAAGTAAAATGTTATTGAGTTACGCTACAGGAGTAGCTGTTGTAGGTATGGGAGCTAAGTTGGCTTGGGAGCATATTCAAGAGAGTGGTGCTTTGTCGCTACTGCTTAGAACCATTGTAGCCATTGGTTTAGTCTTTACCTTTTTTGAGGTTTTCCCTCACTACCCTATTGGGGTGAGTGAAGTTCACCTTATTTTGGGAACTACTCTACTTATGGTTTTTGGTGTAGCTCCTGCTATGTTGGGTTTGGCTCTTGGGCTTCTACTTCAAGGGGTTACTGTAGCACAGTTTGATTTACCTCAATATGGTATCAATGTTACAACACTTTTGGCAAGTATGATTATCCTTAATATAGCTACAAAAAAGATTGTTCCAGAGGGTACAGCTTACAAAGATATTAGTTATACACAGATGCTTAAGATGTCTGTTATTTGGGAAGGTGCGATTGTGAGTTGGGTTGCTTTTTGGGCATTTTATGGTCAAGGGTTTACAGCAGAGAATATTCAAAATGTACTAACTTTTGGTGGGGCTTACATGTTGGTTGTTCTTCTTGAACCACTTATTGATTTAGCTATTTTATCGGCTGTTAAAGCGTGGTACAAAAGCGACAGTTGTAACATCATGTTCAACAAGCGTCTAACCAACTGTCAGGCGTAAGATGAAACGTTACAGACACTACAGTAGAGACAAAGCCATTATCTTGGCTTGTTTTGGCTCAGTAATAGAACAACAGATGTACCTCAACCTCAAAAAAGAGGTTGAAGAGAAGTTTGAGAGGGTTGATGTTTTCTTATCATTCTCTTCTCGAATGGTACTCAAAGATTTACACAAACGAGGCATGGAGTACAAAAACTTAGCACAGCTCTTAGCCGATGTAGATATGCTAGGATACAGAAATATTGTTGTAGCCTCCATCAACCTCTTCCCAACCGATGAGCATGAGCTTTTGGGGCGAACGGTTGAGGGGTTTAACTCCTTCTCCTATGCCAATATTCGCTCTACCAAAGCGATTATCAACAAAACTAAAGAGACCTCACTCATGCTCAAATCTTTAAACAGTCGTATAAACGAAGAGAAGTGGGCAAACCTCTATGTTATTCATGGTGTGCCTATTTTAGACTTAGCAGGACTCTCTTCTGTGGGTTATACCGATGCCTTTTTAAAAGCCATTAGCAAGAAAAACTACACCTGTTCCTTAGAGGGTGCTTTTCCTTACTATGCCATGAAAGAGCGACTTATAGAGCAGATGAAAGAGGATGGTGTAACCCATGTTCAAGTCGTTCCTCTGCTCTTAGTGAGTGGAAACCACTACTTTAAAGATATGGTAGAGATAAGTGAGGAGCTAGGTGAACATTTTGAGTCTCGTATTGTGGGTTCGGTTACACAATCTAAACGATTTAACCTCATAGAACTAGAGGATATACGAGCTGTTATTTTCCAAAATATTAAAGAAGAGATAACCAAACTTGGATAAAAAACTATACATGGTCTCCCTTGGACCTGGCGACATAGACCTCATTACGGTTAAAGCTCTTAAAGCATTACAAGCGTCCGATGCTATCTGTATCCCAACCAAGAGTGCTGACCACAGTTTTAAAAAGTCGTTAACCCACAAGATAGTAAAAGCTTTAATGCTAGAGCATAATTTTACTAAGCCCATTATCCCTGTCTACACCCCAATGCACTTCAAAAAAGAGGATTGGCAGTATCAGGTCGATGTGCTTTATGATGGCTTTAAAACCCATGAGTGTTTGAGTTTTGTAACCCTTGGCGACTCTGCTGTTTACAGCACCGTCTACTACCTACTAGACATCATAAAAGTACAACAACCAAAACTCTACTGCAACACTGAGGTGATAGCAGGTGTAACCTCTTTTTCACAAGCCTCTGCGAGGGTAAAAAAACCTCTTTGTGTAGGTGATAGTAGATTTGAGATAGTCCCCCTACTCGACAAAGAAGTACCCACCACAACCATCTATATGCGACCTAAAATAGGACTAGATACCAAAAACATTATAGAGCGTGGAGAGATATATACCTTTGAGAACATGAACTACAAAGAGGAGAATATCACCTCATATAAAAAGAGTCAAGTGGACAAATACATGACCCTTTTTATAGATTTTTTTAAATAGGAGAAAAAATGCCATTTATACAAGAACAACCCCCCATCAATATTGGTGCAGACATTTCAGTACGCTCTTTTGAGATGATAGAAGAGGAGTTAGCTAACTACCCTAAAGCCAAAGAGTTTAATGAAGAGGAGTTAGCTGTCATCTCTCGGCTTATTCATACCACTACCTGTTTTGACCAAATCTTAGACAACATCTACTTCTCAGAGAATGCCTTGTACCGTATTAAAAATCTACTCTTAGACAAAGCCAAGATTATTGTCGATGTCAACATGATAAAAGTAGGACTAAGCCAGTTTTACCTTGATACCTACGATAATGAGGTAGTCTGCTACATTAATGAACCTTTTACCTACGAACACGCCGAAAAGAACAAAACGACCAGAAGCTACGCTGCAGTAGTAGAGGCAATTAAACGCCACAAAGATGAACCCATGGTACTGGTATGTGGAAATGCCCCAACCTTCATCTATGCAGCGATTAACACGCTACTTGATGAAAAAGTGGACTTAAGCAAAGTGGCACTACTTCTTTTCCCTGTAGGGTTTGTAAATGTCTTTGAGTCCAAAGACTATGGACGACGATTTAGTGAAGCTTTTGATGTTCCTTCCGTCATTATGCAGGGGCGTTTTGGTAGTTCTACCATGGGTGTGGCTACACTCCATGCTACTTATAAGTTGATTAAGGATTATGATGGGACTACTCATTATAATGGGAAGAAATAAAAAGTGACCGATTTCCTAACATTCAAAACATTCATATCCATAGACATATTAATCCTATCTTACTATATAGGGGCTATTATTATCCCCTTAGCTATGTGGCTTAGTAAAGCCTATCTACAAAAAAAATTCAAAATATTAGACAGCTTTAACAGTTTTCTACTGAACCTTTTAGGAACAATGAGCTTAAAAAGAAAGGTTCTCTCTATTCTTCTTTTTATTGCTATGTTTATCTCTATGGAGATAGTTTGGAGAATGTGTTTTGAAGCTATGATTGGGTATTTTCAGATGATAGATGCCCTGAAGACAATGTAAAAGAGGAGTATAAAATGTGTGCCTACTACGAAGATGAAACAACAAAAATAAAAAAAGAAGACCTTGCCGTCTATCAAGGTCAAACTATTAAAATTCTCTCGGTAAAACATATCAAGAGCAATAAAACAATGGATATACGCTATCTTATAGAGGGCAAAGAGCAACAACTGCCTATAATCCCTTATCATGGGAAGATAGAGCGTTTAGAACTTGTAGAGAGAGTCACTCATGCCTAG
>JALUMR010000073.1:0-4777 GCA_027055805.1 Campylobacteraceae bacterium
GCCTCTAAAAAGTCTAAAAATGTTATTGATTTGTATAAAGGGGTTGATTTACTAGAAAGAGGCAATCTTATTAAGGTTGAATATTTTGACAAGTCTAATAAACTAGTAGAGACACTAACACGTAAAGTACATGTATCTTCTGCTCCTGTTCAAGTGCTTTATGTGAAAAAGAACTCTCACGCTGTGGCTGATGGTAAAACCTCGCCAGTCATAGCCGTGAAGTTTTTAGATGATGCAGGTTTACCTCTACGTTCAGGGATTACTGGAACATTTTCGGTTGAGGCTCCTTATGTTTCACAAGGGGTTATAGACCAGCTAAAGAACAACCCTTTGGCAACAACTGCAGCTCAGAGTCGTTATACGGTTCATTCGGATGGAATTGCGTATATTAAGCTACAACCTACTACCGAGTCAGGTGAAGTGACGCTACATTTTCAACTTCAAGAGCATGATGAGGTGGTTCATGCTTGGCTAAAACCTGAACTGCGTGAGTGGATTATGGTTGGGTTCGCAGAGGGAACAGTAGGGTACAACACTTTAAAAGGACATGAGGAATCATTAAAAGCTATAGGTGCTAAAGAGAAGACCATTACAGAAGGAAGGGTTTCCTTTTTTGCAAAGGGAGCCATAAAAGGTGACTGGTTACTCTCTATGGCGTACGATACAGGTAAAGATACCTCAAAGAGTAAGTTTTTTGATGAGATAGACCCCAATGCCTACTATACACTTTACAATGACAACGCTCAACAGAGTCAAGAGGCTCCAAGTCGTAAAAAGCTCTATGTAAAGGTTGAAAAAGAGCAGTTTAACGTACTCTATGGTGATTATAGTACTGATTTATCTTATACTGAACTCTCTAGCTACTCTCGTCGTTTTACAGGGCTTAAAAGTGAGTATCATGGAGAGCATATAGAAGCTAAAGTATTTGCTACACATACCCAACAGCTTTTTGTAAAAGATGAAATTCGTGGTGATGGAACTTCAGGGTATTACTATCTGAAATCTAAAAATATGATTCATTTTTCAGAGAAAATAACCATAGAGGTTCGTAACCGATACCGAGCAGAAGAGCTAATCTCTACACGAAGTTTACAACGTTTTAGAGACTATGATATAGATTATGCTTTGGGTAGAGTTTACTTTAAGGAGCCTGTTTATAGTAATGATGAGAACTTTAACCCACGCTTTATTGTTGTAGATTATGAGGTTAAAGGTGATGGTGGTGAGCATTACACTTATGGTGGACGAGGAGCCGTTAAAGCCCTTAATGGAAAAGTAGAAGTAGGTGGAACGTATATTTCGGAAGATTCAGGTAAAAAAGTCTCTAAGCTTATGGGTGCAGACACGACACTACAGGTAGGAACAGCTACACGTATTAAAGCTGAGTATGCAAAAACAAAAACTACAGAAGATGGTCTCTCTAGTCAAGGTGATGCAAAACTGGCAGAAGTAGAACATATAAGCAATGGGGTTTTTGCTAGAGCTTACTACCGTGAACAGGAGTCTGCTTTTGGTTTGGGTCAGTTGAGTTCTTCTTTGGGTGCTACACGTAAGATAGGGCTAGATGTTTCACAACAGTTTGAAAATCGTCATAGCCATAAGCTCTCTATTTACAGAGATAGTGACTTATTAAACAACGTAGACTCTGATGTAGTAGACTTTAGAATGGAGTTTGACAACGTAAACTGGGATGCCTTTGTTGGGTACAGATACTCAAAAGTAAGTACCGAAGAGGAGATGGCACAGCAGTTACTTTTTGGTGGCTCTTATGGTTTTTTTGACCAACGTTTAAAGTTGTCAGCTACACATGAGCAGACCATTTCAGACAAAGAGAGTAAACTTTTTCCTACCAAAACAACGCTTGGTTTAAACTATGCTTTGAACTCCTCTATGGATTTCTTCTCTGCTTATGAGTGGACAGATGAACTGGAACAAGGAAGAGCAGGGGTGAGAGTGCGACCTTGGTCAGGAATGACCATAGAGAACACAACGCTTTCAGAGTTTTCTAATGACAGCAGGAACATCTACAATACTTTAGGTGGAGTTCAGAGTTTCCAAGTAAATGAACAATTGGGGTTAAATATTGGCTATGAAAAGGGCGAGATGCTTCGCTCATCAAAGGCTTTAGAGGAGAGTTTATCTTTAGACGATAAATCTTTTTCGGCATATCGTTTAGGGCTTAACTATAATGAGGGAAGCTACTCTGCTAATGTAAATGGAGAGTTGCGAAAAGGAGATGATGAAGAGAAACTAAATCTCTCTTCTGCTGTTTATAGTCAAACAAGTGATATTTTAGCACTGGCATTAAGTGGAACTTATAGTGATGAGGATGGAAAAAAGCGAAAACAAAACGATGTAAATGTACGTTTTTCTTTAGCCTATAGACCTGAAGATGATGGAATGATAGTTTTAAATAAATTGGATTTTATCTCTTCTAAAACAGAAGAGGAAGCAGAAGAATTTAGAACCCAAAAGATGGTAAACAACTTAAATGTAAACTTGATACCAACAGATAAAAGTGAACTCTCTTTACAGCATGGCTTTAAATATGTGGTAGATACAGCGAATGATTTTGAGTACAAAGGGGTAACGCAACTCTTTGGCTTAGATGCACGTTATGACCTTAGTAAATCTTGGGAGCTTGGTGTGCAGGGTTCTATGCTCTATGCACAAAGTGCCAACAATATGGACTATGGTTTCGGACTCTACTCGGGGCATAACTTGTTTGACAACATGGTTTTGACTTTAGGGTACAACTGGGAAGGTTTTGAAGACAGAGATTTCTCTTTACAGACTTATAGAGTAGAAGGTCCTTATTTTAGATTTAATATGAAGTTTGACCAAGATAGTTTGAAAGATGTGGTTAAGGGGATGTCGTGGTAAAGTTTTTATTCATAGTACTATTGAGTACCATATCACTCTTTTCTCATGCAATTACAGAAGATTTGGAGTATCAAAAAATCTCAGGAGTAGGGTATGGTTGGAGTCATGTAAACTTTGCAAATAACTATAGTGATGCTATTGTAGTCTGTTCAAATGTTTTGTCGAGTAGTAGTGACAATGAAGCAGTGGTTCGTGTTAACAATATTAGCTCTACAGGGTTTGATGTCAAAATTCAGCAACCAAATGACCGTGATGCTGGGTACAGTACCGATGTTTATTGTATTGCCTCTGATGAGGGGAGCTATTCTGTACCTTTTAAGTATGAAGCCCATAAGGTACTCTCTACTGGAACAAGTGGACAGTATGTTACTGATGATTGGAGTGCATCAAATACCGAAGATGTCTCAAATGATATTGTTCAGACCTATAAAAAACCTGCTGTTTTAGGACAAGTAATGAGTTTTAATGATGCTAAATTTTCTACTTTTTGGTCGTTTGATTGTGATAATCGAAAAAATAGACCTTTTCAAGATGGTATGGCAGATGGTATTTGTGTGGGAAAACATATAGGGCAAATTAACGAGTCACGAGCCAATGAGACCTTAGGGTATATCGTCGCTGAAGCAGGTATTTATGACTTAAAAGATTTCTCCATAGCTGTAGATTATGGGGCTGATAGTGTTAAAGGGGTAGGAGATGCTCCTGCCTATACGTACAATTTAGATAAAAGTTATACTGATGGGGTAGTAACCCAAGAGGCGATGGATGGAGTTAATGGAAGTTGGTCTGTACTCTATGGAAATACTCCTTTTGGAACAACTTTAGACTTGGCTGTAGATGAAGAGACTGTAGCTAACGATACAACAAGAAAACATACTACAGAGAATGTTGCCTATTGGGTTTTTGCTTATGACCCTATTACTTCTGCTGAGATGAAGATAAATGAGGTACTTTATCAAGAAATTACAGGAGGAAGTTCAAATGAGGAGTTTATTGAGTTTTATGTAACAGAGTCAGGAGATTTAAAAAATTATCTTACTTCTGATCAAGATGGTAAGTCGCATCAGTATCGCTTTCCTAAACATACTGTATCTAAAGGTGATTATGTAGTTTTACATACAGGAACAGGCACCGATTCAGTCAATGGAAATGTGCATCATTTTTATCAAAACTCAACGGAACTTTTAAATAATACAGGGGATGAAGTTCTACTCTTAAAACCAAGTAATAATGACACTACCATCGTTGATGGAGAGATTATTAGTGGCTATCCTTTTGATTATATGAGTTATATCTCTGCAGGAGATGGCATTCCTACAAGTACCAATGGAGTAACCCTCTCTTGGGACAGTAGTGAAATTTCTCGTTTAGACAATGCAGCAGATGGGACTTCTATCTCTTTAACACCTAATTCGGTAGATGGAGATACTTCTCTTTGTTGGGAGTTAACAGCTACGACCATTGGCTCTGAAAAAGCTACAAACTGTACTAATTATATAGCTACGATAGATAGCAACAGTGATGCAAATATGGTCAACAGTATTGGCTCAACCAATACACTCTTACCCGATATAAAACTTAGTAAAACATCGGTGACTATCTATGACCCTATTAATGGAACCACGAATCCAAAGGCGATACCCAATGCTCTTGTAAAGTATACGATTGATGCTAGAAATGAAGGCTTAGGAAAAGCAGACAGTGATACACTAGTGTTAACCGATGCCGTCCCTGCAAAAATGAAAATATGTGTAAGCAACGTAAACCAATGTCAAGAGGTAGCTTTTGTTGATGGAGCAACAAGTTCAGGATTGACACTTGGTATGGTAGAATACTCAAATAATGGAGGTTCTGATTTCAGCTACACTCCAACAGCTGATGCAGAAGGTTTTGA
>JALUMR010000073.1:4877-10567 GCA_027055805.1 Campylobacteraceae bacterium
TTCCTTTTGCATATTATAAAAAAAGTAAAAAAGGACTCTCTAAAAAAGTAAGAGCTTATAAGCGATATTTCCCTGATGCTCATGTTGGTCATGGACGCAAGATGTTTGGGAATAAAGTTGTTTATAAATTTGGAAAGAGAATAAAAAAAGTATCAATTAAAAAAGTAAAATATACTCGGAAAAAAAGGGTGAGAAGAGCTGTACCTGTAACACTTCAAAATGTAGCTATTTCATCAGATGACAATACTTTAAACATACCTGTTCAGAGCTATAGTAGCCAAAATATCCCTTCTATCTTAGAAGCATTACCTATGAACTCATCTATTGCTTCCACTACAAAAAAAGAATCAAAAAACTCTAAAAACTTTACGAAACAGATGTTAAGTGGAAATCATTATTACATGACATATAAGGCAGATAAAGGTGGAATAAATCTACTTATAAAAGTAAGCTTTGGAGCAGATAGCGTAATGTATCAGCCTGTGTTGGGAGATATGCAAATGACTCAAGCACACTATCTTGTAGAGAACAATAAGCTCTATATGTTTGCCGATAATTTCTCTAGTGATGGAGCCTACTCAACGCTTGACGAGCATCGAAAAGACCACTTTTTGGTCTCCTCTTGGATGGGTAAAAAGAAGTTAAATACCCTTCGCTACTACTTTAAGTTAAATGATGCAAAAAAGTATTTGGGTGAAGATACTTCAACAGGATTATCAGAAGTTTTACAAGAGGGTAATTTTGATGAGTTTTTTTTAGATGAAGATGATTATTAATATTTTTTAACAACTCTATTTTAGATAATTACTTTATGTTTTTTAATAAATTATCCTATTTTAAAAGTCGCTATAAAGTGATTTATTTTAGCACAAAGTAACTTTTTTTACGATTATTAAAGCTTTTTAATAAAATAAATATTTTATATTTAATATAATATATTTATTAAAAAAAAATAAAGGAATAGAAAATGTTATTAAAAATATTAGGTTTTCTTTTTGTTTTTCATACATTTCTTTTTGCGAATGGTTCTATGGTTGAAGATAGTATACAAGCAAATAGTGGAGAAGTTGTAAAAGCTCAAAGTCTTATAGAAAAAGAGGAAGTTGAAGTCTCGTTTGGTAATCAAAGTATTGTATACATGTTTGTACTCACTTCACTCTTAGGTACTTTTTTTCTTAAAGATGAATTGGCCGAATCTCTTTAGAAATATCTTATAACCTCTTCTTTAAGAATTTAAGGAAGAGGTCTACTCTCAAAAATTCAATCATTTAAAATTTCATAAAATCAATTACTATCTATAACTATTTGAATTTGTACTGCTATAATAAAATCTTGAAAAACAAAATTATAGTTTTTTTAAAAAGGTTTAATAAATGAAACAAAAAAAAATTAAAGATATGGGTTTTACTAGGATTTTTTTAGTAAGTATGGGAGGTATATTTCTTATTGTTAACACTTTAAGTGCAGGTACATTATCTCAAACACAAACACAAACACAAACAGATACATATGATAGCATTGTACAAAATGGAGGATTAATACGAATAAAAGGCTCCAATAAAAAGTATAGAGAACTACAAGAAGCTGTAGATGCTGCTGCATCTGGAGCAACGATACTTATGGAAGATGGTACATACAAAGCTGGTGTAAAATTAAATAAGAATATGACTATTAAATCAGCTAATGGAGCAGATAATGTAGTGCTTACAGGGGAAAAGGCTGTAGTGGGTTGGAAATATGATGAGAGTAAAAAACTCTATTATGTTCCCTCTCCATGTATGAACATAGATGAGTTAGAGTTACACGATAGAATGGTTATGGTAGAGAAAAATGGTAAAAAAGAAGAAAAAGAGCAACCAGCACTAAAGATGAGTGGGGTACAAGCTCTATTTATAGATGGAGAGGAAAAAAGTGCTTCACGATATCCCAAGAGTGGATATCTTACGGTTAAAGATTCCCCTTCAAAATCTAAATTTTCTTTAGAGAATTTTAATATGACAAATGCTGATATGATAGATTCTATAGCTCATATAAGAATGAGTCAATGGAAACTGGCTTCTCGACGTGTAAAAAGTTATGAAGGTGGTTATATTAATCTTGAATCAAAAGCCATCTCTGATGGAAAAAATATTACACCACAATTTAAAGTTTTTTTTACACAAGTATTGGGTGCAATAGATGTAGATACTGAGTGGGCTTGGAATAAAAGTAGAATCTATCTAAAGTCCAGTGCTAAACCCAAAAATGTAACGGTGTCCTGTAGTGAGCATGGTATATATCTCGATGCTGGAGCTAAAAAAGTAACAATTAGTGGATTAAAAATTACTAAAATTAGAGGTAATGGTATTGATAAAAAAAATGATACACGAAAAAAGAAAGGTGATACGTTAATTGTCAAAAACAATACTATCTCCTATGTCAGTGGTTGGGGTATTACCTTACGAGATTTTTATAAAAGATACGAGCGTCTTCCTACCGATACTATTGTTGAAGGAAACAGTGTTCATCATGCAAGAACAGGAGGGATAAGAGTATTTGCAGATAATGCAGTTATTGATAGTAATTATGTTCATGATATAGGAGCCTCTACCCTTGATGATGATATTTTATCCTTTGGTGATGTACACATGTTGTCTGGTATTTTTTTAGAAAATAGTTCAGGTGCTAAGGTCTCTCATAATAGGGTTGATAAAGTAGGTTACAATGGAATCTCTTTGTCTAATTCATGGTTTAAATGGTTATCTAATGGGGATAGGATTATAGAGAATAATTATATTTCTAATGCACTATTGGCATTAAATGATGGGGGTTGTATCTATGCATACGTGAGTAAAAAGCATAATATAGAAAATTCTAAAAGAGCAGTAGAAAGAGATATTATCAGAAATAATATTGTAGAGAATTGTTTAGGTTCATATGTGGGTACCAATGATGAAGACACCAGTCATCGTGCAGGGGAGGGTATCTATTTAGACAATGATTCTTCTCATGTAGATGTTTATAACAATACTGTAATATCTGCGACAAAAAGTCTCTATATAAACCGTGGATTTGATATAAATGCAAAAGAAAATACTTTTGTTTTGCCTTATGGTACAAGTATCTATTTAGGAGATATAAGGGGAGAAGGAGATAGGAAAAATGTATACATCGAAAATAATAATATTTTATCTAAAGAAAAGCTTACCTATAAAATGATTCATGATAAAGGGCAAAAATACTTAACAAGTTCTGATTCAAATATTATTCGAGTAGATAAGGGAACCAATGTCAAAATTAGAAATGGATATGGTTTAAAACCAAATGTTAGCTTTTCTCAATGGAAAGAGGATGGATATGATGTGAACTCTATAATTATCAAAGATAGTACGCTTCCTGTTGTTCTTATGAATCCATCTTCTACACATAAGGTGTTTAGCCATCTTGAGGGGTGTAAAAAATTCGATAACAGCCCTCTGGGAAAATCATCTGCAACTGTCGATGCCTATGCGTCATTGGTTCTTTTTGGATGTACCAATAGACAAGAAGGAACATATAGCAAATAATGTTCCTAACGCATCTAAAATCCACCAAACCCAAAATCCATAGTTTGAAAGTTAGGGTCGGTGTAGCCAAACTGAGAGGATGTTCCACGTAACAAGGTAATGTCCATCTTTGGGTCTATGCCTTGTGGACAAGCTTCGGTACAGTTTCCACATAAGGTACAATCCCAAATTCCATTACTCTGTATGTTGTCTACTATGCTTTGAATGTTCCCCTCTCTTGGGTCAGCTGTGTAACGGTAGGCTCTTGTTAACGCAAAAGGTCCTATGAAGTTTGGATTTACTTCAAGCACAGGGCAAGAGGAGTAACATGAGTCACATAATATACAGTCGGTCTGTTTGGCTGTAAGTTGAACTTGCTGTTCATCTATGAGAGCTTCTTGTGGCATTTGTAGCCATGCCGTAGCAGTTCTTAGTGTCTCTCTTACTTTTTGTTTGTTTACTTTTAGGTCGCGTTGTACTTCATGGTAGGCTAGGGGTTCTACCAAATCACCCTCTTGAAGCTTGTAGGAACAGGCTAAAACCTCTTTTCCATTGACTCTAACAGCACATGTCCCACAAACACCCGAACGGCAGTTTGAGCTAAAGGTTAGGCTGTTGTCATCGTTGTTTTTTATGTGGTAGAGTGCTTTTAGAAGGGTTGTGCTTTTAAAAGGGATTTCGTAACTTACTAACTCATTGGTTCTTTTGATTTTTATTTGCATATCAATTTACCACCTTTACTAATTTACTCTGCAATACTTTATCTTCTATCCAGTAGAGTGCATCGGCTTTGAAAAATTTATCTTCTTCTTTTGGAAAAGCTGTTTTATAGTGGGCTCCACGGCTTTCGTCTCGTACCAATGCAGCGTCGAGGACTACTTCTCCTACCTCTAAGAGGTTTTGAAACTGTAGAAAATCTACCAAGTTTGTGTTGTTTTCTCTATTTTTATCGCCTATGCCCATGTCGTCTAGGTCAGCTTTTATGACGCGTAGTTCATTTAAGAAGTTGTTGAGTTCGGTGTTGTCTCTAACAATTCCAGCTTTGTTGTAGAAGTCAACGCCTAGTTGGTTTTGAATCTCATAAAAGTTTTTTTCGTAGGGGTACTCTTCAAAGAGTCCTTCTATGTACTCTTGGTCTTGTTGTAGTTGGGCATGGTTTGTTTTGGTGTGATGGCAATCACACCCTACGGCGTTATTTCCTGCCAATCTTCCAAGGCTTATAATCTCTAAGAGGGAGTTTCCTCCTAATCTGTTGGCTCCGTGTATTTTAGCGTTGGAGCATTCACCAACAGCGTAACAGTTCTTTAAGCCTGTGACTTCAAGTTTTTCATTGACATCTATGCCACCCATGGTGTAGTGGGCTACGGGTTTAATGGGGATGAGTTCTGTAACAGGGTCTACTCCTTCATGAAGCCTACATAAGTGAACCTCTTGGGGCATAAGATGTAAGAGTTTCTCTTCTCCTAAGTGGCGAATATCTAAAAAGACCTCTTCACCATTGTTCATCTGTTCAAATATAGCACGAGCCACCACATCACGGGGGAGCAGTTCATCTATGAAACGTTCACCTTTTGTGTTGACAAGGTATCCACCTTCACCTCTGGCACTCTCACTAATGAGTGTGGCAGAGCCTTTTAGAGCTGTAGGGTGAAACTGTACAAACTCCATGTTGCTAATGGTTCCACCAGCACGAAGAACGGCTGCTATGCCGTCACCTGTGGCTCCCTCTGAGTTGGTGGTAAAGTTTTTGTATAAAGCTCCATATCCACCTGTGGCTATAATGGTTGCTTTGGCTCTTATCTCTTTTACTTCACCTGTAACGATGTTTAAAAAAGTAGCTCCCAATACGGTAGAGTTTTTTGAAGAGTTGGAATCGATGGCTTTATCCTCGTCTTGTTCGGGGCTGAAGCCTCCGATTCCAATAGTTTTTTCTTCTACGATGAGGTTCAAAAGTAGATGTTCTTCTAACATCTCAATGTTCTCTTTTAAACAGTTGTCATAAAGTGTGTGTAAAATCTTAAGACCTGTGTAGTCTTGGGCATAACAGGCACGTTTGCTTGAAGCCCCTCCGAGTTGTCGTTGAGCTACTTTAGACTCTGAAGTTCGATCAAAAGGAACACCCAGTTGCTCTAGCCACTCTATGCTGTGAGGAGCATCTTCACACAT
>JALUMR010000074.1 GCA_027055805.1 Campylobacteraceae bacterium
AATGATATAGACTTAATAACCGATAAAATCCTTGAAATCTACAAAAGACGGTGGAAAATAGAAGAGTATCACAAATCACTCAAACAAAATCTTAAAATTGAACACTCACCTACCAAGGTTATGACCTCTCAACTCAATCATATTTTTCTTTCTGTCTGTGGCTTTATTAAACTTGAACGGCTTCGACTTAACTATAAGATGAACCATTTTGCCATTAAGGAGAAGATTTATATTGAGGCTTTAAAAACGGCTTATCAAAAAGTTACGGAGTTGAAATCTGCTTAGTTTGGTAGCTTTTTAAGAAATCCCTATTTTGGGTTTATCGTAACATCAGGTACTAAGAATTATTAGTCATAAACATCATCCATGTTAAAGTCATAGTCAGGTTCTAAGAGAGGTACTGAATCAATAGTCTCTTGATTGATTTTTGCATAGTCTAAATCATAATCTTTACCTTGATAAAAAGTTTGTTCTTTAGCAAATTTCTTCTCTCTTTCTATCTGTTTTTTAAGTTGCTCTTCTATTTTATTTATCTTTGAGCTATTTAGGTCTGAAGTTATATTTTTATCAGTAGAAATAGTACTATTTGACTCTAAACTTATATTGTTTTCTGCATACAATGATAGAATGAGAAGGGAAGAGATAAATAGAATTTTCATAAGTTTTCCTTATTATATTATTTACTTTTAGTTATGTATAGTATAGCATAAATATCTTCTAATAAAATAGAGTATAATTCCACTGAACAATAAAGGATTGTAAATGGATAAAATAGGAATAAAGTTTTTAAATATGTTTAGTTATGAAGATTTTGAGAGTTTTCAATATTTACTAGATTATGATTTTGAATATGATGATTTAAATGAGTATGTAGACGAGCAAAAAATTATAGAACTTGATATAGAGGAAGATGAAGATAGGGAAGAGGATTTAGAAGCTTTAAAAGTGCTTTTGGCAGAGTTCGATAGCAAAGAGATAAAGTATGAACTTTATAGTTTAGCAGAAGAATGGGAGCTTAAAACCTTAGCTCAAATTCTCTAATATGGATATGTAGATGAATGATATTAAAGTACAAAGAGAATCGTCTCCTTACATTTTTTCTTTTCCTCATAGTGGAGAGCTTTTATGTTCTGAAATGGAGTTTCAGCTAACAGCAGAAGCATGGAAGTTTTTACCCAATGTAGATTGGTATCTCAATGAACTTTATGGATTTTTAGTCAATTATAAGGTGAATATTATCTCAACTCCCCACAGTAGGTATGTTGTTGATGTCAATCGCCCACCTAATGCAGATAAATTAGGAGACTATAGGCGTTCATTGGTTTACTCTAGCAATACTTGGGATGAGGAGATTTATGCTTTAAAGCCTAGCCCAGAAGAGATAGAACGACGTATAGAGAGATATTACAAACCCTATCATGAAGAGCTTGAAGAACTTATTTTGGAAAAGATTAAAGCGTTTGGAAAAGTTTATCTTATAGACATACACAGTTTTATGGGACCTATCACAGCAGATGTGTGTATAGGTAACAGAAATGATAGCACCTCTTCAAAAGAGTTTATAAATAGGGTTTATGATGCTTTTAAATTGGAAGGTTTTGATGTTGTAAAAAATGATGTTTTTATAGGGGGGTATATTACTAAGCATTATGCCTTTAAAGATGTTATAGAGACAATTCAAATTGAGTTGTGTTATACAAACTATATAGAAGCTTGTGACTTAGATGTACGGCGAAAACCTAGTAAAAATGGAATGTTGTTTTATGAAACTGCTGCTCGTTTGGAAAAAGTGATTGAACAGATGGGAATAGAAAAAAAAGATAAGGGTGTATTTTCGGGGATCTTTAGGTGATTAAGAAAGATATGAGTTGATGTTTTATTTCAAAGGAGTATTGTTTGGTAATGTACATTTACCTCAACTCATAAAAGTGGAATCTTTAAGGAGTAGTTATTGATTCCACCTCTTTCATGTCTGTATTATACAAGTTATAGATAAACCATTGAACAATAAAAAGTCAATGGTAAATTAATGGCTCTTTTCTTCTTTTCTTTTTGTTAAAACATCCACTATTTTAGTAACGACCAAATCAGAGGTAACATTAAGAGAAGTTCTAGCCATATCTAAAATACGGTCAACAGCCACGATAATAGCCAAATACTCAACAGGTAGACCCACTTGGTTTAAGATAACCACCATCATAACCAATGAGGCAGAGGGGAGGGCTGCTACACCGACACTAAGGGCAACCACAGTTACACCCAAAATGAGTTGGTCTCCTATGCTCATATCAAGTCCTGCTAAGTTGGCAATGTATAAAACAGCTATGGTTAGGTAAGCAGCTGTTCCATCCATGGAGACTGTTGCCCCTAGTGGAAGAACAAAACCAGCAGAGTCCTTACTTACTCCACCTTTTTCTTGAACCACTTGTAAACTGACAGGTAGTGTAGCAGCAGAAGATGCAGTTGAAAATGCCATAATACTAGCTTCCTTTACAGCGTTTAGATACGTATATGGGTTAATTTTAGCAAAAAATGCAAGTACCATAGGCAGAGTTACAACAGCATGAATAATAATAACAGCCATAACGACGAGTACATACTCCCATAACCCTAAAATAACATCTATACCTTGTTTTGCAATAATATAGGCGATAAGAGAAAAAACACCAATTGGTGTTAAGTTTATAACCCATTTAGCAATATGGAACATAGCTTCATTGATGGAGGTAAAAAGGTCAAAAAGCACATCTTGGTGCTTTTGGTCAAGTTTAAATGAGGCTAAGGCTAAGAAGACAGCAAAGACAATCACTTGCATCATATACCCACTTGCCAAAGAGTTAAAGACATTAGATGGGATAAAACTCATAATCATATCATGAAATGAGAAAGGTTTGATTTCGGCTGCTTTAGCATACTCTAGCCCAGCAGAACTGACAGGCTCACCAATAGGAAAGATATTCATAACAATAATAGCTAACAATACAGAAAGTGCTGTAGTTAAAAGATAGAGACCAATGGTCTTAAGACCAATATTTTTAAGCTTTTCTACTGAACCTAGACCCGTTAGTGCTGTGTATATAGAGGCAAAAACCAATGGCACAACCAACATTTTCAATAGAGCTACAAACATATCTCCTATAAGCTTCTGTTCTAAAGCAACTTCTGGTAATAAAATTCCAAATGCAATTCCGAGGATGATTCCCAGTAGTACCTGTACATTTAATGACTTTAAATAGTGCATTGTTTTCCTTTTTTATTCATTTTATAGCATTTTAACGGTTAAGTGATTAAGGGGTGCTATGAATGTAAATAAAAGGAATTAAATTAATAATAAAGAACATAAGAATTTAATTATAATTATAAACTTAATTTAATATAAAATATAATATTATTATAAATATTTAAGATATAAAAAATTATTAAAGAAAGTATAGTTAGTATGAAACAAATTATTTTAGTATTAAGCATATTATTAGTGACTACAACAAGCAGTTCAGCAAAAAGTAGTTATAGGAGTGGTTACGTCAGTAACTATCATTTACATAAGGTATTTAATAGAGTTAAACAAACAAGTGATGTAAGTCAATATGCTCTATCTAATGCATTTAATTATTATGAAAAGAACCGTTATAAAAAACATCTTTCACCAAATTATATGGCTATTGCAGATTATACAAAATTAGCAACAACGAAGCGATTATACATTATTAACCTACATAGTGGGAGAGTCTATAGACATAAGGTTGCTCATGGAAAAAATTCAGGAGCAATGGGTGGTCGTGTTTGGCGTGCAAGTAACAGAATAAACTCATTTCAGACACCTACTGGTTTCTTTAAAGTAGGAAGACGAGAGGGTTTAACATCTAAGCGATATAGATACTTAGGTATAGAAGGTTTAGAGTGGAAAAATAGAAATGCCAAAAAAAGAGACATCCTTTTACATACAGCAAAATATGTAAAATGGGGAGGTCGTAGTGGTGGTTGTTTTGCGATTGAACCTAAAGACAAAAAAGCAGTATTTGCTCGTCTGAAGACAGCACTTCTTTACAGTTATGTGGGCTTCTAATCGACCTCATTCCAAACTGTCCACTTTGCTTCTTTAAATAGAGCTTTTGCTTTGGAGCAGAGAGGGGCTTCTATATAGATGTATTTTTTATTAATCTTACTCTCATTATACTCTTCTAACTTTTTATGGAACTCCATTAACTCCAAAGCCTCTTTACTAAGTATTCGACTCTTTTTAGAGACATAAATGACACAGGCATAGTACTTTTTTAAATCAACCCCCAAATAGATACTTATTTTCTTACGGCTTCCTAATGTTTTTACATCAATAGGTGTGAGCTTTTTAAAGAGTATTTTTTTCTCTTGTAGTATGTCTACTATCTCTTTCATGTTTTTTCCTTATGCTAGTGGGTGGTATTGGTTCATGGTATCTGCAAGGTTTTGTTGCTCTATATGGGTATAAATCTGTGTGGTCTCTAACGATGAATGCCCAAGTAGGTCTTGTACCACACGTAGGTCAGCCCCACCGATAATGAGTGCAGAGGCAAAAGAGTGTCTTAATACATGAGGTGAAACGCCTAAGTACTTTTTGACTATTTTATAAGCAGAGATACGACTTAGTGGTTCCCCTCTATAGTTTAACCATATATGCTCATTTTGCATGGATGCTTCTTTTAAGTAGGCTTCTAGTGCCTCTATGGCTATGGGAGCTAGGGGGACGATTCTCTCTTTTTGACCTTTGGCAAAACGAATTTTTAGCCAACCATCATTGATGTCATCTCTTTTGGCTAAAAGTGCTTCTGAAATACGACAGCCAGAGGCATACAAAAAGAGAATCAGTGCATAGTCTCTAAGTCCTAAAAAGTTACTTCTATCTATTAGTGAAAGACCAGCTTGTATCTGCTTAAATGACAAGTACTTTGGAAGATTTCTCGGTACCTTTGCCATGGGTATATTTATCTTATTTGATGAAAAATTAACTTGGTGACAAAAGTCATAAAAGGCATTGATAGAAGAGAGTTTTCTGTTTAGTGTACGCTTATTTTCAAAAAGCATTAAAAAGCTAAAAATATCAGGAGTTTTTAGTTTTAAAAGGTCTTGCTTTGAAAAGTGTTCTTGTAGTTGTTTTAGGTCTGAAAGGTAGCTCTTGATGGAGTTTTTCTCAAGAGCTTTGTTTATCTGTAAATACTCCTCAAAAGCGACGAGTAGGTTGTTGCTACTCATAACTTAGGGTATTGAGTTTTATGATAGTTCCATCATAGTATATTTTTCCATTTGAGACAAAGGCGTAACCTTCTACCTCAGGAACTTTATAAACCTTATGTTTAGAAAAACTTTTGTTTGAAACTATAAGGTAGCCTTGTTTATCTAAGCTATAAATTTTATCATTATAAACTGTTGCTACAGAGAAGTGTGCAAATTTAAACTTCTTTTCTGAGTTAACAGAGAGTTCATCATTTAACTGCATAATTTTACCATCTTTAGCAAAAACAAAAACAGCATCCTTATCTATAACAACTTCAGAAACTGCTTTGTTTAACTCTTTTTTACCTTTACTACTAATAGATAAAACTTTGTTCGGAGTTGCTCCTATTAGGGTGTTTTTTAGACGACCTAAAAAGATAACATTGTTTAGTGATTTTTCTGTACTTATATACATCTCTTTAGAAACTTTTAAAGTAGATAAATCAAGAACAACCAGCTTCCCATCAAGTGTAGGAATAACAGCCAAATTATCTATATGTAAAGGGTTAGCAATACGTGTATCTATGGCATATGCTTTTTCTGATTTGTTGTTGTAGACAATAGATTTACTTTCAAAGTCGTAAACACCAAAGTTGTTGTTTTGTAGTACATAAACCAAGTATTTACCAATAATACTCCCAGCAACCAATGCATTGGGAAATTTAGCAGAAGCAACGGTTCCTTTGGCTGCTACTATGTTACAGTTCCCTTGTGAATCGGCTGTTATGGCAACATTTTTTGCATTGTTAATAAAGTGAAAACCTTTTTCAAGTTTTAACTTAACCATATGATGTTTGGTCAAAACATTTCCACTTGCTAGGGTTGCACCGTCACGAGAGTAGTGAATGATACTGTCACCCATAGTTGAAGTAGATGCATTGTATGTTCGCTCTGGGGTGAAGTATTGTCTTGAACCACATCCCGAAAGTGTTAGTGCAGCAATAGTTGTAGCAAGTAGAAGTTTTCTATACATTATTTACCTTTAATAGTGTAGTGTTTTATCATTTTTGAAATGTTGTAAACAGGAGAGTCTTCAGCAATAGTATTTAACTCTTCTTTTGCTTCACTTATTTTCCCATCTTTAATCAAAAGATAAGCGTTGTCAATTTGAGCAACACCAGTATAGAGTTCAGACTTTGCAGGTTTACCTTCTAAAACAGCCAAATGATAACTGCTCATATCAGCAATAATGTCATTTTTACTAGCACTCAATGTTTTTAGTGCTGCTGTATCAGAATTTTTCATAGCATTTTGATAACTGTATAGTTCAAATAAAGCAGGATTATTACTCTTTAGTTTCTCTAGTGCTTCTGTATCTTTTGCATCTTTTTGAAGTGTAATCAAAGCTTCATTTCCAGCTACTATCTTTTGTTCGGCTATATTATTCATAATCGCTGTTCCACCAAAATAAAGTACAGCTGCACCTAAGACTGCAAAAAGTTTAAATTTATGTTTCTTATAAAGTTTTTCTACTTTAAAGGCAGAAGCCAACATGTGTTCATCATTACTTAGTTCTTTTTTAGCTTCGTTAATTGTTTCTGTAATACTCAATTTGTTTCTCCGTAGTTTTAAAAATCCCATTATTATACCTAAATTATTTTATGTTTATAGTTTCACAATGGTTATTCCCAAATTCCCTTTTTGACCATGAAATGATTGTAGCTTAGGATAAGACTTTAAATAATCTATAATAACTTTTTTCAATACTCCACCACCTGTTCCATGAATAATCTCTACCTCTGAAAAACCTGCTACCAAAGCATCCGATAAAAAGACATCAAGTTTATCTATGGCTTCGTCAGCATAACATCCAAGAAGCTTAATCGAGATAGCTCCTCGTCCAGATTTTTCTACATTGACCACTGTTTTTGGTTTTTTTACAACTTTTTTCTGAACACTCTCTATGTAGCGTAGTTGTGAAAGAGGTACACGCATTTTCATACCATCTACTTCTATGGTGGCTTCTGTGTTGCGAATGCTCAAAATCTCGCCTTTAGAAGTTCGGTATTTGACACGGTCGCCTACTTGTAAAACACGTTTGTTGGGTTGTTCTGCTTTTTTTGCTTGGTTTGAGAGTTTTTTATGTTTATGTGCTTCGTTTAAAAGTCGCCGACCCTCGGTAGACTCTTTTACTTTCATAGCTTCCAAAGCTCGTTTTGTTGCTGCATTGTAACGGTTTTCTAAAGTGGCTACAGCTTTTCTCTGCTGTTCATTTAGTTTCTCTTCTATGTTTTCTAAATCTTCTCTTTTGCTCTCAACGGCTTTTAACTCTTTGTCTATCTGTTCTAGTTTTAGACGCATTTCACGTTCCAAGGTCGTAGACTTCTCTATAAGCTCATTGAGGTTCTCTTTGTCTTCACCATAAATCTCTTTTGCTTTAAGGACTATATGTTCAGGAACGCCATAACGCTCAGCTGTCTCAAAAGCGTAAGACTTACCGATGCTTCCTTGTAAAAAAGTGTAGGTTGGCTGTCGTTTCTCTTCGTCATAAAGGGCTGCTATAAGTTCCACATCATCATCTGCACTCATGAGTGAAGCCAAACGTTTATGGTGGGTGGTAACTATAAAGGTTATCCCTTTTTTCTTTAGCTCATCAAGCATGACTCTAAAGAGAGATGCAGCTTCATCAGAGTCGGTTCCTAGTTCTATCTCATCGACTCCAACAATGGCGTTTTCTTTCTCAAAAAGCTTAGAAAATTCTACCATACGTCCTGCAAAAGTTGAGATGTCATTTTTAACAGATTGTGGGTCGTCGATGACTGCTTCTATGCTTTTAAAGTGACCCACCTCTGTTTTTTCTGCATTACATTTAAAAGGTAAAAGATTCTTTGACATATAAACAGCAGAGAGTAGGGACTTAAGTAACATGGTCTTACCTCCTGCATTGACCCCAGTTACCAACATAACAGACTTTTCAAGTGCTATGTTTACAGGTTTTGGGTTCTCTATGGCAGGGTGACAAAAACCTGCTAAGTTTACCACTTTTCGTTTCGATGGAAGTATAAAGTTAAAGTCATAAGCACGTGCAAAAAGTACACGAGCTTGGTAGTGGTCAAACTTGTCATACTCACGGTTTATAAACCTCATAAACAAGTAATGCTTATGTAAAGTTGCTGAGAAGTTTTGACAATAACGATAAACAACCTCTTCTTTACGGCTCAAAAGCACAGACTCTTTCTCTTTTAAGTGAGAGATGGACTGAGGCAATATGTAGAAAAACCCACCAGCAGTACGCCCAACAACCGAGGCTTTTAGCACTTTGTTAAAACCACCACGCACCAAAAGCGTCTCTTCCCCATTTAAAAAGTGTACTTGAGTATCTACCAAATAATCTTTAAGCGTCGAGGAGTGAGCCAAACGGTAAAGCTTGTCTTTGAGTTCAGACTTATTTTGTTTTAAAGCTTTTTCAATCTCATAAAGCTCAGGTTCACGCTCAGGGTTAATGTTCCCCTCAGAGGTAAAGTACAAGATGATGTTAGCAATGTCTTCATGCACATCAATCTCACGTATCCATTTGTTCAGAGGTTCAGGTAATGAAGAGGCTTTGAGTGCATTGAAATACTCCACCATCTGAACAAAAGCATAAATCTCAGCTAAAGAAAGAATGCCTTGTTTTTTTATACGGTTAAGTTGCTCATCAAGGTTAGGAACCTCTTTCATAGCAGGAAACTCCACCGTAGAGAGAGCTGAAATATACTTAAAGTGCTGATTAATATCGCCCATCATCTCAATGGCTTTATCACGAGCATAGAAATTTTTAAAGGTCTCTATATGTTGGTCTAGGTCTAGTTTTTGTGTTATGCTTTTCATGTTGTTTTCTCCGAAAGGGTGCTTGTGTTGGTAGGGTAGGGTGCGATTGCCATCGCACCATTAATCAAAATTTGCATAAAATAAAATCTCGCCGAAAGGCTCAAAAACCCGTAGGTCGGGATGTCCTCTTCCCGACGTAAATAGGCATAAATAAAAAGCTCATACAAACAAGAAACATCAGCATACAAAGTTTCTATTGAACGATAAAATTTATTGGTAATATAAATAGATGTCGGGATGAGGGCAACCCGACCTACAGTGCTTCGCCCTTGTTCCTTTCTTAATAAAATTCGCATAAAATAAAAGTTTGTAGGGTGTAGTCCCCTGACTACACCGACAAAACCAAATGGGCATACATTAAAACGGTGTAGTCGGGGACTACACCCTACAGAAGCTTTCATACTAATCTTAACTTTTTTAAAATATCTTTTATATTTTTGGAATCTTCAACCCATAAATAAAATAATTCCAAAACTATTAACCCTCTATCTTCTTTTCAACAAACTCTAAAATCTCTTTAGCCATACCAACAGCCTCATAAACTTCATCATAATCAGTTAAGTTTTCAGAACAGTCATAAAGCTTCTCAAATTCAATATCATGAGTCTTTTTTAGAGGTTCTCTTTTAAAAGCCAAATACCCCTTTAAAGCTTTTTCAGCACACTGTTGAGTATGATAAATAGCCGTATCCATAATTGGGTCATCGCCCTCTAAAAGTTTCAAGGAAGATTTTAAATCATTATTGGCTTTATGTAGCCATGCTTCATACCCCATCATATAAGCCGAATCCCCTCTTTAGAGAGCGTATTAAACTCCTCTTTGGTATAGACCAAAATATCTTTAGCTATCCCCATACCTCTTAAAGCCCTAATACCTTTTATGGCTCGTTTATAAGGTTTTTCGTTGCTATGGTCAACTACTATAAGTAAATCTAAATCGCTATCTTTGTTGGGTGTTCCCCATGCATAAGAGCCAAATATGTAAAGAGATAAAGGATTATAAGCATTTTGAAGTTTTGTAGTTATATTTTGAAATAGACTCTCTTGCATTGCTTTACCTTTTTTAATTATTATAACACATTATATCAAAATCACCGTTAACCCTTTCGGCGAAACTTCCCTCTACACTAATTCTATTTAACGGTGGGTGTGACCCACCCTACAAAATTTTTAATCTCTTCGGGAATAATTCCCCGTCCCCTATGGGGCGAAACCTTATGCTCTTGAAATAATTTTTCGAGAGTTTCGTCTCTCTAAAAAATTTGTATCAACGTCATACTCCGTACCCTCGGGTCGGGGTAGTTGATTAAATGTAACACTTTAGTTAAAAGGTACACCCAAGTTTCGCATGAAGTTTCCTGCTATTATTTCACTTCTCTCTTTAAATTCAGCTCCGAGTTTGGGAATAAATACTTCATCTACGGTTTCAAAA
>JALUMR010000075.1 GCA_027055805.1 Campylobacteraceae bacterium
TCCAAAAAGCAAAAATGGTAAAACCCAGTGATAGAGGTGAGTTAGAGATTACCACTTTAAATCAAGACTATTTAAAAGAAGAGCGTTTAATGGTAGAGTTGATGGGAAGAGGTTACGCTTGGCTTGACACAGGAACTCATGAATCTTTACTTGAAGCGAGTCAGTTTATTCAGGTTATTGAGAAGAGACAAGGTCTTAAAATAGCTTGTTTAGAGGAGATAGCCTTTGATAAAGGTTATATATCAAAAGAGCAGCTTTTAAGATTGGCAGAGCCATTAAAGAAAAACCAATATGGTCAATATATGATTCGTCGAGCCAATGAATCCAAACTCGATGCTATTATTAAGGAGGGTTAATGAAATTAATACCTACAGATATTGAAGATGTAATTGTTATAGAACCTAAAGTACATGGGGACAGTCGAGGCTATTTTACAGAGACTTTTCGTCAAGATAAACTAGAAGAGTTCTTAGGTTATAGAGTAAACTTTTGTCAAGACAACGAGTCGAAAAGCACTAAAGGTGTTTTGCGTGGGTTACATTACCAATTAGCACCTTATGCACAAACAAAACTGGTACGTGTTATTCAAGGATGCGTTCTTGATGTGGCTGTCGATATTAGAAAAGGTAGCCCAACCTTTGGACAACATGTCTCAGTAGAACTCTCTGCTGAGAACAAGAGACAACTCTTTGTTCCTAGAGGTTTTGCTCATGGTTTTGTAGTTTTAGAAGAAGATACCATTTTTGCCTATAAAGTAGACAACTACTACAGTCCTCAAAATGATAGAGGTATATCTTTTAATGATGAAGCATTGGGTATTGACTGGATTTTAAAAAGTGATATACTCAATCTCTCAGATAAAGATAAAAATCAACCTCTGCTAAATGAAACAGATGACTTATTTGAATATGGAGTAGACTATTATGAGCAGTAAAAATATCTTGGTAACAGGCTGTGCAGGGTTCATAGGTTCAAACTTTGTACCTTATTTTTTAGAAAAGTATCCAAACTATAACATTATAAATTTAGATTTATTAACGTATGCAGGTGACTTAGAGAACTTAAAAGAGGTAGAGAGCAACAGTCGTTATACCTTCATAAAAGGCAATATCTGTAATCGTGAGCTTGTAGAGTATATCTTTGAAAAACATAACATAGAAGGGGTAATTCACTTTGCTGCTGAGTCACATGTAGATAATTCCATTAAAAATCCAGGAGTCTTCATAGAGACCAATGTCACAGGAACATTTACACTTCTTGATGTAGCTTATAAACAGTGGATGGAAAAACCATTTACTTATAAAGAGAACTATAAAGGGTGCAGATTTCACCATATAAGTACCGATGAAGTCTATGGTTCACTAAACGAAACTGACCTCTTCACCGAAGAGACCCCCTATGCTCCAAACTCTCCATACTCTGCTAGTAAAGCGAGTTCAGATATGGTAGTAAGAAGCTACCAAGAGACCTATGGACTCAACACGCTTATAACCAACTGTTCAAACAACTATGGACCAAAACAGCATGATGAGAAACTAATACCAACCATCATACGAAAAGCATTAGCCCATGAGCCTATTCCTATTTATGGTGATGGAAAAAATATTCGTGACTGGCTCTATGTACTCGACCATTGTAAAGCCATAGACTTGGTTTACCATACAGGTAAAGAAGCCAATATCTATAACATAGGTGGAAGAAACGAAAGAACGAACCTACAAATAGTTGATACCATCTGTACTATTTTAGACCAAAAGGTTCCAGCAGACAAAAGTTATAAAGAACTCATTACCTTTGTAGAAGACAGAGCAGGGCATGACCGACGTTATGCCATAGATGCCACCAAACTAGAGACAGAACTTGGCTGGTTAGCCGATGATGATTTTGACTCTGGGATTGTTAAGACGGTTGAGTGGTATTTGGAGAAGTATAGGTTAGCTCATAATGGGAGAGGGTTTAGCGAAAAATTATAAGCCCAATATGATATAATCGAACCATGAAAAAGAATCTAAAAAAACTACCCATCGGCATTAGTACCTTTAGTAAAATAATTGAGCAAGACTATCTTTATATCGACAAAACCAAAGAGGCTTATGAACTTATAACACATTATCAATACGCCTTTCTCTCACGCCCACGCCGTTTTGGAAAGTCACTTTTTATTGATACGCTTCAAGAGATATTTGAGGGGAACAGAAAACTTTTTAAGGGTTTGTATATTGATGATAAGTGGGATTTTGACGATAAATATCCTGTTATAAAGATAAATTGGGGTGGAGAGTTACGAACACCATCAATGGTTAAAAATAGATTAGAAGATACACTTCTATATAATCAAAAAAGATTGGGAATAATTTGTGATAAAACAGAACAGTTTGATTCATGTTTTGAAGAGTTAATTCGTAAAGCCTATGAAAAATATCAAAAACCAGTAGTCATTTTAATAGATGAGTACGATAAACCCATTCTTGATAATCTTGACCATATGGAGGTAGCAAAAGCTAATCGAGAGATACTTAAAAGCCTCTATGTCATCATGAAAGACAACGACCGATACATCAAATTTGCCTTTTTAACAGGGGTTAGTAAGTTTACCAAGGCGAGTATTTTTAGTGGACTTAATAATCTCAAAGATATAAGTATGTTACCTAAATATGGTAATGTCTGTGGCTATACACAAAAGGACATAGAGACCACTATTTTACCCTACTTAGAGGGTGTCGATTTAAAGAAATTAAAAGAGTGGTATAACGGTT
>JALUMR010000076.1 GCA_027055805.1 Campylobacteraceae bacterium
TGAAGATGGATTTTTTTCTGCTGGGTATGGGTATAACATTTACTATTGGTATTTAAAAGAGATAAATGGAACGTAGAGTCGATTCATCGTCCGAAATCTAAAGATTTTAATCAAAGCATAGTATAATCACAAATTATATAATAAGGATAAAAATGAGTGCCTTAAATAACAAACGAATGACTGTAGATGAAGCTATTGACCTCATAGAAAATGCAGACTTAAAAACACTTGGACGTATGGCAACCGAGATGAAAAAGAAGTTACACCCAAAAGGGGTAACGACCTTTGTGGTTGACCGAAACATAAACTACACCAACATCTGTTGGGTTGATTGTAAATTTTGTGCCTTTTATACTCATGAAAAAAAAGAAGATGCTTACATATTGACATTTGATGAGATAGATGAGAAGATAGATGAACTCATTGCCATTGGTGGAACACAGATTCTCTTTCAAGGTGGGGTTCACCCAAAACTTCAGATTGAGTGGTATGAGGACTTGGTAGAACATATCTCTAAAAAGTACCCACAAGTGACCATTCATGGTTTCTCTTCTATTGAGATTGACTATATTGCGAATCGTTCACATATCTCTATTTCAGAGGTATTGTCTCGTTTACAAGCCAAAGGTTTAAGCTCTATTCCTGGGGCTGGTGCTGAGATACTCTCGGACAGGGTTCGAGACATTATCGCTCCTAAAAAACATGACAAAGATAACTGGTTAGAGGTACATAGACAAGCTCATAAATTGGGTGTAAAATCAACTGCTACCATGATGTATGGAACAGTTGAGACCACACGTGAGATAGTAGAGCACTTTGACCATGTTCGTAGACTTCAAGACGAAACAGGTGGGTTTAGAGCCTTTATTATGTGGAGTTATCAAAGTGACCATACACAACTTAAACGTGAGCTTCCTACCATTTCTAAGACAACGCCAAATCAGTACTTACGTTACTTAGCCGTAGCACGGCTTTTTTTAGACAATGTTCCCAACATTCAAAGCTCTTGGGTTACACAAGGTAGCTACATTGGGCAAATGGCACTAAAATTTGGAGCCAATGATTTAGGCTCAACCATGATGGAAGAGAATGTGGTATCAGCAGCAGGAGCTGCCAACTCTATGAACCAAGAAGAGATGATAGAGCTTATTCGTGACATAGGTGAAAACCCTGCAAAGCGTAATACAGCTTATGATATTTTGGAGAGATTTTAAACGATGAAAAAAATAATAATTTTACTAATAACAATACAAGGAATATTAATGAGTGCAACCGTCAACCCCATAAAAATAGATAATGTAAAAGTCCCCTTTATATTTGAAGAGGATAAAAACTTACCTATTATTTCAATGCAACTCATATTTAAAAACTCTGGTTCACTCACTGACACTAAAGATGGTTTAGTCAAGTTAACATCTAAACTTTTAAATGAGGGAACTAAAAAAGATAGAAGTGCAGGGTTCTCTACAAAGTTAGAGAGCAGAGCCATAGGGCTTTCAGCACATGCTGGAAAAGAGACCTTTGTCATAGAGCTTGGCTCTTTAAAGAGCGAGTTTCCAAAAGGTATAGCGTTACTAAAAGAGCTTTTAACAGACCCCAACTATAGTGATGAAACATTAAAGAAAATAAAGACACAAACCATAGGCTCTCTAAAAAGAAAAGAGAGTGATTTTGACTATATATCATCTTTAAAAATGAAATCTATGATTTTCCCAAACACCCCTTTGGCAAAAGCCAGTTTAGGAACGGTAGAGAGTGTTAACGCTATTGAGTTAGCAGATATTAAAAAAGATATTGCTGAACATTTAGGTTTAGAAAATGCCATTGTGGTTATGGGTGGTGATATTAGTATAGCAGAGGCATTTAAGTTAGCAGGGCAAGTACTTTTAGAACTCCCTCATGTAAAAAGTAAAGATATAAAACCTATGAAAGCAGTAGGAACGAAGCAGATAAAAAAAAGCATAGTAAAAAGTGAACAAGCTTATGTCTATTTTGGAGCCCCTTTAGATGTACCCTATGACTCAAAAGAGCGTTACCTTAGCCAAGTGGCATCGTTTATTTTAGGTAGCTCTGGTTTTGGTTCACGCCTAATGGAAGAGATAAGAGTTAAAAAAGGTTTGGTTTACTCTGTCTACAGTCGTTTTAATATCAACAAAACACACTCATACTTCTCTGGTTATCTACAGACCAAAGTAGAGTCAGGTGATGAAGCAGTAAAAGCTGTAAAAGATGTAGTGCAACTCTTTTTAGACAAAGGGGTAACCCAAGAAGAGCTAACCTCTGCTCAACAGTTCTTACTAGGTTCAGAGCCTCTTAGAAATGAGACCCTATCTCAACGTCTTGGACGAGCTTTCCAAGAGTATTACGCAGAGCGACCATTGGGTTCATCGGCAGAAGATTTGAAAAAAATAGAAGCTATGACACTGGACGAACTTAACAGTTTTATAAAAAAACATAAAGAGATAGCTGAGCTTTCTTTTTCTGTGGTTACGGGTGAGGGTGAAGGGAAGAAGTAGGTTTAAGCTTCTTTTCTTGGTTGTTTTCTCTTTATTTTTGAATCGTAGGGTGCTGTTTTTATTGAAATGTATCCTTTAGGGCAACGCACCATTAATCATGTTGGCATAAAATAAACTTTCGCTGAAAGGCTTAAAATCTCTCTTTTGCAAAATA
>JALUMR010000077.1 GCA_027055805.1 Campylobacteraceae bacterium
CAAAACGGCTACTAGAAGTGACCGAATTGAGCCAATTAGCCAAGCGACGACCTAACACACTAAGTGGAGGGCAAAAACAGCGTGTGAGCCTTTGTAGAGCCTTAATGAACCGACCTAAATTGCTACTGATGGACGAACCTCTCTCTGCTCTTGACCCTGCTATGCGTAGCAAACTTCAAAATGAGATACTCCTGCTTCATAAAGAGTTTGGAACCACCACCATTATGGTGAGTCATGACCCCTCGGAGATTTATCGTTTGGCTTCTCGTGTGCTGGTTTTAGAGCAAGGAAGAGTTATAGATGATGGTCTGCCTAAAGAGGTGTTGTTAAAAACAAATGGTTCTCAAAAGTTCTCTTTTGAGGGGGAGTTGCTTGAACTTATAAAAGTAGATGTTATGTTTGTGGCTATCGTAGCGATTGGTCAGCAACTCGTAGAAGTGGTACTCTCACCCATGGAAGCCAAAGGGTTAAAAGTTGGAGAAAAAGTTAGCATAAGTACTAAGGCTTTTGCTCCGACTATTGTTTAGAAATGGGTCGGTATTGATATACTGGGGGCAGTGACTTTCACTCCAAGGGTATTTCTGAGGGGTAGTCGCTGTTATCTATTCCATGGACTAAAGTCCATGCTCCTAAAACACTCAATATGTGAAGTGTAAAACTTATTGACAACTTCCTGTGTCAACATAATGTAGTGCAGCTTTTAACATGCCCTCATTTTTGTCACCCATTTCATGGAATGGGTCGTCATCTATGGTACAGCCTGAAGTGGTTGGAAAGCCTTCAAAGTAATCATAAAAGCCAAGAGAGTTTTTGACTACAAAGTTTATGAGAAAGTAGTAGTAGTTTGCATCGGTTTTTCCACCCATACCTACAGGTTTACCATGTGTTCTGTCACCGATGATTACAACATTGTCTTCACTAAGGTAAGGTTTCATAGCAGATATAACAAGTTCAGAAGCAGAAGCAGTACCACGTGTGGTTAGAAAGAGAATCTGCTCTAAATCTAATGAGTTACTATCTTTTTCAAAACGGTATGTTTCATTGTTCTTTTTGTAGTCATCATTCCATGCCAAAGTAAATTGTTCATTTTCGCTTTGGGTAGTGCTAAGTTTGTCTAAGAGTTTAGAGGCAACTGTAACTGAACCACCACCATTGTAGCGAAGGTCAATAACCAGTTTTTTAATGTTCTCTTTTTTAAAGTTGTCAAAGGCATCATCTATTTGAGTTACGATGTTCTCTGCACCCATAAATGAGTCTAGGCGAAAGTATCCAACTTTTTCATTTTTAGGGGAGTGAATAACTTCTCCTTTGGCAACTTTATAGGTATAGTCACGAGGAGTTACTGAACCAGTACACGTTTCATTGGTGTTTTTACGCTTAACTGTAAAGGTTGCAATTTTTTCTAACTCTTTACCTGTTTTATATATAGCGTCATGCGTAGCTTTTTTTCCATTAATTTTAGTAATAACATCGGAGCGTTTAAGACCAATTTTGTCAGCAGGTGAGTCTATTCTTACATAGGTAACATGACATCCAGTGGTTACATCTTGACAGGAAAAACCAAAACCACCAGATTTTTGAGAAGTAAGGTTTCCATAATCTTCTTTGGTCATAGCAAAACTCCATCTATCTTTACTGTTTTTTAGGTCATCAATAAGTGCTTGAGGTGAAGTGTAGTTGGAGTAGTCAAAATTTTTGACTGTTTCATCTGCCCAGTAGTACTCTGTTTGAAAAAGTTCATAAATACCTTTTTTGTCAAAGGCTAAAGGTGTGGTAGAAAAAGTTGGATTGTTTGCTAGTAAAATTTTTGGTTCGTTTATAGGGTTATTTATGGAAAAAGTCTCTATATCTGTCTTAGAAAAAATGTTTACACTTGTTGTAGGTTGGCAACTCATTTTACTGTCTTTATATTTAGAGCTTGAACTACCTCCACCCCCACAAGCCGTGAAGAGTAGAATGGTAGTTAGTAGTGTTATTCGTAAATTCATATTGTTTCCTGTAGTATTATTTATCTATAAATATTATACAGGAGAAGTTTTAAACCACCCAAACCAAAGAGAGTTCATCGACATGAATGTCACTTTTTCTTGGTTTCATGTTTGACTCTTGAATGGTCACATTCTCTACATCGTATTTTAAAGAGAGTTCATCTATTTTATCTTCTAACTCTTCTGCTAAAAGTTCTATCTCCTCGTGTAGTTCGGCTAGTGCTTCTTCGGCTCTTCCTATGTCTCCACGCTCTTTGTAGGCACGACTTCCACGGGAAAAGGCATGACCAAGTTTGGCTGTTGATGTTCGACCGAACAAGGCTCCTAAAATAGCAATACCTGTATCAACCATAGACTTACTTGCATCGGCTTCTTCTTTCGCTACTTTGTCTTGGGCTCTTTGTAGGCGTTTTAGAAGGGTTTTTTCTTTCTTTTCATAACGCTCTTGAAGCTTATCTATCTCTTGCTCTTTCTTGTCATCTAGTTGGTCTTTTATGCGTACTTTAAAATCACCCAAACTCTCATAAGGCAGAGATGAGAGACGTGGTGAGGTACATCTAAAAGTCTTTAAACGTTTGGTTCTATATACCCAATCAATTAATGATTTTTTGCTCTTTTTTAAATCTTTATCCATAGCTATATCATTACTTAAAGGAGCAAATGAAGCATTACTTGGTTCTGAGTCGGAAAATTGTGGACACTCATCCATATTTTGGGCATTGTTCCAGTCTAACTTCTCATCTTCATAAAGTTCAAGGTTTAGACAGAGAGTTTCATTTTCATCAATACCTTTAGAGGCGTTAAAGTAGTGAAGCTCTACCTTTCCTTGTAGGGTGGCTCTAAAGTTGTTTTGACCTGTAACGTCCATGGCAAATTTTTGGTCGATGCTTTTGTCAATATTTACAAAGCTTTCAAAACCATCCTCTTTGACAGTTTTACTCATAAGTGTTTGAGGTGTAGCAGATTTTTTAGCAGCCATAAGTTTTGAGATTTCAGTAGCTTTTAGAGGACCTTTTAGGTAAGACATTACCCAACGCGTAGAGAAGACGCGTATGTCATCAAGGTGAGCAGACTTTAGGAAGAATGTACGTTTTTGTAGGTTGGCAAGTAGGTCTTTGATTTCTGATTTAGAGTAAGAAGCCCCAACTTTACCACCTAGACCGTCGATAACACGCTCAATATCTTGTGCTGTTTGTAGACGACCAATAAACCATGTACCAATGTTTGAAAGCCCCTTGTAGTCCAAGTCAACAGGGTTTTGTGTACTGAGTATGATACCCACACCAAAGGCACGAGCTTGTTTAAGAAGTAGAAGCATAGGTTCTTTTGATGGTGGGTTTTTACTTGGTGGGAAGTAACCGTAAATCTCATCCATATAGAGTAGGGCTTTAAGTGCCGATGTTCCTGACTGTCTTCTCATCCATGCGATGTATTTATTAAGTAAGAGTGTTACAAAAAACATACGTTCGGCATCAGAGAGATGAGCAATGGAGAATATGGCTACTTTTGCTTTACCATTTTCATCGTAAAGTAGCTTTTGAATGTCCAAGTCTTCACCTTGTAGCCATGATGAAAATGTAGGAGAAGCAATAATAGAGTTGAACTTAGTAGCCAATGTAAAACGCTTATCTTGAGGGTAAAAAGCCTCCAAAGGTAAAACACCTATTTTGTCAAATGAAGGAGAGATAATATCGCCTATCAGTGCTTCTAAAGAGATACTTTTCCCTGCCATCCATTTGTTTGCCAGTATTTGTGCAATGAGTAGGTACTCTTTCGAGCTTACAGGGTCTGCCTCTATTTTGACCAATGAAAGAAGAGAAGACACGGTACTTTTTAAGTAGGAGGCAAAGGTGTCAGAGTCGTTTAAAACTTCAGCTGGAGGTGCTTCAAGTGAACCTAAAATATTTACAGAGATACCAGAAGAACTCCCAGGGGTATAGATGCTCTTCTCTACGGCATGAAGTTTGGCTACACGACTTCTGTCTTGAAAGTCACGTTCTATGCCCTGCTCCCACATGGTTGCAATATCTGCTGCATAGGTAGCAACATCTTTCTCTTTACTTCTTGCTTCATCTTCTACCCAAGGTTCAAAGTTTTTTGGGTTGAAAGTAGGGTCAGTTAAAAGCAGGTTTCCCATGTCTCCCTTTGGGTCGATAAGAATGGAAGGAATATTGTCTATGGCAGCCTCTTCTATGAGACCAATACCCAAACCAGTTTTACCAGAACCTGTCATACCTATGATGGCAGCATGGGTTGTAAAGTTTTTATTTTTTAGTAGAGTGAGTGTTTCACTAGGTTTTTGCGTGGTTTTGTCGATGTCTCGACCGAGGTAAAAGAGTCCAATTTTTTCATAGAGGTTTGTCATCAGTATATCCTTAAAAATTTAAGTTCAATTATTATACTGTATGTGAGATTTAAAAACAAGGGAAGGTATCTTATTCGTTAAGAAGATACCTTTGAAAAGTTTTTTATGATTTGGGAGAATTATAAGGGTTATTTCGATTTAAAAATCAAGTATCTTCTTAACTAAGGACAGTTTAACAAAGAGAATCTTTATTAAACCTTATTTTTTTAAATTATTTTAATAAAAACAGTTAATATTAATTTATATATTAAAAAACTTGACAAATAAGCTTAGTAATTACAAATCCACCGACTACTAACCAAATAAACATTCCTAATGCCGTATAGACAGGAGCCAATCCTAAACCTTTAAATTTGGCAAAACGTGTACCCATACCAAGTGCTGTCATTGCCATGGTAAGCAAGAAGGTATCAACAATGTTAATATTGCTAACAATACTTTCAGGTACTAAGTGAAATGAATTAAAAGCAGCCACCCCAATAAAGTAAACAGCAAACCAAGGAATGACCAACTTCACATCGGCACCTTCTCCACCCTCTTTTTTAGCTTGATAACTAAGGTAGAGACCAAGAACTATAAGCATAGGTGCAATCATAATAACTCTGGTCATCTTAACGATAACAGCTGAGTTTGCCATTTCTACAGGTGCATTGGGTACAGAAGCTGGAACAGCAACAACTTGCGCAACTTCATGAATGGTTCCACCAACATAGATACCAAACTCACGAGGTGACATGTGAAGAAAACCAGTTGCATGTTCAATAATGGTTGTGTAGAGTACAGGGTACAAGAACATTGAGATGGTACCAAAAAGAACCACCATAGAGACAGCAATGGCTGTTTTATGCTCTTCAGCTTTAAGTACAGGCTCTGTTGCTAAAACAGCAGCAGCACCACAAACGGCAGCTCCAGCTGCAGTTAACATAGAGGTATCTTTTTCCATACCAAAGATTTTACTTCCTAACCATGTACCAAGTACAAAAGTAGTTGAGAGCATAATTAGTGAAACTAAAAATCCTTCAACGCCAACTTCCATGATTTGTTGGAATGTAATTCTAAAACCATAAAGAACAATGGCAAAACGTAAAATCTTTTTACCTGAAAATGTAATTCCACTCTCCCAAGCAGTTGGTAGTTTGTTGTGTAGAGTATTGGCATAAAAAATACCCATTACAATACCAATAACAAGAGGGGAAAGACCCAACTTATGGATAGGAGCTAAACCTGCAATAAAAGTAGCAGCAGCAGCAAAGATAGCAACAAAGATGATACCACTAAGAGTACCTGCACGTTTTTCTGGTGAAAATGCCATAACAATCCTTTTTATAAAATTGTTGAAAGTATACTCTTTTTATGATGATAATAAAAATAAATTTGATTGATGTCTTTTATCAAAAAAAAGAGCTACAAGCTGTAGCTCTTTTTTTATTTTATAAGCTCTCTCATTCTTCTTATATATTCAGAGTTTGTTAGTCCATCATAATTGTTATGTCTATCACTGTTTCCATCTTCTTGAGCTGTATCTGTTTGAGTATTTGAGAATATTTCATCGTATCCATCTTCTTTTGCAGGTGCAGGGATGTTACAGTTAACTGCAATGTTTGGATAGAAATTTCCTTGAATTGGTACACCTCCTGTTCTAACAGATTTATCGACTACTAATTTATTTAAGTCAACACGGAAGAATTGCCCACCATCTGTCCAAAAGTTGTAGTAGTAGTTACCACTTTCATCTATATATTGTGAATGTGATGTAGTAATTGAAGTAATATCTTCATTTGGGAAATTTAATGGAATATTTTTAATAAATTTGTGTTTTTTATAATTAATAGCTGTAACAAATTTATCTTTATGATTAGTTACTATAGCTATTCCTTTTTGTTTTGAAAAAGCAACATGACCAGCACCATAACCTGTTTTTATAAAGTTAACAACCCTCATGCTAAATGAGTTAAGCACAAATACACCACCTGGTGCAAGTTTACCATTAACAAAAGTTGCTCCTACAGGGGCATAAAGATATCTTCTATCTGGTGTTATAAATAGATTGTGTCCATTGATACCTTCTATTTTAGTTCTACCTTGAGATGGTTGGAATATTGGCAATCTTGGGAATAGTCTATTCTCTTGAATATCATTATTATCAGATGCAAAATTATGACTATAATAAACTAGTTTTTTAAATTTGATTTTAATAAGTCTTGAACCTATTTTTCTATATTTATAAACACCAGCTATCTTTTCTCTATCTCCAGTACTCTCTGTACTTCCATAGAATGTATGATTATATCTACCTTTATTTTTAGGTATTAGCTGATGTAAAGATGTATCTGTTTTTAATGTTTGAACTAAATGAGTTTTCCATTGATTTTTATGTTTTTTTATTCCATAAATGTGTAGTAATCTATTTGACCTATCTAAAATGGCAAAAGTTTTAGAGTCAATCCAGATAGGGTGACCTGAAACTTGGTCTCCACCAAAGTCATATGTATTACACTTGAGATTAGGTATATCATTATCGGCATAAAGGCCATCGTATGGAGGTAAAATATTAGGTTTATTACAGGTTGTATTGAATCCAGCTTTTCCTACAAGTTTAAGAGAAGTGGCATCTATAAGTACTGCAGCAGGTCTATCTCTTGAGTTTAGAAGGACTAAGTTGTATTTTTCATTATATGCATCAGCAGAGCGAGGTCTAAATGGGAGACGGATTTTCTTTACAAAATTTCCTGATTTGATATCTCTTATGGTTACAAAATTTGAACCCTTTGCTACCATCATCAGATAATTCGCTTTATCTACTGGTCCCATAACATCAGCGTGATGATTAAGTGAGCCTTCAACCTCTCTAGTATCTAAAAGTTCCATAGTTTTGTAGTTGAGTGTAATCAATCTATTATGAGGATCATGCTCATCTGCAAAGTGTACAATGTTCTTTTTGTAGTTTACGACACACTCTTTATCATTTTCAAGGGCAAAACTACTTGTTACTGTACTTATACAAAACAAAGTAATTAAACTTACTCTTTTAATGTTTTTCATTATCAATTCCTATTTTTTATATATTCTAAATAATGCATTAAATAGAATATAAAATAATATCACATCACAACTTATAATACTATAAAACAAAATAAAATAAAATATAATATAACACAACAATGGATGTATTTAAATATTGTTTTGATACAATTTCTTAAAAAGAGGGAGTTATGATAAATTTTAAATATGCTATAGTCTTAACAGGTGGGATTGCTACAGGTAAAAGTACCGTAGCTAATTTTTTTGTTTCAGATGAATTTACGGTAATAGATGCCGATAAAGTTGCTCATGAAATGTTAGCGTTACATCAAGAGAAAATAGCAGAACTTTTTGGTGATAATTATATTAAAGAAGGAAGAGTCGATAGAAAAGCTTTGGGAAGTTTAATTTTTTCTAATAAAGAAGAGAAGTTACGTTTAGAGGGACTTTTACACCCTTTAATATTTGAAGAGATAAAAAAACAAGCCAGTGAACAAGATAAACTTAAAAAGCCTTATTTGATTGATATTCCACTCTTTTTTGAGAGCAAACGTTATCCTATTGAAAAAAACATTGTTGTTTATACCCCTAGATATAAACAGTTGGAGCGTTTAATGGAGCGTGATGGTTCGAGTATAAAAGAGGCACAACAGCGTATAGCCTCTCAAATAGATATAGAAGAAAAGAAACACTTAGGAACTTATATTATTAACAATTCACAAGATTTGAAACATCTTCAGCAGGAGTATGATAGAATTAAAAAGGAAATATTAGATTCTTTTAAGGGGTAGCCATGCTTTTTCGTATTATTTTAACACTTTCTCTCTTCTCTCTTTCTCTTTTTGCCGATATGATTTTTATGGCAGACAAGGTAATAATCAAAAAATCTACACGTATGCTCTACCTCTCTCAACAAGGTGAGATTTATAAAAAATATCATATTAGTTTGGGTCAGATTCCTAATGGAGCTAAAGAGTTTGAAGGTGATATGAAAACTCCTGAAGGAGTTTATACTTTAGATTGGAGACAGACAAGTAAGGCTTACTATAAATCCATTCATCTCTCATATCCCAATACAAAAGATAAAGCCCATGCCAAAAAATCAGGTAAAAGTGCAGGGGGTATGATTATGATTCATGGAACACCTCTTAACTGGTCTCTCTCCCCTCTTGGTGACTGGATGCCAATGTTACTTGATTGGACAGAGGGGTGTATTGCTATGAGTAATGATGATATGGATGAGGTTTGGGAGCGTACCAAGAAGAATACGCCTATTGTGATAGTGCCTTAAATTTTGGTAGAGGTTTAAATCCCTCCACCTTGAGTTGCCATCATGAGTAGTGGCAAGACCGTTGCTGTTAAGTTGTTGTCATTAACTATTAGCTCTTGGTTTTTGTAGTAACCTTTTAAAAGATATTTTCCATTCTCTTCTTTTATGAAACCTTGGGCTACACCCATTTGGATTTGTTGTTTTAATACCTCAGCATTTGGTAAGTTTTTAATATGTGTGGAGTCTAATCCTAAATCAACATTTAGGCTAATCATATTTAGTGCTTTACTTTGTGCTTTTAGGGCTATTTCCTGAAGTGAACCTTCAAATTTCATATCACCTGTATATCCTATTTCTATAGAAGCATTACTTTTTTTACTATCTTTTGTTTCTATATTGAGTCCATAATTTATGAGTGTTTCATCTTTAACTAGAAGAGTATTGAGTGAATTAATTATCTTTCCTATCATCTCTTCTTGTAGAGTTCCAAACTCTTCCATAACTTTTTGCATATCTTCCGGGTTAGAGTTTGATCGCATTTTGGCAAAGAGTTCAGACTGTTTCTTTTGCATCTCTTGACTGGCTTCTTGAAACTTAAGCCACCCTTTTATACCCAGTTTTTGCATATCCATTTTGAGAGAAATATTTTTTAAATCAGGAAGTTCAGGAGGAAGTTTTGTATCTTGAAAATCAATATTTCCATCAAGTTTTGTCGAGAATGTTGTGGGGCTGTCTTTCTTGCTAGTCATGTGCATATTGGTAGCAATATTAATATTTTTTAGTTTGGGGTTAGTGTCATCTTCTATACTAAGTTTTTCAATAGATAGGTCAATGGTTCCCATCATTAACTTTTGTTCTACAAATTCATCTATATCTACATTCATGAGTAAATTTTTAACGGTTAACCCATTGTTAGTACCCTCTTCTTTAAATTCAAGAGAGGCAATTTTAAGATCATTTTTACCCTTCAATGTATCTATATCCATCTCTCCATTCATATGTAAAGGAGTCATCGCAAAAATTTTACCCTCATTATTAAATTTAATTTCATTGGTAGAAGCAGTATAGGAGGCATTTTTTAAAAAAGAGATAATCATGTCACTTGTAATCGTAATATCATCTTTAAACAACTTTAAGAACTCTGTTTTTGCCTCATCTGTAAGTAGGGAACTTAGCAATATTTCTTGATGAGCTTTTGCTGCTCCAAAACCTATACCATTTTTAAAAAATATGGGACCATGTTCTATATGATACTCCATGACAAGTGGTAGCTTAATAGACTTTTGCATTAATGCTAATATTGAGGGGTCAGTAACCTCTAGCTCTATTTTTGCAGTAGATTCAAAAAAAGTTTTTTTGTAACTATCAATTTTATATTGAATGCCTTTATCAGCATATACCTTGTTTATGTTATTAAAGTGCTGTTCTATATTTTCTTTCATTTGACTACCAACATATGCTGTTGTTCCAGACCAAAGAGCAATGGCAGCAACGAGTGAACCGACTATTTTTTTCATAAGTGTTTCCTTATAGATTATAAATTTATCTATGAAAGTGTATCTAAAAAGTGAATGAAACTACTTATGATATTAAAGATTATTGAAAGTTAACCACTTAGTAACGAGGACTAAATGGTTATGAAGGGTAAAATAGTTATTTTTTAATTGGTGTTACATACATATTAACATAACGACCATCACGTTTGGCATTTTGTTCTAAATTACCAAGATCTTCAAGCATTGGCCATACACGGTTAAGAACATCAACACCCCATTCAGGGTTTGCCATTTCTCTACCACGTAAGAAGACTCTTAGTTTTACATGCTTTCCAGCTTCTAAAAACTCTCTGGCATGTTTAACTTTATAGGCAATATCACCATCAGCGATTTTACAAGAAAATTTAACTTCTTTTACATCAATGGTTTTTTGGTTTTTTCTTGCCTCTTTTTTCTTCTTTTCTAGCTCATACTTATACTTACCATAGTCCATTATTTTGGCTACAGGTGGTTTTGCATCAGGTGACATAATTACTAAGTCTAGTCCTTTGTCATCAGCAAGTTGTAAAGCTTCATCACGAGAAATAATACCAAATTGTTCACCATCATCACCAAGAACTCGAAGTTCTCTGTCACGAATTTTATCGTTCATTACGGTGTCGTCTGGTTTCTTTCTTCCTCTGTTGTTTCTGTTGTTTTGTCTACTCAAATCTTACCTTCATTTAGTTGTTGACTTAATTCTACCATAAATTCATCAAAAGAAAGATTATATTGCTCTTTTGTTCGTCGATTTCTTATTGCAACTGTTTTATTCTCAACTTCTTCATCACCTATAATGACTACGTAAGGAACTCTTTGTTTCTCTGCTGTTCGTACTCTTTTGTTGAGTGAATCATTTTTATCAAAGATTTCACAGTCAATGTCAAGGTCGATAAGTTGATTTTTAAGCTCTTTTGCATACGCTACATGACTCTCTGAAATTGGTACAAAGATAATCTGTGTTGGAGCAATAAATAGAGGGAACTCTCCAGCATAATGTTCAGTTAAAATCCCAATAAAACGTTCAAATGACCCCAAAATTGCACGGTGAATCATAACAGGTGTATGACGCTCATTGTCTTCACCCACATACTCTACTTCAAAACGCTCAGGCAGGTTGAAGTCAACTTGTACCGTTCCACACTGCCATTTTCTTCCAATGGCATCGGTAATCTTAATGTCGATTTTTGGTCCATAGAAAGCACCACCACCCTCATCAATAGTAAAGGGAAGGTTATTTTCATTAAGAGCATCTTTTAGCCCTTGTGTTGCCAATTCCCAAACATCATCGTCTCCAATGGCTTTTTCAGGTTTGGTTGCAACCTCCATGCTGTACTCAAATCCAAAGAGTTTCATGACTGAGTCAACAAACTCAACAATGTCGATGACTTCATTAGCAATTTGTTGAGGAGTACAGAAGATGTGTGCATCATCTTGAGTAAACTCTCTTACTCTTAATAGACCATGCAATGCACCTGATTGCTCATGACGGTGAACCACACCATACTCATAATATTTCAGAGGTAAATCACGGTAAGATTTTCCACTCTGTTTAAAAATCTGAATATGCCCAATACAGTTCATTGGTTTTACACCATACTCCTGCTCATCAATGGTAGTTAGATACATGTTTTCACCATAACAAGCGTAGTGACCAGAGGTTCTCCACATGTCAGCTTTTAAAATCTCTGGACCACGAACAGGCTCATACCCTCTTTTTCGGTGAGCTTTGTGTAAGATGTTTTCTAGTTTGTAACGAAGACGTGAACCTTTTGGCATCCAAAATGGTAATCCTGCTCCACTCTCTTCATTGAACATAAAGAGTTCCATCTCTGCCCCAATTTTTCGGTGGTCACGTTTTTTAGCCTCTTCCATCATTTTGATGTAATCTTTTAGTGACTCTTTATCAGCAAATGCAATACCATAAATACGGGTTAACATCTCTTTTGTCTCATCCCCACCAAGGTAAGCACCTGCCACACGTGTCAGTTTAAAGTTATGAAGAAATCTAAGAGCAGGAACGTGAGGCCCTTGACAGAGGTCTTCAAAGTCACCTTGTTTATATATAGAAACTACTTCATCAGGTATTCTAGTTAATACAGCTTGTTTTAAATCATCAGCAGCAAATTTTTCTAATGCTTCTGCTTTGGTGATTTCGTATTTCTCTATTTTATACTTTTTCTTGATGAGTTCTTTCATCTTTTTTTCGATTTTCTTTAAATCTTCCTCACCAATCTTCTCATCTACTCTAAAGTCATAGTAGAAACCTTCATCTACATTTGGTCCTACAAAGAATTTTGCATTGGTATAAAGCTCAGTAATGGCTTGTGCCATTAAGTGTGCTGTCGAGTGTCTAACAATCTCTAGTGATTCAGCAGAGTTATCATACTTAATCGCTTTTGCATCAGGGTTTTCACCTGCACTCTGTGTATCTATAATTTGTCCTTGGTTATCAATATAACCTATTAAGTTTTCACTCAAAATTAACCTTTGTATTCGCCTATAATACGTAATAGGAGATGATTTTTTAATGAGCGTATTATAGCTTTTTTAACTTATAGAGGCTAATTTTAAAAAATCTAACATGAAATGTTAAATATTATTAAGTATAGATTAATATTAAATATTTTATAATGTTATTAATTATTAAAAAATATTAAGGAGTATGTAATGAGAGCAGGATTTACAGGAATAGCAATGGGTGTATCAACAGCAATGGCATTAAGAAATGAATACAAATTAACATCACAAGTTGTGACTATTTCTCTTGTTACTGAAATCCTTACTATTATCATCTTTGGATTGGTAGATATATCATAATATTATGATAAAATTCATCTAATTAAACTCCAAGGAAAGATAATGGAACTGTTTGGAACAGATGGCGTACGTGGTTTGGCAGGTGGAAAATTAAATGCAATGACTGTTATACGTTTTGCATTGGCAGCAGGAATACACTTACAAAAAACCAGTAAATATAATAAAATTTTAGTGGGTAAGGATACCCGACGTTCAGGTTATATGATAGAAAATGCACTGGTATCAGGGTTAACAGCAGTTGGTTTTGATGTGGTTCAAATAGGTCCTATGCCCACTCCTGCTATAGCGTTTATTACAGAAAATATGCGTTGTGATGCTGGTATTATGATAACGGCATCACATAATCCTTTTTATGACAATGGTATTAAACTTTTTGGTGCAGAGGGAAATAAAATTTCAAAAGAGTGTGAAAAGGATATTGAAGAGATTTTTAGTGATATAGAGCGTATAGAAAATGCTTTTGTTACAAAAAAAGAGATAGGGCGTTCAGTCCGTATAGATGATGTGATAGGTCGATATATCGTCCATATTAAAAATTCATTTCCCCAAAAATACTCTCTATACGGCAAAAGAGTTGTGGTTGATTGTGCCAATGGGGCAGCTTATAAAGTAGCCCCAACAGTGCTTCGTGAACTTGGAGCAGATGTAATAGAGATGGCAACAACTCCTAATGGATTTAATATAAACACCAATTGTGGTGCGACTTCTCCTGAACTTTTGGCTCAAAAAGTTATTGAAACACGTGCAGATATTGGAATTGCTTTAGATGGTGATGCAGATAGAATCGTTATTGTTGATGAAATAGGACAAATTGTTGATGGTGACAAACTTATAGGTGCATTGGCAATTCATCTTAAAAATGAGAATAAATTGGCAAATGACAAAGTGGTTGCAACGGTGATGAGTAACCAAGGTCTTGAAGATTATTTAGCACAACATGGTCTTGTTTTAGAACGTTCTGATGTGGGTGATAAACATGTACTTGAAGTCATGAACCGAGTTGGTTCAAACTTTGGTGGAGAGCAGAGTGGTCATGTTATATTTTCTGATTATGCAAAAACGGGTGATGGTCTGGTCTCTGCTCTTCAAGCATTTGCTTATATGATAGAGACAAATAAAACAGCGAGTGAAGCTTTTGATATTTTTGACCTTTATCCCCAAGAACAAGCTAATTTAAATATTTCACATAAAATAGCTATAGAGGAGATAGTTGGAGTAGAAGAACTTTTTGCCGAAATAGAAGCTGCTGGTATGCGTCACTTAGTGCGTTATTCTGGAACAGAAAACCTACTACGTATTTTACTAGAGGGTAAGGACCAACATGCTCTTCATCTTATGATGGATAAGACAGTTAAGTTTTTCAAAAAGGCACTCTCTTAATGCGTGCATATACTGTTTTTATTTTATTGGTGGTTGGTACTTTTATTATTGACCAAAATTTAAAAGTTATGGCAATGGAAGCTGTGAATAGTGTAGAACATGCTACCATATTAAAAGGTTCTTGTATTGATTTAGAGTTGTATTATAACCGTGGTGTAGCTTTCTCTATGTTGTTAGAGCTAGGAGATAATTTAAAGTGGGTACAGTTACTACTTATATCAGGAATAATTTTTTATATTTTTTATGAGGGGTATGTGAAAAAGTACGCTTTTCCCTTAGGGCTTATAATTGGTGGAGCTTTAGGCAATCTATACGATAGATTTATTCGTGAAGGTGTGGTTGACTATGTAGCATGGCACTGTGGATTTAATTTTGCTGTCTTTAACTATGCTGATGTCATGATAGATGTGGGTGTTGCTATTATTTTGTTACTCTCATTTTTAGAGTATAGAGAAGAGAAGAAGGGCAACGCTTAAATAAACTTCTAAAACAGAAGGTGGGCATTTTGGGCATCCTTCATAAGTAGGTTACACTTTTACATATTGAGTGTTTTAGGGGCATGGACTTTAGTCCATGAAATAGACAACAGCCGTATTTTGCCCACTTTTTACTGCTCTACCTTATGTTCATGGATAAATTCATTTAAGTCACCTACTGTTTTACAACCATATTTTATAGCTTCATTGATTATTTCTTTTGTAAAAGTTGTTTTCATAAACTATCCTTTAAAATTAATATTATATTTATAATTATATCATTAAAATATAAAAATAAGTATATTTATTAAATATTTTTTAAGGTTAGTAGACTATTTCAGCTTGTCCATAAAGGTTTTCTACTTTGTTTTGTAGTTTTTTCATCACTTCTTGTTGTTTAATTACCTGCTCAATTTTCTTTTTTGCTTTGTTAAAAGTAAGTTTTCCAGCAGCTTTTTTATTTAAAAGATAAACCACATTGTATCCATGTTCAGTTTTTACTGCTGCATTAAGTAGACGTTTAACTTTGTATTTATAGGCTTTGTTAAATAGATTTTCAGGAGCATTCCCTTTTCCAAACCAACCCATGTACCCGTTTTGTTTTCTTTCATGAGCAGCTTTCAGAAACGCTTCATCTAAATTAGTAGCACCTTGTAGTGATTTTAGAAGTTTGTCTGCTTCTGCTTTGGTAGGTACAATGATATCTGCTATCTCTATAGAATCAGGAAAGTTAAAAGCTTCTGGATTATTATCGTAGAACTCTTTTAATTGACTCTTGGTTACTTTTGCTTTTTTAAACTCTTTTTGTTGATAAAGAGCAATGGCAATAGCACCTTTTATATTTCGTAGCTGTTCTTTGTTTAAGTTTTTACCAGTGTTTTTTTTGTATGTCTTTTGAGCAAGACTCTTTTGTTGTTTAAATGCCTTTTTGAATTCTGCACTTTTAACAAGTGAACTTTTTAATAAATCCTCATGAAGAACTTCTTCTTTTATGAGTTGCTCCATTAAATTGGCACGTTGTGTATCGTTTAGTTTCTCATAGCCAGGAGGTATAACATCTGTTGTAATTTTATGACCATTTACGGTTACTAGTGTTTGTCCAAAAAGAAGAGATGAGCTTAGTGTTAATGTCGCAAGGAGTGCGATGAGTTTTTTTTGCATTTCTATTTTCCTTATATTGTTAGATTTTTAGATTTTATATCTCTATTGTGAAAAAACTGTGTTTTTATTATTTAGCCAATGGTCTCGGCAACAAAAGTTTTGGTTACTTGTCCACCAAACTTGTAAGTTTCATCTTCTAAACTGACATAGAGTTCATCTCCTGAGCGAGGAAATACTCTTACATTATCATCGACCAAATCTTCACCATTGGCACGTATAAAACAGGCAACCATACCTGTACCACAAGCTAGTGTTTCATCTTCTACACCACGTTCAAAGGTTCGTACATAAAGTGTATTTTCTTCAATTTTACAGATGTTAACATTACAGTTATATTTGTTGCGTAGACGTGCTGCTTGTTCTAGGTCAAACGCTTCTATGTTGTCACGTAACGCAACCAAGTGAGGGACACCCGTGTCTATAAACCACCATCTCTCACCCTCTTCATCTATCTCTTTACTCAAGATTACAGGCTTGGTCATGTCTGAGACCACATAATTACCATTGACTTTGGCTCGTATAACACCAGCACCCGTTAAAAATTCTGCTTCAGCATCTTGAGAGATACCTTTTTCCATGGCAAAGTGTGCTACAGCACGAGAGGCATTTCCACACATGGTAGCACGACTTCCATCTGAGTTATAAAACTCCCACTCAAAGTCATACTGTTCATGAGGAATAAGTACCACCAATCCATCAGCACCTATACCATTTTGACGATGACACAGTTTTTTAGCCAGTTTAGAACGGTCTTTTTTCTTTTTTTTGATTATCATAACAAAATCATTGCCATTGGCAGAGTATTTGGTTACAGTCATTGTTCACCCTTTAGGTTTTAATGTTGTAAGTATACATGAAGAGTATTAATAGATATTTAATCATTAATAGATAGTATTTTAGTTGACTAGAGTTTTGAAAGAAGTCTATTCTTTAAAAGTATAATATCTAGAAGGATACTCTCCATTAAGTAAAATTTCATTGGAGTAAAAAGTAAAAAGAGCAGAAGAGTCTTCTGTGGCTCCTACAGGGATGGGTACTGCTTCTGTAATGTTGATTTTTTTCTCTATCTTTTTTAGTAGTTGACGGCTTTCATCATCTTTGATTTGAAATTCATCTACAAGTAAATCATAGGCATTTTTTTTACTTTTGTCGTAACGTTGTACCCTCTGGGTTAAAAAAAGAGAGTTGTCAAGTTCTGCATTTCCTCGTTTCATGAGGTAGGTTGCCATGTCACTGTTTTGTTCTTGTAATTGTAGTGCACCCATTACCACGATTGAGACGATAATAACAGACATAATAACTTCTATAAGTGTAAAAGCTTTTTTTCTATTGTTCATATATTTATATTCCTCTATTTAGTAAAATGAGCTACTGTCTTTTAAATCATACTTACTCTTTATCCATAACTCTTTGGCTTCATCCATATCTTCTACTTTTTTAGCTTTGCCAAAATAGCTGGGAAGAAAGTAGATGCCTTGGTCATTTACTACAACCATTTGTGTGGTACTACCATTTGGGTAAAGATGAAATCGAAAGCTTATTTTTTCATCTTTGAATCGTCCCAGTTCCTCTTGTTGTACAAAGTGGTTATTATTATCTAGTGTATGAATCTCTACATTTTTACCAAATTTTATACCACCATCGTAAGCGCTTATCTTTCCTTTTTGCATCACAGAGCATTCAGTACATTTTTTAACACAGAAAAGTTCAACATCACCTTGACCTTTAAATGTTTTTTTGAATGTACTAGGAAGCGTAGAAGGGTTTAGCACTTCTACTTTTTTTTGCTGTTTAATGGCAGAAGAGAAAACTAAAAACCCAACAAGTGAGACAATCATAACAACAACAATAAGTTCTAAAAGAGAAAATCCTGAACGGGTTGTTGTAGACATTCTATTTGTTACATCCTGAATATTTAATATCAGCGTATTCGTCAGTTCCACCTTCACGTTTGTCAGCACCATAAGAGATGATATCAAAAGCATTACCTGTTTTAATATAGACCATTTTTGAACCCCAAGAGTCTTTTGGAAGGTGTTCTAGGTAAGCAGCTGAAGAGTAATTTGAGTATTTGTCTGCGTCTGGGTTTGATTGTAGTGCTTCAAATCCTTCTTCTGTATCTGGGTACATTCCATTGTCAAGTTTAAACATTTTGAGTGCATTTGCAGCACCTTTCATATTGACACAAACCAAGTCTACTTTTGCTTTGTCTCCTGCTCCTACAACTCTAGGAACTACGGCTGCTGCTAAAATTCCTAAGATTAAAATAACAACCAAAAGCTCAAGCAGTGAGAAAGCGTTTTTTGTTGTTGTTAAAGATATTTTATTCTGTTTTTGATTGACTTTATTAATTAAAAAAATATTTTTATTTTTAGTTAAAGTTGTTGTTTTATGGCTTTTTAGTCCAAATTCTTTAGTCATGTTTAAAATCCTTAGTTTAAGTTGGTTATAATAGTGCTGATTTTACTTGAATTGAGCTTTATTATGGATAAAACAAAACGTGGTATCGCACTTTTTATTACATTGATGGTGATTGCTTCTATTATGTCTATAATAGCTGTATCGTTTACCTATTTGGAAAAAGTGCAAAAAGATGCTGGAGCAACATCGGCTATTTTACAAGGGAATCTGTTACAAAAAAATACAGTAAATATTTTAAAACGTTTTTTCCCACAAGGGAAGGACAACAGTGAAAAATTAAAATTAATATATACAATGCCTTTGATGTTGAGCGAAGCAAAAAGTGGGTTTGGATTAAATTTGAGTTGTAAGCCATTGATGGTGGGTGTACCCATCTCTTGGTTGGATCAATCTATTGTTCCAAAATCACCAAAAAAGATGAACTTAGCACGTAAAACACTTAGTTCTGTAATGGAGAATTATGATATTGAAGAGCCAAATGAGCTTGAAAAACTTATAATGAAAGCTGTTACAGGAAAAGTGTCACAAAATGAAGATGATGCTCCTAGAATACAAAGCAAAAAAGGAGTTGTCTCAAAAAGTCAGTTTGATAGGATTATTGCAGACTATCGTTTACGATTTGATGATCCAAAGGTACTATCTATCCCATGGGAGCGTTATTTTGCATTCGTAAAAGTAGATAAAACAACAAAAATAGATGGAGCCTACTTAACACCTGAGTTTATTTCAGTTGCTTTTGAAGAAGTTTCTATAGAGACAGTAAAAGAGGATTGGATAATGGGAGAAACCACTTTAGAGAGTTTTTTGAAAGACAACTCTATAATGGAGCCTATAGATAAAAAAATCTATTCCAATCAAGCACTCAATGCAATGCATTGTGAAGAGACCTATGCTTATAGAGATGGGCAATATAAAATGAATTTTGATTACATTGAAGGAAGGAGTGGCAATTTTGAATTTAACGGCAAAGCAGAGTAATAGAATATTAATCCATAAAAATATGGAACCTGTAAAATTAGAAAACTCTGTTGAGATTATACTGACACCTCAGTTTTATACTTTTTTACGTGAAGAGTTGGATATCAAGTTTGCGTATCAAGCAAAACAGATAGCAGGGTCAATGTTTGATGACTATTTAGATACATCTAAAGCGTATCAATATCATGTCTATAAATGTGATAACGCATGGTGTTTTTTTGCATATAATATAGAAGAGATAGACCAATTTTTAGAGAGTGTAGGTATAGAGAAACATCGTGTTTCCAAAATATACTTTGCACAACAGCTTGAAAGTGAGTTGTCTACACCCTTGTTATTAAGTGGCAACCATGCTTTACAAAGTGTTGATGGTATCGTAACCATGGTTCCTAAACGTTTATTGGGAGATGAAGTAGCATACTCTACACTGGACATTGACAAGCCAAAGCTTAAAAATGGTGTTAGTATGGGGGATTCGCTTGACTCTTTTGTTTCATTAAAAGAGACCATTGTTTTAGGTTCACTTCTTGCACTTTTAGGTACAACATTTATCGTAGAAGGTCAGCGTATAAAATCATCTATAGCCAATGAAGATGCTAAGTTAACGATGCTTATTGATGATAATCCAAAATATGGAAGTAGTGCTTTAAGAGCAAGTATTTTAGATAAGTATAAACCAATTGATACCATAGAACGTGCTAAGAGAGATGCGATAAAAGATATATCTACGCTTTTATCAGCAAAAAGTCAACTTAAATCACTGACAATTGATAAAAACATAGTCTCTGCAGATATTATGACACAAAACGCAAACATTAGTAAGCAGGTTAAAGAGCATGGAAAAGCTAAAAAAATGAAAATATCAGGTTCAGGTCTTAATGTGAAAGTGGAGGTTCAACTATGAATTTAATGACACTTCAACGTTATAAAAATGAAATTATTTTACTCTTAGCACTACTCTTTGCTATAGCTGCTTTTTTCTATAAGCTAAATGCCAGTTCATATGTAAAAGAGAATAAGGCACAAATACAACAGCAGATAGCTGAGATAACAGCTATTAATAAGTATAAAAGTCAATGGGATGGCAAAGGTATGCCAAACAAAGTTAAAGCTTTAAAAACAGTTGTAGATGCTTCTAAAGTGAAATCTTTTAGTAAAAAATCTAAAAAATTGGTAGCCTCTTATGTAAATCTTACAGCAAATGATTTAAATAAAATAAATAATAAATTGATAAATATGCCTGTTCAGATAATAAAACTTCAGGTTACTGAGAGTTCAAAAAATATATATTCTATGGAGTTCACATGCAAATGGTAAAACGAATAGTAGGTGGATTTTTACTCTTTCTTGTACTTATGTGGATTCTTGCACCAAAGCAAGAACTCTATTATCTATTAGAAAAGAAGTTAAAAGAGAATGATATTGTCCTCTCAAATGAGACCGTTACAGACACATGGGTTGGTCTGAATATAAAAAATGCAGATGTTTATGTTAAGGGTATTAAGATGGCAAATATAGCTGACTTACAACTCAATATTTTCTTTTTTTATAACAGTTTAAACGTAGAAAATATAAATATAGATGAGTCTCTACGGGCTATGGCTCCCAAAGCCATAGATGAGCTAAATGTTAAGTACTCTTTGCTCAATCCCCTAAATGTAACCATAGATGGTTTGGGCAGTTTTGGTACAGCATCAGGCACAGTAGCCCTAAAGGCGAAGCAAATTCATATCGATTTTCCTGTAGCAAAAAATATACAAGCAATTAAAAAGTTTTTGAAAAAAGATAAAACAGGAGGATGGTACTATGAAACAAGTTATTAATACTAAATATTTTTCGACAGCCATATTCTTTTTATCTATTATAGTTTTAGTAAAACTTATCTGGTTAGGAGTTTCACTCTTTTTATTGCCAAGTTCAGGAGAAGAGTATGCCCAAGAGGGAAAAGCAAAAGCTTTATACTATAGAGTAAAATTAACCAATGCAGCTGCTTCTATTGCTCCTGTAAATACTACTAGAAAAAAAGCACCAGTTGTAAGTTCCATGAGGGGTATTAAGCTTTTAGCACTCTATAATGCTTCTGATGCATTGGTCGTTACTGTAGTAAAAGGTTCTAAAACAACCGTACTTGGAAAAGGTGAAAAGATAGATGGGTTTACCCTTACCTCTGCTGGTCCAAACTTTGCAATGTTTACAAAAGGAGATAAAGAGTTTAAACTCTCTTTGATTAATATTAAAAATTCAGGTAAGTCACGTTCTAGACCTAAGGCTGTATCGTCAAATGATAAAAAACCAAATAATGCTATTGTTGAAGAGGGTGGTGTAAAGCATATCAAGAGAGACCTATTAACCTCTTATACTAAAAATGTAGACAAGATTTGGAAAGATATAGGAATTAGTGAAAATAAAATCTCTGGTAAAATAAATGGATTTAAAATTAACTTTGTCAAAAGAGGCAGTGATTTTGAAAAGCTAGGACTTCAACGAGGTGATATTCTCATGGGAATAAATGGCGAAGAGTTAAACTCTTACGGTGCGGCCATGAGCTTTTTTAAAGATATAAATAATATAGAAAATTTAACATTAACCGTTCAAAGAAATGGTGCAACAGAGGAGTTAGAATATGAAATTAAGTAAACTGGCATTAGGTTTGATTTTGGCTTTGAGTGTACAAGCTCAGGCAGAAAAGGTAGATGTAAACTTTAGAGATTTGACCATTAGTGACTTTATTAAAATGGTTGGTAAAATCACAGGAAAAAATATTTTAGTAGATGGAGATATTAAAGGTAAAATAAACTTTGTCTCCAATACCCCTATTGACAAGAGTGAACTTATTCCTTTAGCCAATGCTATTTTGGGAACTAAGAAGATGACTTTGGTAAAAAAAGGAAATTATTATCAAGTAGTTAAGTCAACCACAGCTCCAGGTCAAGGACTGGATGTCTCTTCCAGTGTTACCTCTGGTGATGGTACCATGAAAACAGTGGTTTTTCAACTTTCAAATGTGAACTCAGCTGTTATTCGTACTAAAATTAAACCACTTCTTAGCAAAAGTGCTAAAGTGGTCTCTTTTAAGAAAAACAACCTTTTAACCATTACTGATTACCCTCGTAACTTGAAAACGGCTAAAAAACTTATAGATAAGATAGAAAATAAACAGGCAAAGCTAAGTAAAGTGGTCTATTTACAAAATGCACGTGTTAAAGATGTTTATCCCAATATTCAAAGTATGTCAAAAGCACTTTTCTCTCAAGATATCCCGAGTGAAAAAGTAGCTGTTATGCAAAACTCAAATGGGAACTCCATTATTTTAGTTGGAAAGCGTTCTAATGTTAAAAGATTAGAAAAGTACATACAACAGCTTGATTTACCTGGTGGAGGTGATAGTCAAAGAATGCATGTTATTCCTCTGATGAACTCCAATGTTGAAGAGATGGAGAAAATTTTAAGCAAAATTGTACCACAGTTAACAGGTAGAGGATCTATCTCATCAGGAGGCACACCTGCAAGGGCTATGGGTGGAGCACCTGCAGGAGCTGGAGGAATGGCTCCGTCTTCTATAGGTAATGGAAAACCAGCACCTAAAGCAGTTATTGCTTCTGATGTAGAGAGAAACTCTTTGATTGTGTTGGCAAATGAAGACCAGTATCAGAATATTTTAGAGACTGTAAAACTACTTGATGTAGAGAAATCACAAGTGTTTATTCAGGCAAAAATTGTGGAAGTCAATACCAACTTGGCAGAAAATATAGGTATTAAGTATGGATTTAATGGGGGAGCCATTACCTCAAATGGTCTCTTCTCTTTGGCTGGAAATGCTGGGGCTCCTGCTTTGGCTATTTCGCAGTCACTTCTTGGATTTCTTAGTAATGAAACTTATCATGAAGGGACAAATGGTAATAGTGGATATACAACAACAGATAGAGCTTTTCAGTTTGATTCTGGTATAAGTAAAGTGTTCTCTCTAGGTGCAAAACTTGACCTTTTAAAGCAAAATGGTGCAGCCCAAATTTTGTCTAAGCCTTCTGTATTGTCAACCAACAACAAAGAGGCAAGTATCTATGTGGGAAGAACACAGTCAATTTTAACTCAGTCACAACAGAGTACACAAGGTTCATCAAATGTACTCAACAACTACTCTCGTGAAGATATTGGTATTACTTTGAAAGTCAAACCAAGACTCTCTTCTAACAATAAGGTTTCACTTGAAATTGAAACCACTATTGAAGATATTGTTCCTGGTTCGGGTGCTACTGCTGACCGACCAACCACAACCAAGCGTTCTGTTAAAACCAATGCTATTGTTAATCATGCAGAGACCATTATATTGGGTGGACTTATAAAAAGTGCTGATGGAAAGAGTCAAACGAAGATACCTATTTTAGGTGATATCCCTATTATTGGAAGACTTTTTACCTCTAACGGTAACTCCTCAAGTAAGGTCAATGTGGTTATTTATATCACACCATATATTCTTAAAAAGAGTGCAGATTTAACCTCTTTACGCGCTCATTTAGATGAACTAGAGGCTGTTCAACAACAGTACAACAAGATAGTATTTGATAGATTAGAAGCAAGAGTAGGAAACCCTTCAAACGGAAGACATAGTACATTTAATGGTCAGTCAAGTTATGATAATGATTTTGAAAACCCTGTTAAATCACTTCCTAAACCTGTAGAGGTCTCAAGTGGAAATGATTATGAAGTGTATGAACCAACACCTCCTGTAGTTTCAGACTATACACAGGAGAGTGATTATGTACAGAGTGAATCTATTATGGATACGATTGACAATAGTGCAAAAAACAGTTACTAGGTAAAGAAGATGATGAATTTACCTTTACTAGAAAATAGAGACTTAGAACCTTTTTGGAGTGAAGAGATAAACAATAAACTGGCAATGAAACACCAGTTACTCTTTGCAAATATAGACAACACTCCTACAGCTGTTGTCAAAAGAGAGAGTTTGGCAATGTCCATTAACCACCTCTCTCAAATAGACGTAGATTACCCTTTAGTCGAGCTAGATGAAGGAAGCTTTGAGCGTCTTTATAATAAATTTCAAGAGATACAAACAGGTTCAGACTTTGAAAACGTTGACACCTCTACAGGTGATGATGTTATTGAAGTAGAGTCTGACTTACTTGATTTTATACGAAACTCACAAGATTTACTCTCAAATGAAGAGTCAGCACCTGTTGTAAAGCTGGTGAACTCACTCTTCTTCCAAGCCATTAAAAAAGGTGCATCTGATATTCACATAGAAACTTTAGAGAAAAAAGGTGAGGTACGTTTACGGGTAGATGGTGCTTTGAAAAAACATCTTGATATTGACAAAAATGTTACAGGTTTGGTGATTTCTCGTATTAAAGTTATCTCCAACCTTGATATTTCTGAAAAGAGAATACCTCAAGATGGTCGTACACAAGTTACTATCTCTGGAAGAACCTTAGACATTAGGGTTTCTGTTTTACCAACCTATTATGGTGAACGTGTGGTTATGAGACTTCTTATGCAGAGTGATACCATTCCTACTTTACAAGACCTTGGGTTTACAGATGAGTTGACAGAAGATTTAAACAAGCTTCTAACCCATCCACATGGAATGATGTTGGTTACTGGTCCTACGGGGTCTGGTAAATCAACTACTCTACATGCATGTTTACAACATATTGCCACACCTGACAAGAATATTATTACAGTTGAAGACCCAGTGGAGTACAATGCTGACAATGTCAATCAAATACAAGTGAACGAAAAAGTAGGTTTAACTTTTGCAGCAGGTTTACGTTCGATACTAAGACAAGACCCAGATATTATTATGATTGGAGAGATAAGGGACAGCGAAACAGCCGATATCGCTCTGCGTTCAGCACTGACAGGTCACCTTATGCTTTCTACCCTACATACCAATGATGCTACCTCAGCCATTTCAAGATTGATGGATATGGGAATTGAGGACTTCTTACTTACTTCAACACTTTTAGGTGTTTTGGCACAGCGTTTGACTCGAAAATTATGTCCAAAATGTAAAGAGCCAACAACCTTAGCCCCTGTTGTTATGTCAGAATTGAAATTGCCTAATATCGAGTACTTCCAAGCAAAAGGGTGTATCTCTTGTGATTTTACTGGTTACAGTGGACGACAGGCAGTAGGGGAACTCTTTGTAATGGGCGATGAGGTGAAGCAGATGATAAAAGATGGTTTAAATGACCACCAGATACGAATAGAGATGAAAAAAGCAGGTATGAAAACCATTGCTGATAAGCTTAAAGATATGCTTATTGATGGAACAACCTCATATGAAGAGACAGTGCGTATCGGGATAATGGAAGATTAGAAAATGATAAAACAGCAACAAAAGGGCTTTACTCTTATAGAAGTTCTTATATCAATTACTTTGTTGTCTTTAGTGCTTATGGCACTCTATAAAAGTGCTGATATTTTACGTAATTCTAATCTACACCTTTTTAAACATTTGGAGAAATCTAGCAATACTTTAAAAGGAAGCAGAACACTCTATATGGACTTGACACATGCTGACCATAATATTACTGTGCTAACAGAAGATAAACTACATCGACTTATTATTGAAAATACAACACACTCTCTCTATGGTCAAGGAGCTGCAAAAGTAACTTGGTTGGTAGCAAAAGAGAACAACACTTTGCTTCGTATAGAAGGAGGAAACTATACAATTCCCCTTAGAGGTGAACAGCGTGTAGAAGTAGATGAGGTTGCTAAAGATATAGAGATGTTTAAAATTTATAAAAGTAAAAAGAGAGATAAAATTTTAGCCATTATACAGATAAAGGGTCAAGAGGCTCAAACTTTTATGGTTCAAAATATTCCTTTACGTCCTGTTGATACAAATGGTACAAAGAAAAAAAAGCCTACTAAGCCCCAAATAAAGTAATATTATATTTTAAGTTTAAATTAATATTAAGTTAAACTACACTATAATACATTTAGAAACAATAAATAATATATTTACATGACAACTTTTAGTAAATTACCTATAAAATAATTAAATAATCGTTAGAATTTTACTAAAAGCATGGTCATCAAAGGCAACATAAAGAATGAAAAAATTTTTATTGAGTTATTGGTTAGGTATTGCCATGTTATTTGGGGTGTTTTATTGGGATTTATCTCCTTTAAGCTCCACTATAAATAGTATACAAACAAATTTAACAGTATATCTTACCTCACTAAGCTTAGCTGATGGTATGATGGAGGGTTATCGTATCTTAATTAATGAACACTACTCTTTGGTTATTGAGAAAGCATGTAATGGGATAATTCCCTATCTGTTTTTCTTAGCATCCATTATTGCTTTTCCCTCTACCTTTAAGCATAAGCTCAAATGGGCAGTAATGGGATACATATTTATAACATTTATGAATGTTTTTAGAATTTGGTTTGTAACCCAACTGGTTCTTCAAGCACGTAATAATTTCTCTTTAGCACATGACTACTTAGGAAATGCACTATTGATTTTAACGGGCCTTCTTCTTTTCACTTGGTTCGTTAAGAGCCGAGAGAAGAAGGTCTCCTAAGCTCTTTCAACTCTCCACTCCTGATTTTCAGTACCTCTAACTTTTTTGTGAAAACTTTGTAATTTTGTTCCATCTTTGGTTTTTTTATACTTAATATCTAAAACATTTAGGGACCATTTATTAACGATAAATACATAACCTTTATCTTTAGATGTTTCTAGTTTCCACTCTTGATGGTCATTTTTACGACTTCTTTTTTTATTTAAAATAATTTTAGAACCATCATTGCTATCGCTATCTTTTATCTCTATTACTTTGCCTGTTTTAGCATTTTCTATAAAAAAATACTCTTTATTCTTATTGGCTTTGGTAAATATCCACTGTTGATTAGGGTTGCTCTTATCTGCTTTTTCTATAATAATCTCATCATTCTCATTAATACTTATAGCAACATCTGCTAATTTGGAGAGAAGCATAAACTTTTTGCTATCAATAGGCTCTTTTTCTTCTTTTTTATCATTTTCTTTTGTGACAGTAGTCTCTTTTTCTAAACTCTGCTCCTTTTTACGTTTATAGATTACAAAGAATGTCATAATCATTAGTATCACTCCTCCAACAGGAGCAGAAAAGTTTTTTAATAGAGAGGCATATTTTTGTGAGAGTTCCTCTTTAACCTCTTCATAATTAGTAGAGGGAATATCTTTAGTACTTCCTCCTAGTTGTTTCATTTTTTTATAGTTGCTAACATAAAGATTTTCATCACCTTGAAGCTCTTTTACCATTTGGTTTTTTCTCTTTTCCCATCTGCTTACAGGGTCCAAGTTGTTCCAAGCTATAAACATTTTTTCTTGACTTTTAGAGATACGTAACCCATAACGGTCTCTCATATAGAAGTATACTCGTGCAATATCTCCAAAAACACTTTCTCTGGGTTCTGCTTTTTTATTAGAAAAAGCTATCTCCATATTAACTTTCCCATAAAGGCGTTTTTCACCTTCTATTATGCCGTACTTAAAGTTACTTCTGTCACCATTAATCTCTCCAATGGCAGGGACAAGGTTGTGCATGTCTGCTTCCATCTGTTTAAACTTGTTATTGTTTTGTCTACAAGCCATTCGACCACCGTTTTGCCAACAGTGTAGCTGATGTCCAAAGTGCCAAGCAGGAACCACATGTTCCCACTCTATTCGATTGGCTCTATTTTTGTTTTTACGATAGTGAAATCCACAAGTTTTTGGTAGAGGTATAAGTTTTTTCTCTTTAATCTTATAGTCACAGTCCGAATAGAAAGCCTTTTGATGTTCGGGGTAGATTTTGGTAGCAAGTAAGCGTTTAGATTTCCCAAAAGAGAATCGCTCTCCTTTGGCTGTAAATATAGCATCATCAATGGTTGCAACATCTTCATCAAAAAGGTCACCATCTTGTTGCATGAAGTACTCATCTCCATTAACAATAATTTTTTTTAATAGTTCTCCCGTTTCAGAAGTAAAAAAAGTATTGATATCAGAAGCAGAGAAGAACTTTTGAGCTTCGTAGTTTTCATCATTTTCTTGAGAGAGTAACAGTGTAGCAGTAAGTGTTAAAAGGAGTATTGTTTTTTTCATCATCTTACTCTATGACCAAGCCATCTCTATTGATTTTTTTCCATGTTCCTCCATCTAACATGGATGTTCCATCAGTTTTTTTCTCTTGACATCCAGTACATATTTCAGCCTCTCCATCATGAAAAGGGAAGGCAAAATCATAAATGGGTTTTAGGACAATTTCTAAGTTTTTGTTAAAGAAACCAATTTTTCCATTTACTTTTGTTCTTGCCAATCCATCAGAAAATTCATCGGCTTTTCCATCATAAGTGAGGGTTGAGATTTTTTTACCAGATTTAAGAACATAGTAGTATTGACCTTTAATCTTTACAGCTATAAGTTCTTTTCCTTTAAAATCAAGTGTTTGTAGGTAAGCTTTATCCACATAAGATGCAGTGCTATCGGTTGCCTCATTGGGTATAGGATTGCTTGTAGAACAAGCTACAAAAGAGAAGATAAAGAGTGAAAAGAGGAGGTATTTTAGAAAATATTTCATAAAAAGCCTTTTTTACATTATAGCAATCTTTTATAAAATATGTAGGGGTAAACCAATGTGTCTACCCCTGAATTACAAATATGTTTAGATAGGTAAAACTCTAATATTTGGAGAAAGTTTCTCTTTAAGTATGTTTTCAATGGCAAAAAGTGTACCTGTATCGGCTGAAGCACAACCATTACATGCACCTAAATATCTGATATAAATGTCAATATTTTCGCCATTCTCTTTAATGTCAAGAATCTCCATATCACCACCATCCATAATAAGCATTTGACGGATATTGTCATCAATAACCTTGTCTACAACCTTTAGTTTTTGAACTACAGTCATCTGCTCAAAGTCAACTGGTCCACCTTGTGCTAGGCTGTCAGCAGTTTTAGCCATTTTTTCTTTTTCATACTCTTCAAGTAAATCAACCAAGTAGATGTCTTTTGCTTCATGTCCACCAGGGCGAATACATGACTTACAAAATGCACCAGCTTTGGTGTAGTCTGCTATCTGTTCTACGGTGGTAAGGTCATTGAGTCTAATAACCTCTTGTAGTGTACTAAGAGAGACTCTTGCACACTCACAAACGATGATTTCTTCTTCAAAACTTTCCATATCCACATTCATGTACTGGGCAGCAGCTTTTTTAATAACATCATACGCCATTACTGAACAGTGCATTTTTTGAGGTGGAACCGATGGAACATCTGGTGTATCTCTCATCGCTTTCTCAACATCAATATTGGTTATTTTTACAGCTTCTTGAACGGTTTTAAACTTACATAGTTCTGCCATAGTGTCTGAAGAGGCAATAGCAGTTCCACATCCAAAACTCTTAAATTTAGAGTCCATAATTACATCAGTATTTGGGTTAACAAGCCAATATAAACGAACGGCATCTCCACAAGACTCTGCACCAAAATCTGCGACAATAAGTTTACCACCTTTCTCTTCTGCTTCTTCGGTTGTAATTTCACCCATATTTTTTGGGTTGTTCATCAAATCTGCTACTTTGTTACTGTACTCATCCCAGATGGTACCTCCAACTAAACTGTCTAATCCCATGTTTTGTCCTTTCTGTTCAATAATATCGAACGTATAATTTTTTATATCTCTTTGTTTTAGTGACCAATTGTTAATTCGCTGTTATGTCCTTCTGGTGCATAAGAGTATGAACTTGAAATCTCTCTAAGTCTTGCAACAGCTTTTTTAACAACTGCTAATGTATGGTCAATCTCTTCTTGCGTGGTGTATCTACTTAAAGAGAAACGAATGGCTGTATGTGCTAAATCTTCATCGGCACCTATGGCTTCCATAACAGAGTTTGCTTCTAGGTCTTCACTGGCACAAGCAGAACCTGTACTCGCAGCAATACCTTCACGGTTTAAGTCCCATAACATTGACTCACCTTCTATACCTCTAAAAGAGATAAGAATAGTATTTGAAGTTCTTTTGTTTCTAGGCGTTACTACAAAAGTATCTTCTATTTTAAGAAGTTCATCTTCAAAATTATCTCTCATCTCTCTAATATCAGGCATTTCAAAATCTAGTGCATCAACAGCATTTTCCATGGCTTTACCCATACCAACAATACCAGGTACATTTAATGTTCCTGAACGGTGACCACCCATTTGTGAACCACCATGTAACAGAGGCATAAGCTCTTTTCCTTGTTTCATGTATAACGCACCAACACCTTTAGGCCCATGAAACTTGTGTGCTGAAAATGTTAGGTAGTCTACGTTAAACTCTTGAACTGAAATTGGTATCTTCCCAACAGCTTGTACGGCATCGGTATGAAAAAGTACTTTATGTTCTGCACATATTTCACCTATCTCTTGAACAGGGAAAATAGCACCTGTTTCATTGTTTGCCCACATAACAGAAACCAATGCCGTCTTAGAAGTGATACTGTCTCTTACCGACTGTGCCTCTATAAGACCTTCACTATTAATAGGTAAGTAAGTTACTTTACATCCCATAGATTCAATAAATCTAGCCGTAGCCATAATAGAAGGGTGTTCTACCTCTGAGATAATAATATGGTTTTTTCTACCTGTTAGTATATATTCAAAGTAGATAGATTTTAAAACCCAGTTATTACTCTCGGTTGCACAAGAGGTGATAACAACAGAATCCTTTCTATTGGCTTGAATTCCTGCATAGATTTTCTCCATAGCCGTTTTAATATGAGGATGTGTCTCTCCTGCATAAGCATGAAGGGAGTTTGGATTACCATACATCTCTGTGAAAAATGGATCCATTGCAGATTTTACTTGTTCATCTACCATAGTTGTAGCATTGTTATCCAAATAAACTTTCATTTAATTCCTTTGAGACAAGCTCATGATTTTTAAATCGGACAAACTTAGTCCTAATTAACTTTTCCCATAGTACATGATGAAACCTTAAAGTGTCATAAAGAGAGAAAAATTTCGCGATTATACTCCCTTGCTGGTTAAAAATGAGTTAGTAGCCATCTCTTAGAGATAAGAACTGTGAAATATTAACAGTGATTTCTTTTTAATATTAAAAATTAATTAAAAAAAATAAATATTATTTTAGTATAAAGTAATATCAAAATAAATATTTAAAATGTGTTATAAAAGTTCAATTTTTTATATTATTTATAGTAAAAATAAGTATAATTTAAAACAAATAAAATTTTAAGGAATAAAAATGGTTGGTACTATTGATTCAATAAGCTATGTAAATCAGTATAATAGTGGACATAGTATTATTCCTAATAAATTAAAAAAACCTACTTCAGAAGAGTATAGTATATTGGCAGGTATCTATAAAAATATAAAATTAAATAGTAAAGTAATTTATTTTTATAATAAATCATTGAAATTAAGAGAAGAGTCTTTAGGTTTTATGAATAAGAAGACAGCAAATAGTTATAGTGACTTAGCTAATGCTTACTCTGAAGAGAGAGATTTTGAAAAGGCATTAAAGTTACATAAAAAAGCTTTAGAAATTAGAACAAAGCTTTTAGGTGACAAACATAGAGATACAGCATCAACATACAGTGCCTTGGCACATATATATTCTCATATGAATAGCTTTGATAAGGCATTAGAATTGTATACAAAGGCTTTAGAGATAAGAAAAGAAGTATTAGGCGATAAGTACCCCCATACAGCAACCTCTTATCATGATTTAGGGTATTTTTATGCCAAATCAGATGAGTATGAGTTAGCCTGTCCATTATTTGAGAAAGCATTAGTAATTCGTAAAGATTTATTGAAAATGGCTCATCCTGAAACAGCAAATAGTTATCATAATTTGGCTATCTGTTATTATTATCTTGAAGAGTACGATAAAGCACTTATTCACATAAAGGAAGCCATTAAAATTCGTGAATTAATTTTTGATAAAAATGATAATGCATTATTGGGTGCTAAAGAAAATTTAGCAGAGATTTTAAAAAAAGTTTCTAAATATAAAAGGGTAAATTATAGATTCCCTTTTTTTAATTATTTTACAAACATATTGACTCTTAAGAGCGTAGGAGTATAAAATGATATTTATGGAGAATTTAAATAATAAGGTATACACTTTTGTGAAACATATGGAGCGTAATGTCTTAAAACAATTTATTGTAGGTTTTTATCAACTTATAAATAAAGAGATACATTATAGTTCTAATTTTGATGTAGAACTTATAGATAGGAAGAGATTAACATTAAAAGTAGTAGATTATTTTGAAAATATTACATCTATAGAAGACGAAGTAAAAAAAAGTACTGCTACAGAAGAGATGGCACTATTTTTAACCTATATGGCACATATGTACGCATCGTTAATGGAGATAGAAAAAAGTTTACCTCTCTACTTAGAATCTGTAAAAATACGTGAGAAATATTTAGGAGTCAAGCATCTTTTGACAGCTGAAAACTATCAAGGTATCGGAGCAATTTATGAACAAGGTGGAGCGTTTAACTATGCTTTACAATATTATGGAAAAGCTTTGGTACTAAGAAAAGAACTTGCTTATGTCGAAAATGATCTTTTAGTGGCAGAGAGTTATAGTAGGTTGGCTTTGGCTTATTACCATCTGGAGCAGTACCCTATGGCTTTAGATTATATGGAGAAGAGTATTAAGATTAGAGAAAAGGTTCTCTCTTCTGAACATACACTTTTACAAAATAGTTATTATAACTACAAGATTATTAAAAAAGAATCTCAACCTAAAAAAGATTATATAAAAGTTATATTAGAACCCATAAATAAAGGAATAGGAGCTTTCATCAATCGTTTAATCGGTTAAAAATAGGCATCTAATCTCCATTTAAGTCAAAAAAAAATATAATGCGACCTCTTATTATAGAGATCGCGTAACTCAGTGGTAGAGTACTTCCTTGACATGGAAGAAGTCAGCAGTTCAAGTCTGCTCGTGGTCACCATATTTAAAAAAATATTACTTTTATTTTATGCTTAATTATTTTATTTTGTCTTATTATACTTCTTCCTTTCTCTTTTTTTATTTAAATAACAAATTAACAATTTATTTCTTTACACTTCTATGTTAGAATAGAAACAATGAAAAAATATATTTATATACTACTTCTTATAACTACTGTTATGTATGGGAAAACCTTTGACAATATAAAATTTACAGGAGATATTGACCTTATTGCTGGAGAGTTTGATAGGGATACTCTGCTTAAAATTTGTCATATAGAGTACCCAGCTATTTATAAAATTTGGAAGTCTGACCC
>JALUMR010000078.1 GCA_027055805.1 Campylobacteraceae bacterium
ATTATACTATGCTTTGATTAAAATCTTTAGATTTCGGACGATGAATCGACTCTACGTTCCATTTATCTCTTTTAAATACCAATAGTAAATGTTATACCCATACCCAGCAGAAAAAAATCCATCTTCATTAAAAAACTTGATAGTTGAGGGGACAGAGTCTTGCCCTATTAGAATGTCTGTTTTTTTACCTGTTTTAACATTAAAAAGTTGTAAATCATTTTTATCATTAGCAGAGTAAACTCCTATGTTTCCACTAGGGCTTAACCCTGCACAGTAGACCAAAAAGTTACTTTTTAGATAATAGGGCTTTGCATCTTTTGGGTAAACCCCTACTCTTCTGTCTTGCCCTGCTGTAATAATGGTTCCATTTTTATAATCAAGTTTATAAATATTGTCAAGATTTAGAGGCTTGGGTTGTTTTAAAATTTTACCTGTTTTTACATCCATAATGGTTACTTGCCCACTCTCACTAGCCGTTACAAAGCTCTTTTTATCTTCGCTTAACACCATGTCCGAAAAGGTACTCTGCTCAATTTGCTGTTCGTAGGTTCTGTAGCCCTCACCTAAAGCGTAGTTGGCTACTTCATACGCAAGTGTTCCATAAAGGATATTTTCCTTATCTACAAATCTCGCCTCTTTGATGCTTATCTTTTTTTCTGTAGATATAAGACGTTTTAGTTTTTTACCATCATGTATCCAAACATTTCTATAACCACCTGTAGATGAACTAACTATAAGTGTTTTGCCACTGTTTCTGTCTACTGAAAGTATTTTAGGATTGACCCAATCTCCCATGGCTGATTTTTCTGCTGTTATAAAGATTTCACCTACTTTTTTTCTTGTTTCTATATTGAAAATCTCTACTAAACCATCATCTGTTCCAACATATAAATAGATACCATCAAGTACAAAGTCATTGACTAAACCTTGTGTCTTTATAATAAATGCTGGTTTTATCTCTTTGGCTAAAAGGGGGAGTTGTAGAAGTATGAATAGAAGGAATAATTTGTATAGAGTATGCATTTCATTCCTTCATAGGTTCGATTTTATCGAACAGTTTTTTATTCTGGTTTCTCTTTTGGAAGTTCTTTCTCTTCAGGTTTTTCAATATTGGCTGCTTCTTCTTTACCCACAGCATCAAGTACGGCATTTATAAAACGTGGTGATTTGTCATCAGCCAATGCTTTTGCTAACTCAATGGCTTCATTGATAATAATACGCTTATCCGTACCCTCTATCATAATCTCAAAAGTAGCCAAACGCATAATAGACTTCTCTACTTTTCCAATAGAGTTATAATCCCAACCTTTTAAGTGTTTTTGAATCTCTGCGTCAATGGTTGCTAAATTTTTAATGGTTCCATTAAAAAGAGTATGAGAAAACTCTCTTTGCTTGTTACGAATTTTATCTTCTTCTAAAATTATATCGGTAAAGGTAGAAATCTCTTCATTTCCTAAATCATACGCGTATAAAAGTCCTACTACTGCCGTTCTTGCTTGGTGTCTTGTTGCCATATTTTGTTTGCCTTTTTAAAATATATATAGAAATTTAATAGATTAAACTTCTATATATATTTTGACGGTGTAGTCGGGGACTACACCCTACAGGTTTCAAATATTATTTCAATTCCGTAGGGTGCCGTTTTCCAACGCACCTTTTAAATGTCGATTAACGCTATTTCTCTAATTCCGTATAAAGATTCATCATCTCAATAAGCCCTGCCATAGCTTCGCCACCTTTGTTACCTGCTTTTGTCCCTGCTCTCTCAATTGCTTGTTCAATGCTATTAACAGTCAAAACACCATAAGTAACAGGTTTTCCATGTCTCATGGTAGCACTTGCCACCCCTTTAGTTGCTTCTGCTGAAACATAGTCAAAGTGAGGAGTTGCCCCACGAATAACAGCACCTAAACAACAAACAGCATCATATTTACCAGAAGCCAATGCTTTATCTAGTGCAAATGGAATTTCAAATGCACCAGGAACTAAGATTAAATCTAAATCTTCAACATTCCCGCCATGTCTTGCGTAAGTATCTTTAGCACCTTCTACCAATCGGTCGGTAATAAAGTGGTTAAACCGTGCATTAATAATGGCTACTTTTTTACTCTTGTCTACTTGAAAATCACCTTCAATTATTTTCATCTATTGCCTTTAATCGCCCAACCCTCGTTCCCACTCTCCTGAGACTGCGAAAGAACTTCCTTAGGGGCGTGGACTTTAGTCCACGAATCCCATGGAATAAGGATTTTTTACGGGACTAAAGTCCCTTCTCCTAGTTCTTTCGCAATCTCTCCTGAGTGGGAATGCCTATGAGAACTTTGCTTATTTTATTTTTTGAATTATAACTAATTAAACTTTTGTTCGGTGTTACCAAACCTACGGTTATTCTACAATTGTTCTTATTGCGTCTATTTGCTGAATTAATGTATCTAATTTCTTTAGTTCTATCATATTAGGTCCATCACTTAAAGCAATGCTTGGGTCAAAGTGTGTCTCAAAAAAGAAACCATCTACCCCAACAGCTGCTGCTCCTCGTGCTAGATAGGGAACTAATGCAGAATCTCCACCTGAAGTAGCTCCACCCGATGCTGGTTGTTGCACTGAATGTGTGGCATCAAAGATTACAGGGGCAAACTCTCTCATCTGTTTTAAAC
>JALUMR010000079.1 GCA_027055805.1 Campylobacteraceae bacterium
GAAGAAATATGTAAAAAATCGTTAAAACCTAAAAAATCTTAATTAATTTTTGTTAGAATGGTAACATGAATAATATATATACTATAACAGCCATATTGGCACTATTGACAACGACAGTTACCTCTAAAGAAAATTTTTTCTATACCGATTTCATAAAGGTAAAAGCTACAGCCTATACCTCATCAACCATTGAAACTGATGCAGACCCATACTTAGCAGCATGGAGAAATAAACTTAACCCAACAGTACCATCTATAGCTGTTTCAAGAGACCTACTTGATATTGGTCTCACCAATGGTATGAAAGTGCGTATAAAAGGTTTAAAAGGTGAGTTTTTAGTTTTAGATAAAATGAATAAAAAATGGAAAAACAAGATAGATATTTACATGGGTAATGACCGACAAAAAGCACTAAACTGGGGAAAAAGAAAGGTTATAGTCTATTGGACTGACCCAGCTTATGCCAATGCAAAATAAAAGCTTAAATAAGCATTATCAATACTGGCTCTTTGTAGAGAGTTAACTAATTGCTAGTTCAACATTTTTAAATACATTATTCCATGTATATTGTTTTTGGATAAGTTGTTTAGAATTTACTGACAATATTTCCCACTGTTCTTTATTTTTTATTAGTGACACAATACTATCAGTAAACAATTGAATATCATCACAGACTGCCAAATGATGCATATGTTTCACATCAATTCCTTCGGCTCCAACAGTTGTTGTTACCGTAGGTATTCCTCTACTCATTGCACTTATAACTTTGACTTTCATCCCACTTCCAAAACGTAATGGAGCAATAAATACTTTACATTTATTAAAATACTCTTCCAAATCATCTACAAAACCTGTAAAAATAATGCCTTCCTTATTTTTAGCAGCTTCTACTATGCGTGTATCAGGATTTTTTCCAATTATATAAATTTTTAAGTCAGGTATTTGTTTTTTTAAAATACTCCATCCTTTATTGAGAAACCATTCTAGTCCATCAATATTAGCCTCCCAACTTAATGTACCCACATACATTATTGCATTTTGAGAACTGTCAAATTTAAGATTAGGCATATTAGAGTAATCTTCATTTCCTAAATGATAGGTTAAAGCAAATTTTCTTTTATCAATTCCCAATGAAGTTAATAATTCTATATCATTAGGAGCAGCCAAGATTTGATTAGAAGAGTTACATATTTTTTTTTCATATTTTTTAATTCTTAATGCCTCAAAATGTAATATAGTTTTTCTTATAAGATTTGGTTCAATCTCTGCAAATCGTTTCCACATTATAAACTCAGTATTATGTTGATGCAATACAACCTTTCCACTAAAACCTTCAGGTACATATTGATACATTAAATAATGATCAATAAAAATAACATCCTGCCCTTTGGATTTTTTTTTGACAATTGAAAGAAATATTTTATTGTAATTACGAAATATATTTAATGGTGTTAAATGTATAATACTTAGCATAAAGTTAACTATATTACGAGGTACATTAATACTTAAACTAGAATAATCTACCAATTCAACCTTTTCTTGAAATTGCTTTTTATGATTAAGATCATCATTTTTCAATAATGTGCATAAAGTTAATTCATGATTTTTAGCTAAATATTCAATAAGTTTATAACTCTTAATTGTTCCCCCAGTATTGGCTGGAAATGGTAATTGTGGTGACAAAAATAGGATTTTCATAACTTTTCTTTTAATGTCAATATTTTTATAATCATATCTTTTATTACATACTTACTATATATTGGTATATTTAATATAACATGTACTATTCCAAAGTTTGTATATGTCAGTTTTATATATTCCTTTACATTTAAAAGAAGTTTTGTTGCAGATAATCCATCTATATCGTAATGTACTAATGGTTCATTTATATATTGTATTTCTAATTCATTAGTTTTCTTCACAATATCTACTACCCATTGATAATCAGCTTTTATCTTATATGAAGTGTCGTATAAAGGAAGATTTATATTTTTAATAAATAACGATTGATGACATATTAAAAAATTATGCTTTAATATTTTTAAATTTAATTTAGGATGAGCAGTCATATAATTATAAATACCATTATCATTTACATTTATCCAATCACCGTAAATAATACTATACTTACTACTCAATGGGCTAATAACATTTGATAAGACATTATCATTAATAAAAGTATCCCCAGCATTAAGAAAGTTTATCCAATCGCCTGATGCAGCCAAAAGACCTTTATTCATAGCATCATAAATGCCTTTATCTTTTTCTGAAACTATAACATCTATATTTTCTTTATATTTTTCAACTACTGACATGGTTTTGTCAGTAGAATTTCCATCAATAATAATATACTCAATATTATTATAATCTTGTTCAATTACACTCTTTAGAGTTCTTTCAATATAACTTTCTGCATTATATGTTATTGTAATAATTGATATTTTAGGTAATAAATTAGTTTTTTCCATTTAGATAAATCTTTATTTAATATTTTTTTATGAATTGTTTTTATGATATGCCAATTTAAAATTAATTATTTCATACATTTTTTGTTCTTGATAAATCATTAAGTATTATATTATAATAAGGTTTATAATTCATTTAATATAACATTTTTTAGTATATGCCAAAATAATATTTTCACAAGGATATAGAAAAAAATTTAAAATAAGCTATAATTCGACAAAAATCATATCAGTTAAAAATTATAGGAATAGAATATGACCATAATTAATCCCCAATACATTTATATAGATAACCATTTTCAAGAAAACCTAGCCATAGCTTTTTCTAATAAAATAGAAGCAATAGACAGTCTTGAAAATCTTAAAGAAAAATATCCAAATGCAACTATTGAAAATGGAGATAAAAACTCTGTACTCTACCCTGGTTTTATAAATACCCATGTACACTTAGAGTTCTCTGCCAATAAGACTACTTTGCAGTATGGTGAATTTATGCCTTGGCTCGACTCGGTTATAGCAAACCGTGAAGAACTTGTAGGAAAATGTGACAATGCCATAATGATGAACGAATGTAAAGCGATGATGCGTTCAGGTATCACTACTTTTGGTGCTATATCTAGTTTTGGTACCGAGCTTGAAGTTTGTATGGAGACTCCTCAAAAAGTTCTTTTTTTCAATGAACTTATAGGTTCAAACGCTGCAACTGCTGATATGTTGTATGGAGATTTTTTAGAACGTCTTGATGCTTCTAAAAAGTGTGGTCATGGTGTTACTCCTGCCATTGCCATACATTCCCCCTACTCTGTTCACCCTATTGTGCTTAAACGTGCTGTAGAAGTTGCAAAAAATGAAAAGCTACCTATCTCTGCACATTTTTTAGAGTCACAAGCAGAGCGACAATGGCTAGAAGAAAGCCAAGGTGACTTTTTAGAGTTTTTTCAAAAGTTCTTCTCAACCTCTATGGCTGTAACTACTATAGATGAATTTATGCAGAGTTTTGATAATGTTCCAACACACTTTACTCATGCCGTTCAAGCCACAAAAGAGGAGTTAACTTACCTTGCAAAACATGGACACTCCATAGCTCACTGTCCTCGCTCTAACAGACTGCTTGGTTGTGGAAGATTGCCTATTGAAGAGTTAATTGAACTAAATATGCCTTTTACCATAGCCACCGATGGTCTAAGTTCAAACAACTCTTTAAATATATTTGATGAGCTTCGTGCAGCACTGATGATGCACCATTTAGGAGCATTGGAAAAACTTGCAAATTTACTCATAAAAAATATCACATCAACTCCAGCAGAGATTTTTAACCTAAACTCTGGAGAGATAAAAGTAGGAAAAGATGCAGACTTTGCACTTATCACCCTACCCGATGAAGCACAAAGTACTCAAAGCATTGCACTTCAAACTATTTTGCATACAAAAGAGGTAGAGAGGGTTTATATTAATGGGGAAGCTATCTAATGCTTCCTATAACAAAATATAAGTAATCAAATTTTACTTCTTATCTATTATATCTTACAGCCTTTACCAGCAATATCTTCTAAACTGCTCTCTTGAAACATCTTTTGTAAAAGGTGTTTAGGTTCTACCCATTGGTCATGTAATGCACATTTGCATAGTCCATTACAAAAGCCTATTCCCAAAACACACTGCTCATTTTTTATGGAATCATTAAAAATAGCTAAAATATCACTAACCATAATTTCAGATGTCTTTTTTTCAAATTTATATCCACCATCTCTCCCACGTATGGAGACAACTAGCCCTGACTTTACTAACTCTGTCATAATTTTAGTCAAAAATTTATAGGGGATATATAGTGTTTTAGCCAACTCGGTAGCATTTAGAAGTTTAGAATCTTTATTATCTGCCATGTAGGCTAAGATTCTTATCGCATATTGGGAACTGTTACTCAACTGCATAGGAGACCTTTTCGCATTGATATACTGTATTATACAAAAAAAATATAAATACTACTTAAAGGTAGAATTAATTTTATTTTGCTAAAATTCTAATTACTACTAAAAGGTAGAATTTAAAACGAGGATAATTTTATGACTGAACGTATAACGAAAAGTATGGCAAAAAATATCTATTATGGTGGTGGAACCTTTGCACTTATGATATTTATTGCCCTAACTTTTGATACCGTACATCAAATTCCAAAACGCTCCAATCAGCAGAATATGACCGAGAGTGTCGTAGCTGGAAAAAAACTTTGGGAGAAAAACGACTGTGTCGGTTGTCATACTATTGTAGGTGAAGGAGCATACTATGCACCAGAGCTTATGAATGTATTTCAACGAAGAGGTGGTAGTGATGTAACAGCATTTAAAGCCTATATGCAAGGGTGGATGGCTGCACAGCCACTAGCTATACCAAACAGAAGAAAGATGCCACAGTTTCATTTAACACCAGCAGAGGTTGATAACTTATCAGACTTTTTGATTTGGACATCAAAAGTAAATGCCAATGATTGGCCACCAACAATAGAAGGATAGAGATATGAAATATACATCACAAATGGTCGCAAAACCATATTTTATTTTTGCATTGATTCTTCTAGCAGGAGAGATTCTTTTTGGTTTACTGATGGGTATTCAGTATATTTGGGGAGATTTTTTATTTCCATTGATTCCTTTTAATGTGCTTAGAATGGTACACACCAACTTACTTATTGTCTTGTTACTGTTTGGTTTTATGGGTGCTACCTATTACTTAGTACCAGAAGAGACAGAGAGCGAACTTTGGAGTCCTAAATTAGCAATAATTACTTTTTGGATTTTTGTAGTAGCAGGTGTGCTTACTATTTTAGGTTATCTCTTTGTACCTTATGCCACATTGACAGAGCTTACATTTAATAACCTTTTACCTACGATGGGGCGAGAGTTCCTAGAGCAACCCTTACCAACTAAAGTAGGTATTGTACTTGTTGTTTTATCGTATCTATTAAATGTAAGCATGACCGTACTTAAAGGAAGAAAAACAGTTATTACAACAGTACTGCTTACAGGTCTTTTAGGTCTTGCTGTCTTTTTCCTTTTTGCCTTTTATGTACCTGATAACCTCATTATGGATAAATTCTTCTGGTGGTTTACCGTTCACTTATGGGTTGAAGCAACTTGGGAGCTTATTCTTGGTGCTATTTTAGCCTTTGTACTTATTAAAGTAACAGGGGTAGACAGAGAGCATATTGACAAATGGTTGTATTTAATCATCGCTATGACCATGGTGTCTGGTATCCTAGGAACAGGTCATCACTTCTTCTATATGGGTGCTCCTGAATATTGGTTATGGATTGGGTCTATCTCATCAGCTGTTGAGCCTATGCCTTTCTTACTTATGATTCTATTTGCTTTCACCATGAGCAGAGATAGAAAAATAAAACATGACAATGAGATGGCACTTACTTGGGCAAAAGGTACAGCTGTTATGGGCTTTCTTGGAGCTGGAGTTTGGGGCTTCTTTCACACCTTAGCACCTGTAAACATGTATACTCACGGTACACAGTTAACAGCAGCACATGGTCACCTCTCATTTTATGGTGCTTATATTATGATTATTTTCACTGTAATCTCTTATGCGATGCCTATCTTAAGAGGTCGTCCTCATGGTAACTCTGCAAAAGCACAAAAAGTTGAACTTGCTTCATTTTGGATGATGAATAGTGGTATGTTGGGTCTTACTTTAGCATTAAGTGCTGCTGGTCTTGTACAGATATTTGACCAACGAGTTGGAACAAATCTTATAGGCTTTATGGAGTCACAAGAGTCTATTAACGGTATCTATATGGTTCGTGCTGGTTTTGGTCTGCTTGTATTTGCAGGACTGCTTACTTACTTTTACAGTTTCTTTGTAAAAGAAGAAGCACAACAGGCATAGGTAGAGTAAAATGATTCACTATTGGCTTGAGTTTGAAGAGAGTATCGGTAAAGTTTGGGACAAATATCTCAACAAAAAAGTAGATAAGTTTCATGAAAATCAGAGAGTCTATTTTACTGATATTAGTAAATCATTACACCTTTTTTATCGCCTTATGGGTGGAGAAAAGGGTAAAGATTTGCAAATTACCGATAAAAGATACATTCAAACCAATAGAACATTTTTAGAAAAAATATCCTTTTTGGGTCAAGAGTTCTATCTGACATGGCAGGATGAAGAGTCACTCTATCTTCCTGCCTCATTTGCCTATTTTCCAACAAAAGAGGAGAATGAGATGTTGTACTATTGGCTTGTGGCTATGGCAACACAAGTAAAAGAGATAAAAAGCAATGGCTTTAAACAAAATCAACTCTCCACGAACTATTTAACAAGTCGATACAGTGGTTTTAACCGTTTTTATGAGTATGCTACAACGTATCTTATGCAGAGATATAAACAGTTGTCATTTGTTAAATCTTTAGATGAAAATTTAATAAATAACTACCCCAATCCATTATGGATATATGATTCACCCATTACACTCTATAAAGCCAACAATAGTGAAGATGAACCACAAGAGCCAACACGAGAAGAGTCAAAAGATAAAACCGATGAACTTCAAATGAAAAAACAGACCCAACAGATAGATGATAAACATGAAACTGATGGTTTTTTAGCTTTTCTTCCTGAATCGTTGATGAGTATTTTTGAGCAGGTAAATGTAGACAGATGTGAAGATGATAGCTTTGATGAAGATGCACTCTACCATGCAGAAGATTTAGACGAAATAACCATAGGACAAAAACAGGCAAACCTCTCTGCACGAATTAAGATGGATTTAGAACTTTTACCTGATACCACGGTTATTTATCCTCTTGGTAAAGGGCATTATATTGATGAATGGGACTATTTAAAATCAGACTATTTGGTAAAATATGTACGAATTTTACCACAAATTATGACGAATGTTGTACCCATAGAGTTACCACTAAGATTGAAAAAAACCGTACGAAAAATACAAAATGAACTGGATTTACTACAACTAAACCGTATTAAAAATGACCGTCTACCTTATGGAGATGAGATTAATATGGAGAGTTGGATAGAGTATTGTAGTCATCAAAACAAATCAATGCACCATCAAAATTTCTATACCACCTTTGAGAAGAAAACACGAGATATGTCCACTCTTATTTTGGCAGATATTTCTCTTTCCACTGAAGGGGGGATTACCCAAGAGGTACGGATTATTGATGTTATTAAAGACTCATTAATGGTTTTTAGTGAAGCATTAGAAAAACTACAAGATAAGTTTGCCATCTATACCTTTTCATCATTACAAAATAAAAAAGTCTATTTTAATATTATTAAAAACTTTAAAGAACCCTACTCTAATCTTATTCGAGGAAGAGTTGAGGCGATTAAACCTCAATACTACACCCGAATGGGTTCAGCCATAAGAGAGTCAACTAAAATTTTAGACAAACAAAAAAGTAGCAATAAACTTCTTCTTATTATCAGTGATGGTAAACCCAATGATGAAGACCGATACGATGGAAGATACGGTATAGAAGATACTAAAAAAGCACTTGAAGAGGCAAAACGAAAAGGCATTACTCCTTTTTGTATTACCATTGATATGGATGCAAAAGAGTATTTAGGCTATCTTTTTGGAAGAAATGGATATGCCATAGTACGAGATGGTCAAAAGTTACCAAAAGTTCTTACCGATGTCTATATAAATTTAACGAAATAAACTGTTCGGGTGTAAACACGCCGATTCCAAAAATGCCAATGGCAAATAAGGAACCGATGGCTTCAGCCTCGTCTTATTCTGGACTAGAAAAAACATTAAGAAGGAAAAAAATGTCAAAAAATTATTACTTACCACAATCAAATGAAGTGGAGCTTTTTGAAGCTGCTGTGGAGATGAATCTTCCTATACTTATTAAAGGACCAACAGGCTGTGGTAAAACACGATTTATTGAATCTATGGGCGAAAAACTTGGGCGTGATGTCTATACCGTCGTCTGTCATGATGACCTAAGTGCAGCCGATTTAGTAGGTCGCCACCTTATCAATGAAGAGGGAACTTATTGGCAAGATGGACCTCTTACTAAAGCTGTACGAAATGGGGGTATCTGTTATATTGATGAGATTATAGAAGCAAGAAAAGACACCACCGTAGTACTGCACTCTTTAGCTGATTATCGTAGAGTCTTACCCATAGATAGAACAGGGGAAACCATAGAGGCACATCCTGATTTTATGCTTGTAGTCTCCTATAACCCTGGGTATCAAAATGTTCTAAAAGGTATGAAGCCCAGTACCAAACAGCGTTTTATCTCACTTAGTTTTGACTACCCCAAACCTGAAATAGAAAAAGAGGTACTCATACAAGAGAGTGGTATAGATGAAACAACAGCTCAAAAACTGGTAGATATTGCCTCCGAAATTAGACAATTAGATGATACCGACATTCAAGAAGCTGTCTCTACTAGACTGCTTATCTATGCAGGAAAGCTCATAGTAAAAGGTTTTGACCCCTACCAAGCGTGTATTCACTCTATTGTAGAGTCATTAAGCGATGAAAAAGAGGTGCTTGAAGTACTTGAAAAACTCATTGCATTACATTTTGAAAAAAGAGTTTAAATGTCTAAAACCATAAAAGAGAACTATCCAGTAGGGGATTTTGCCATTTGGATTATTATCTATGTTGAGTTGGTAACCTTTGGACTACTCTTTTTAGGGTATGCCTTTTCACGAAGGTCAAATATTGAGATGTTCAACCACTCTCAGCTGATGTTAGAGACAACATCAGGGTTTATCAATACGCTGCTTTTGGTAACAAGTAGCTATTTTGTAGTAAAAGCAGTCACAACTATTCAAAACATGACAGATAATCGCCGTGAAGAGTTCAATAAAAAAGCATCTAAATGGTTGCTTCTTGCTATGCTTTTTGGTGCTGGGTTTTTAGTCAATAAAATATTTGAATTTTCTTATATATTTGGAGAAGGCATTAACCTTAGCACCAATAAGTTTTTTATGTTTTATCTTCTTTTAACAGGCTTTCACTTTATGCACGTACTTTTAGGCTCTGTTATTTTATTTAATATTTTTCAAAAAACAAGAGTCTATGGCTATACCCTTGAAGACCACAAAGGCATAATAAGTGGTGCTGCCTATTGGCATATGGTCGATTTTTTATGGATTATTCTCTTTCCATTAGTATATATTATAAGATAAGGCAAAAAGATGACAAAAACTTTAGAAATTGTTTGGATAATTTTAGTGGGCTTGACTATTTTTGCTTATCTCTTGGGACATTTGCATTATATCAACAGCTTTTTTGTAGCCATACTGCTTGTAACAACATTTATGAAAGTACAGTTGGTATTGAATTATTTTATGGAACTCAAAAATGTTACAGGAAAATATAGATGGATACCAAGCATATGGCTTGGTATTGTTATTTCACTTATTGCAGTGGCATATTATCTGCCTGTTAGCAATACACACTAACTATAATATGCTTAAACCTACGGTATAACAGGAGCGTCAATCTCCTCACCTAAAAAAGCATAACTTTTACCTATTCGTGCTACTGGTTTAAAAGAGATACTTAGTCGCTCTTTATCAGAGATAATTCTGTCGTCAACAAATA
>JALUMR010000080.1 GCA_027055805.1 Campylobacteraceae bacterium
GGTGACATAACAAAAGATAAAAAAGAGACAAATCAAGAAAATTTTAACCATCAAACCATAAAGCACGGAGTAAAAATGATGATTTTATAGAATTTTAGTGAACTGAAGGTAAAATCTTAGAGATATTACCCATAAGATTTTTTTTAAGCTCAAGAAATACTACAAGGAGAAATTAGTCACTGGGGGTGGGTTTAATTGCAAGTGGCTCTAATGAGAACAAATATATTCAAAAAATTAATAAAGCAGTCTCCTTTAATCTTATTAAACATAAGGTCTTTGATTTACTCTACAATGATGAACCATTAGATGATATGTTAGAGAAAATGGAAAAACTCTTTTTAACCAATACCATTGTCATGAGACCTAATAGACCACCTAATCCTAGGCTTAATAAAGATGCTCAGAAATCTACCATTGCAACCAATACTATTCATCATCTTAAAAGGAAGAAGAAAAATGTTGGTAGTTAGTGATAGTAAAGAACTAAAATATGGCTCTTGGAGGCTTAACTTAATGGCGTTAGGGGGGTAGTCTGTTTAGAAATTATAGAAATTGAAAACAGACTTAGTAGGTATAAATTACATTATTGCATTGTTTGAGGGTAGTTATTTAGATGATTAAAATTGCTGACATCTTCAAAGATTTCATCATACCCTAATTCTAGTAGTAGTTCATTAACATCTTCGGCATCAAATCCATGAGCATTTACATAGCGAACAATACTCTGCGTAACATCGCTGTCAACATAGTTTTGACGTAGCTCTAACTCAATTTTTATATTTTCTGACATAGTGAAATTCCTTGTTGTTTTTAGTTATCAAAATTCTTCTGATAATGTTAGTTTACTATAAAAGTGTTATTGGAGTATTATTCAATTTTTTCTTAAATAAAAAATAATATTTTATTTTTTATTGTTTATTTAACATTTTTTCACTATTATGATTAATTGATTTTTATTTTATATTATTTATAAAGAAAGGAAATCTAAAATGAATTTAATGAAAAATAGTTTATTAATTATTATAATTATTGAGAGTCTGGTCATGTTACAACTTTTATTTTTTGATAAAAGGGTTAATCTCAATATACTGAAGAACAATTTATTGCCTAGTGTTAAAGGTGTGAAACTTGAAGTAAAGAAGCCTATGCTAACTCTAAAGAAAACACATCTACCTACAATTGAGGAAGAGAAAGAGCTTCAGAAATTTATAGTAGAGACAAAAAAACAATTTAACAGTTTTATGTCAGAAGAAAGTGATTTAGACTTTTTATACAGTAAAGAGAGTTATCTAAAAATGACAGAAGCTATAGAGGTTTATGCTAAAAAATTTTTAAATGCACCTTATGTATGGGGTGCCATAGGACCAGATAAATTTGATTGTTCAGGTTTTACTAAAAAAATTTATAGTAAATCTGGTATAACTATTCCTCGTCACTCCAGTCATCAAGCTAAAGTCGGAAAGTATGTTAAATATGAAGATTTAGAGCGAGGAGATATGGTCTTTTTTGATACAAACCATAAATTGACAGGTAAAGTTAATCATGTGGGTATCTATTTAGAAGATGGAAAGTTCATTCATGCAAGTTCTGGAAATAAAAAAGTAGTGATTACAAACTTTAATGAGAAGAAATTTTATAAAAATAGATTTCTTTGGGGACGACGTGTTATCGAACCTAAGGTGTTAGATATCGTACCAACTTTTTCAATAGATGGCATAAAGTATTTTTTTAGTTTAATAACTTGATACTAAAAAAGAAGTAGGGTTTGAAATCTTTTCATCAAACTCTTCTTTTGTAATAAGCGTACCTACATATTCATCGTGAGCTTCTCTCATATAGTTTGTTTATAAAGCTATTTTTAAATTTTCCATTATCTTCAACTCTATCATTAAAAAAATCTTCCATAATTTGCATATTTGGCGAGTATGAGAGCATCTCTTTATTTAAGGGGGAGTTCAACCAAATTGCCAACTTATCCTCATCTGAAATTTTATCAAAAATTAAAATATCATTACCCACCACATCTAACGCGTTATATTTACTTGTAGCGTAACTTTGGGAATTTATTATCATCGTTGTATTTTGTGTTTCTGATGTATCATACTTTATATCTATCCAAAACATAATTAAGACAGATTCTAATAAAATAATAAAGTACATCATATAAATTTCTTTTTTAAGTTTTAATTAATGTATTTTATCATTTATCTACTTATTATTTGGTTGATGCATAAAAAGTATTTTTTATTTGACTTTTATACAGTCTGTTATAATTGGCTTTTATATTTTCTGCTAGTTGATGTACAGCCATGGCATAGTAGTCACTATGGTTATAGCGTGTAATGACATAAAAATTATCTGTTCCATACCACAGTTCATCATACTTCTCTTTTTCTAATTTAATAAGTCTAACGCTCTTTTTGTAAGGAAAATACCTTCTAGGTTTAATGCCCTTTAAATCTTTTCTATTATATTTGTATGCATAACCCGTTTTTAGTCCATAAAACCTATTGCCTTCATAGGAGACACGTATTCCTACAGGTTCATCTTTTTTCCAGCCATTTTTTTTAAAATAGTTGGCTACAGAACCAATGGCATCAATGGGTTGGCTAATACGTATTTTCCCATCATGGTTAAAGTCAACGGCTAATGTTTTATAGTTGCTTGGCATAAACTGTGCTAATCCAATTGCTCCGTACTTTGAACCCTTTATAGCTCTTGGTTCGACTTGTTCACGGTAACACATGCGTAGAAATTCTTGAAGTTCATGTTTATAAAATTTTTTACGTTTGCCATCTTTTTGAAAAGCAAGATGAGTTAAACTGTCAAAAACATAAAAAACTCCACGGTTTTTTCCATAGTGACTCTCTATACCGATAATTGCAGTAATGTATTCGGGAGGTACCCCATATTTTTTATAAGCTTTTTGAAGCGTTTCATTATGTTCAGTCATAAATTTAACACCCAAGGCTGTTTGATTATTTTCGAGATGAACACGAGAAAAAATATCCCAACTTCCTTGAGGTCGATACTCTTCAGAAAGTGGTTTTACTATTTTTTTTGTTATTGTATGAGGAACTTGTGGGTCTTTTCGTACTTGTTTAAAGAGTTTATATAGGTACTCTTTATTATAGTTAAAATTATTATGCATCTGTTCAATAAATGCTTTGGTTTCGTTATTTTCTGTATAATCTTGAGCATGTAATGGAATAAGATACAATAGTAAAAAAAATATAAATAATTTTACTTGTTTCATTTTTGACTCCTTAATATAATGTTTCTATTATATCAAGGAGTTCTTGTTTAAAAATATTTTTTATTATTAAATAATATTTTTAAGGTTTAAAATTATTTTTTTATTCCTAAGATAGGTCGTTTATCATCTGCTAGTTGAGAAAACTCAGAATTTTCAGAACTGTTACATAGCACAGGTAAACTATTGATATTATTTGTTTCATTTATGTCAAAAAGGACACCAAATAATTCATCATCAAATTTTGCAAAAGAGCCAATGCTGTGACCATAGATATCATCTTCATTGAGTGAACCGTTATAGTCAGAAGGGAGAATTTCACAGTAGGTATATTGTGGAAAACTTTCTCCTTGAGTAAAGGTTAATTTTAAAGGCTCTTGAACATTAACGTCTATATCTTTAGGTAAACTATCATCATCAAAGGTATCTACAAACCCCTTTACGTCATCAAAATTTGTCCATGTCTCTGGCTTGTTCATATCACAGGTATCATCAGAATGACAGAATGAAGATTTTAGTAGTGAACCAGTAACATCAAAGGTTTCCTTCTCTGCATAACTGGTAGTAAAATAGCTTCCTTTTGAAACCAAGTATCCACCATTATCACTAACAACTCCTTGTGAGTTAAAGGTATCACTTTCTTCACCTATTTGGAAAGTACCCGTTGTCTCTACATTAACTGTGTGGTTAGCATCATTCTTATCATCTAGTTTTAAGGTGAAGTTTCCTTGTTGTGTCTCTGCATCTGAGAAGCTATCTGTTATAACCATCTTTGATGAATTGTCTTCAGCTTTATCATAACGTAACTGCATACTGTAGGTTTGATTCTCAAATTTAGCGTCAGAAAGAGTCTCTATGTGATTTTCATCGGTTGACCACTTTACTGTCTCTAAATCTTTCTCAATACCTACTTGACCCATAGTAAGTAGGGTAGGTTTTAAATCAAGCACAACAACTTGCTGATACTTTTTGTTCTTGTCTTGTTGGGTATAGAGTATTTCACCCATAGAGAGCGTTTGACCTTGCACTGTTAGCTTAATCTCATCAGCAGGGATGGTACATGTTGTATTTTGGGCTGTATCAGTACACGCCTTAACGATATCTGGCATCATTAAAGTTAGATATTTCATGTTCTCTTTTACGCTATTTATCGTCTCTTCTGCTTGAGAAATAGTACCTGTTAATTGTTGATATCCAAAACTTTGAACATTTGTATTTTCAAGAGAATCATCATTAGAAATTTTTTCTGTATTTACATTAGTGGTTCGTTTGTTTTTAAGTGCAGCAGGAATATCAATAGATATTTTTTGAGGAACTGAAACAGCATCTTGATTGTTTGCTGAAGGGTTATTGTCACTGTTTCCTCCTCCACCACAAGCTGTAAGAAGAATCGAAGCCACCATAGAAAGTGGAAGAAGTTTTTTTGTTATACTCATTGTAATCCTTTAAAAATGTTTTATAATAAGTATAACAAATAAATTTAAAAATATAACTTTAGCTATCTTTAATATTCGAAACTATCTCTAAAGCCTTACTTTTTGCTACTTCTACATCATCGTCTAAAACCAAACTTACAGCCATTCGACGACCTACATGAGTTTCAGGTTTTCCAAATACTCTTACATAAGACTTATCACTAAAAGCAGAATCGGGAATTTCCAAAGAAGGGTTTTTACTTTCGTTTTTAGCTTTGTAGGCTCCACAAGCACCAGCTCCATAAGTAGTATAATCAAGAGGAAGACCAAGAACAGCTCTTATGTGTAGTGCAAACTGGCTTTGACTTTGGGTGATGAGTGTTACCATACCTGTATCATGAGGGCGTGGGCTTAGTTCTGAAAAGTAGACCTCTTCTCCTTTTACAAAGAACTCCACACCAAAGATTCCTCGACCACCGAGACCATCGGTTACAGCCTTGGCGATATCTTTAGCTTTTTGAAGAGAAGTTTCACTCATATTCATAGGTTGCCAGGACAATATAAAGTCACCATCTTTTTGAACATGACCAATAGGGTTACAAAAGACGGTTCCCGTCTCATTTCTTACAGTCAGTAGCGTAATCTCATAATCAAAAGGAACAAACTCTTCTACTATAAGCTCACTCGCATCTCCACGAGCCTCTTTAGCTATCTCCCAAGAGTTCTCGATATCATCAGCAGTTTTGGCAATACTTTGACCATGACCTGAAGAACTCATAACAGGTTTAATGACACAAGGAAAACCTATCTCTTCTCCTGCTTCTTTTAGTTCATCAAGCGTTTTAACAAATTTATAATTGGATGTTTTTAGCCCCAACTCTTCGGAAGCAAAAAGACGAATATGTTTACGGTTCATGGTTTTATTAACTGCTTCTGCATTGGGGATAACATGAAAACCTCTCTTTTCTGCTTCAAACAAAGCAGAGATAGAGATGGCTTCAACCTCTGGTAAGATATAGGTAGGTTTCTCTTTTTCTATTATTTCAAGAACTGCTGATTCGTCTTGCATGTCTATGGCATAGGCACGGTTGGCAACCAAGTGAGCAGGAGCATTGTCGTATTTGTCAACAGCGATAACTTCTATTCCTAATCTTTGGGCTTCTATGGCAACTTCTTTTCCAAGCTCTCCCGAGCCTAAAAGCATAATTTTAATAGCATCTTGTTGTAGTGGTGTTGTGAATGTCATGTGGGAAAATCCTTGATATAAAATATTATTCGTATTTTATCAAAAATATGATTCATTTAAATATTTTATTTCAAAATTAAATTAACTTTAAAATAATAAATAATATAATAAATTAATATTTAACATATAAGGAGTTTAATTATGCAGAGAAATATAATCATAAAAAAAATAGAACAAGAGAAAGAGTTAAGTTTACAATGGGTAGACAGAGTAAGAGATATTCTTGAAGGAAAGAAGATAAATAGTGAATATTTACCTATTGATGTAACCTCTTTTAGTTTTGATTATCTATTTTCGGCTAGACTAGATGAACTTACAGTTAAGAAATTAGAGTTAAAGTACAAAAAAATTCACACCATATATAAAAAAATATTTCAAAATTATTTTGACATAACCGATTACTCATATGGAAGTGAGTTTAAGTATAAATGTAAAAATATTATGGAAGAAGATAAAATACTTGCAATGGAAGATTTGATTTTTCTTGAGGCGATAACCAAAGAGTTTATTGCATACTTAAATATTTTAGAAGAGAATCAGAAGCTAATGATAAAAGAGAGTTGTTTAGACAGGGCTTCTTAAGTTGCTAAGAGATAGATAGTTATCTATCTTTGCAACCAATAAATAAGAGAAGGAAGATTCTCTATTCCAAAGTAGATGAAATCTCTTTCGTTAGTTTTTCCTAATCGGTGAACATAGGTAAAGCGTAATATATCTAATATATCAATATAGGCATTTGCTCCATACAGACTATCTTTGTCATAAAAAGTTTTATCAAATTTTCCAAATAGACTTCCACCAAGACCAAACTTTACAAAATCTTTTTTCTCTTGAAACATGTTTAGGTCTAAACGTAAAAAATTGTTCATGTCATCACTTTGTTGAAAAGAAATTTTACTCTCATAGCCATGGTTATTATTCTCCTCTTGATAAGAGTAAATATTATAAGCAATTCCTATACCTCCATTTTTAACATCAGTATTTATCTCATTTGGTAGGAGTCTTAAAGTATTGGCTAAAATAGGATTGGTGACAGTTGTCGGTATGCTCATGGGCATAAAGTCAAAACCATTCTGTTTTTTTACAAAGTTGTTTCCTATCCATGCAATGATATTTGTTGCATCTGCAAGAACTTTAGTGTTACCTTCTATACTGGCATAGTTGTTTTCAAGTACACTAATACGATTAATAAGAAGTTGCAAAGGACGTTTATACCAGTTTTGAATACTTCGGTCATTTTTGGGAATAAAAGAGTTTTTATCGGTTCGGTATATTGGGTTTAATTTTCGTAAAAAAGTCTTAAACTCTGTAAGGTTATAACGCTCTGTATCGTTAACTCTTTTGTTAAATGCAAAATATATATTGGAGAAGATATCTTTTATGATTACAGGTCTGTTGGGGTAAAACTCTGTATTGTAAAAGAGCATAAAAGCAGAAAGTGCCTTAGGATTTTGGTCTACTCCTAAAGAACTTTTTTGTTTTAGCATTAACTCTTTTAACCCTATATTTGTAGCGTATCCTCGTTCATGCATGGCTTTAGAGAGGTGATAGACAGCATCATAAACACCAACATAGTAGTCATAAATACGAAAATCTTTATCTAAAAAGGCTCCAAAGTGTCCTAAAAATTTACCTGTAATAGGGTGGTAGCGAGAAGATAAAATAAGTTTTTTCCCTGAGCCATCTTGAAAGTACTGCGTAATGGCATTATAGAGTCGCATAGATTGAAAAATATCAAGGCTATCGAGTAGGGGAACTGCATTTGAGGTTAAAAATCCAACAGGCTCTTGCTCCTCTTGGTTTGTGATGTTTTGCTCTTTCTCTTTTCTCATGTTACTGGGGTCTATAAATATAAACTCTTTGGCTCTTGGGTCAAGTTCTGTTGCCAGTTGCAAGGGGAGGTTGTCATAGGCTCCACCATCTATAAAGTAGCTAGATTTTCTCTCACCTTCATAAATATAGTCAAGTTTTATCTGTTTAAATGCTCCAGGAAAAGCAGAAGAGGCAAAGAGTACATCTATAACTTTGCTGTTATCTTTCTCTATATCTGGTATGGAGATATAGTAGTCTGTACTTTTAGGCATGGTTCTGTTTGAAAGCGTTAGTTGGTTATTCTCTTCTTTTAGTGTAAAAGGTATGGAGAAGTGTTGATTTTTTATTTTTATGCCAGAGCTTTGAAACTCTTTACTGATGGGTTTTGCTTTGGTCACCGAAAAACCAAGTGGAATTTCACACCCTTTTCTGTAGATAGGTTTTTTAAGTTGTTCTAAAATAGCTTGTGATTTTATTTTGAGTTTATCTCTCTTGAAGAGCGTACTTTTGTTATCACTTTTTGGGTCAGTAATAATAAGGTCACTAAGTCCAAGGTCAACCCAAGTGTTATAGAAGAGGTTATTGTCTATGCTATTGGTATCATTGATTTCTGGTTTTTGACACCAATACATGGCTGTGAGTAGGGCATTAATTGACCCTGCAGAAGCACCTGTAACAGAGCGTAGTTTGGGTTCAGTATCACGGCTATGGTCACGTATGTTGCTTAGCATTTTCACCATTGCCCAGTTGTACCCAGCCTCATAAGCTCCAAGGCTTACCCCACCCGATATAACCATGGACAAATCTATGGGTTTTCTCTCTTCTATAAATTCAGCATGAAGAGTGAGAGGTAGCAAAGATAATAGAATAAATAGTTTTGTAAAATAAGACATAATAAACCTTTTGATAACTAATAAAATTGTATCAAATATTTAACAGTTTATGTTTAAATGAGTGAGTTAGAGTAGAGAATAGAGTTAAAACCAAGTACAAAGATGTACTTGGGAGCCGATAAAAGTTAGACGATTACAGTCTAGCCTCATATCTTCTAAGCATGTAAAGTTTCTTAAGAATCTTTTTACGCGTTGCAATTTTTTCTTTTTTACGAGCTTCTGTTGCTGTTTCGTAGTGCTGTCTAGCTCTTGCTTCAGTAACGATTAGGTTTCTGTCACATTGTCTTTTAAATTTTCTGTAAGAGTCATCAAATGTATCTCTTGTTGATAGTTTAATTCCTGGCATGTCAAGCACCCCCTTCCTTATCAGATTTTCCACGGTTTAGGTAGAAGCGATAAAATCGGTGAAATTATAGCTAAAAAAAATTATAGGTATGTTTAAAATGTTATAATATGGGAAAACTCCTATAAGTTCCCCTTAATCATCTCTGCAACACTCTCTGCACGTGTTCCTAAAACTACTTGAATGGTAGTCTCACTGGGTTTGATTACCCCTTTGGCTCCTAACTTCATAAATGCTTCATCACTTAAATCTTTAGAAGATTTTACTTCCATTCTTAGCCGTGTTATACACGCATCAGTAGAGACTATATTTTCAGCTCCTCCAAGAGCTTCTATAAATGCTTGGGCTTCGTTTGAAGCTTCTAGTTTTTCTGCCTCTTGGTCTTCTGTGAAAATTGTAAGTTTAAAAAGCTTAATAGTAAAGTAAGAAAGTACAAAATAAATAAGTCCAAAAACCAAACCAAGAGGTAAAATGAGTAGTGGATTGGTGGCTAGTTTGTAGTTAATAAGGTAGTCAATAAGCCCTGCAGAGAAACCAAAACCGTGATGTATGTCCATGTATTGAGCCGTTGCTAACGCCAAACCAGTTAGTATGGCGTGTAAAACGAAGAGAATGGGTGCTACAAAAAGAAAGAGGAACTCTAAAGGTTCGGTGACTCCTGTTAGAAAAGAGGTAAAAGCCACACCTGCTAAGATGGCTCCTGCTTTTTTTCTTTGCTTTTTTTCTGTGGTTAGGTAGATGGCAAATGCTATGGAAGGAAGACCAAACATCATCACAATGTAAAAACCTGACATATAAATTCCAGCCGTTGGGTCACCTGCAAAGAAACGGTGTAGGTCTCCATTGGCGACTACTTCAACACCATCTTTTACGTGGGTGTAGTCTCCAAGTTGGAACCAAAAAACAGAGTTTAAAATGTGGTGTAGCCCCAGTGGAATGAGTAGACGGTTTAGTGTTCCGTAGATAAAAGTTCCTACTTCATCAAGGCTTATGATGGCATGGGAAAAAGAGTCGATGCCACTTTGAGCATAGTGCCAAAAGAAACCAGCCAATACTCCAACAGCTATGGAAGCAATAGCCGTGACAATAGGCACAAAACGTTTCCCTCCAAAGAAGCCTAAAAACTCAGGTGGTTTAACGGTGTGGTAACGGTTGTAGAGAGTTCCTGCTAAAATACCGATGATAATACCGATGAAAACCCCCATTTTTAATGAGGGGTCAATCTGCAAGTAGACAGCTTTTGCAATAAGTATACCTATAACAGCAGAGAGTGCGGCCGCTCCATCGTTGTTTTTGGCTAAACCATAGGCAATACCAACAGCAAAGAGTAGGTCAAGGTTGTCAAATACAGCTCCACCTGCTACTTTCATAATGTTGGCAATGTCTCCTGTTATGAAAGGAATGTCACCAAAACCAAGACGAAGTAAAATGGCTGCTATGGGTAGAACAGCAATGGGGGTCATAAGGGCTTTGCCCACTTTTTGTAATAGGCTAAACATTTCTAATTCTCTCTTTTAGTGAAGGGATGAGTTTTGCTGAAACGGAGAGTGTATCGTAACCTAAATTTATCAAGGTCTCTGTAGCCGTACTAAGACCAGCCAGTTCCCCACAGATACTGATGGGTTTTTTAGTTGTCTCTATAATTAATTTTAGAGCATTCATTACCATAGGGGAGAGTGCATCTGCCTGTAAAGATGCGTGTGTTCTCTCTATGGCAAAAAGGTATTGGGTGAGGTCGTTGGTTCCTATGGAGTAGAAGTCTACGAGTTGGTCAAACTCATGTAAAGCAAAAATCACAGAGGGAACTTCTAGCATCATTCCAAACTCTATATTTGAGATATCTAAGTTGTGTTTAATGGCAATATCAATAGCAATTTTTTTAGCCTCTATAAATTCATTACAGTTACTTACCATAGGGAACATAATTTTCATGGTTTTCCCTCTGGTATCTGTCTCATTAACAGCTTTGAAAATAGCCAACAGTTGCTCTTCTAATAATTTTTTTTCGAGCAATAAGAAACGGATACCTCGTATGCCCAAGAAAGGATTTTGCTCTTTTTCTATATGTGCATAAGGAAGAGGTTTGTCCCCTCCTATATCGAGTGCTCTTATGGTAAGTTCATCAAAAAGTTCAAAAATCTCTGCATAGGCTTTGGTTTGTTCTTCTACCGTAGGCTTTTTTTCCATAAACAAAAATTCACTTCTTAACAGCCCAATACCATCTGCACCCAACTCTTTAGCCTCTTTGGCTGATTGTACATCTCCAATATTTGCAAGAACTTTAATACTTTTACCTCTTAATGTCTCGGTTGAGTTAAAACGATTTTTATAGTTTTGGGCTTTTTTCTCTTGAAATGATTTTTGTTTTTCGTATGCCTTATCTATGTCAGTTTTCGTCGGTGATATAAGAATGTCTCCCGAGCTGGTGTCAAGGATTGCTTCTTTTGTCTCTTCTATATAGTCATCTATAATGACGGTTGGAATAGCAAAAGAGCGTAAAAGTATGGAGGCATGAGAAGTAGGGCTACCATGTTTGAGTACCACACCTTGAATAGGCGAGTCTACAAGCTTAGGAACATCGCTTGGAAGCAGGTCATCTACAAGTAAAATATAGGGAGTATCTGGAAGTTTTAAGGTGCTTGTTATACCTGTATGGGTGAGTATCTGTTGAAGAATATCTTTATAGTCAGCTATGCGAGATTCAAACTTTGTACCTTTTAGTTTTTCTACCTCTTTATCTATGGTCTCTTTTAACTTCTCTACCTCTTTAAAATTTTGTTGAAAGATATCAGAAGAGAGTAGCTCTTTATGTGCAAGGTATATATCTGCCTCACTGTTTGATTTGTTTTCATTGTATAGCTCTTCAAGCTCTTTTTTTACCAATTTAATAGAGTCGTTTATACTAAGAGTTTTTTGTTTATCTATGTTTTCTACAGCTTTACAATAAACCAAAGGAGCAATGGCTATGCCTGGTACAATACTAATTCCATTGAGAGTAGGGCTTTCATAACGCTCATCTATTTGAGTTAAAGTTTCAATCTCTTTATCATTCTCCATAAGTTCTTTAAAAAAAGATGTGAGGTGGCTACTCGCTTCTTTTGCATCTTCCCCTACACACTTTAAGATAAAGCTTTCACCTTTTGCTAAAGAGAGAGAAATGATTTTAGGAACCTGTGTTGCAGAGACCTCTTGTGCGTAAGAGATGATAGTAATGGTAGAGTTGAATTTTTTTGCTTCATTAGCAAACTTTGCAATAGGTCTTAAATGAAAACCATTAGCCGAGGTAATGGTAAGCGTAGATTCTATGGGTTTTTGTTTTTTAAATATACTTTTTAGAAAATTCATAATTTTTCCCTAATAGCACTTCTTTATTTATTGTGGAGAAGTGCTATTTTGTTTTTTGCATTATCTTAGCATAATTTTTTTTTGAGTAAAACCTTTTTAAAACCTTTTTGTATAAGCATGGCAATAAGGGGTAGAATTTCTCAACTTATAGTAGTTTTGATGCTCCTCTTCTGCTTTGTAGAACGTATGTTCATTGGCATCTTTTATCATGGTGGCGATGTTCATGCCTTTGTCTTCTAACTGGTTAATAAGTATTTGAACGGTATCTTCCTCTTCTACATCGTTGGTAAATATAGCAGAAAGATACTGTGGACCTATGTCTGGACCTTGACCATTCATCTGCTCTGGGTTGTGGGTTTCAAAAAAGAGTTTACAGAGTTGCTCGTAGCTTACTTCACTTGGGTCGTAGGTTACTTCTACTGTCTCTAAGTGACCAGTATCTTTTTGGCAGATTTCATGATAAGTAGGGTCTATGGTATGCCCACCCATATAGCCTGAGTCTGCATTCACCACACCAGGAGCTTGTTGGAACCAGTACTCTGTACCCCAAAAACATCCTGAAGAGAAGTAGGCTTTTTTATACTTTGAGTTGTTTTCGTTAGCGTCAAATGAGAGTGAGACTGAGTTAACACAGTGACGGGTACTTTTAGGGGTAATTTGTTCACCTTTAAATACATGACCCAAGTGACCACCACAGGTAGCACAAACTATCTCTACACGTCTTCCATCGGCATCGGGTATCTCTTTTACTGCACCCTCTATGGTGTCATCAAAACTGGGCCATCCTGAACCTGAGTCAAATTTGTCTGTTGAGCTAAAGAGAGGAGTGTTACATTTTCTACAGTTGTAGACTCCTGCCTCATAAAATCCATCGTATTTACCAGAAAAAGGCATCTCTGTACCTTTATTTTCTATTACACGTATCTCTTCGCTATTTAAATCATTATATTCCATCTATTTTCCTTTTCGGAGTAATTTACTCTTATTTATTTGACAATATAACATCATTAGTTAAAAGTTACATGTAAAAATGAAAAGCTATGATTTTAAATTTCTATTGATTTAATAAGATATGGCTTTGGTAACTTTTTTAAGGAGTTTTAATAGTTTACTTGAATTTTAGAGAGAGATAGTGTAAAATTTTTATGTGATTTTAATATTTTGATATATAACTTGTAAAAAATTAATAAACTTAAAATAGACCATGAAAACTCTAAAAATAAGCGAAAAAAATCACAAAGTACAAAAAATGCACAATTATGTTATAATATGCTCGTATATAAAGGAATATAGATATGAATCAACGAACCATTAGTAAGCCAGTTGAAGTTGTTGGAATAGGGTTACATAAAGGTGAACCTATTAAACTTCGTCTTGAACCGTTAGGTACCGATGCAGGTATCATCTTCTATCGTGAAGATTTGGCTTTAACTATTCCTCTTTCTCCCTCTTCTGTTATTGATACTCAAATGGCTACAGTTATAGGTTCGGATAAAGGCTATATCTCTACTATTGAACACTTCTTATCGGCTGTTTATGCGTATGGAATTGATAATATGCGTGTCATTGTTAATGGAAATGAGATGCCTATTATGGATGGAAGTGCCTCTTCGTTTTGTCTGCTTTTAGATGAAGCAGGAGTAGAAGAGCAAGAAGTTGCAAAAGAGGTTATTCTAGTTAAGAAAAGAGTTGAAGTTCGTGATGGTGATAAGTTTGTACGACTTGAACCAAGTGATGAAGTAAGCTTTGACTTTGAGATAGATTTTGAACATCCTGTGATTGGTCGCCAATCACAAAGTTACTCCTTTGGAACCAAACCTTTTTTAGAAGAGATTGCGAGGGCAAGAACTTTTGGATTTGCTCGTGATATTCAATATCTTCAAAGTATTAACTTAGCATTAGGGGCAAGTTTGAACAATGCCATTGGACTTGATGATGAAAAAATACTTAATCCTGAAGGTTTAAGATTTGACAATGAATTTGCCCGTCATAAAGTTTTAGATGCCATGGGTGATATGATGGTGACAGGGCATAATATTTTAGGAGCCTATAGCTCTTTTGCAGGAAGTCATAAGCTTAACCATGAATTAACGGTTAAACTTTTAGCCGACAAAGCTAACTATGAGATGGTTTCAGTAGACAGTGTACAAAGTAGAGAGTTTGCAAAAAGTTTCGCCTAGTAAATACGAAGTTCTTATTATCTCTATAGCTTCACCTCTTCTTTTGGGCGTTTATAGAGATGGTGAGTTGGTAGAGAAAATAGAGAGCAAAGAGAAAACTTCTGAAATTCTTTTAAAGAAGCTTTCAGAATTGTCAAAAAAATATAACTATAGTCATCTTATTTATACTAATGGACCAGGCTCCTATATGGCTATTAAATTAACCTATATAACTTTACGTTCATTAGAAATTTTAGAAGGTATTTCTTTTGATGGTTGTGATGCCTTTGATTTAAATAAACAAAATCCTATAAAAGCAGTGGGTAAACTCTACTTTATCAAAGAAAATAACACTATAATAACAAAAAAATTTGATGAGGTTGTAGAGCAACGGTTTGAATTACCTTCCATGTTGAGTGAAGTGACTATTTTAAATGATAATAAACCAATGTATATTCTATCTGCCGTGTAACTATATCTTATAATTACAACATCGACAAAGGAAGCACTTTGTTTGTATCTGTACCTGCTACATCAGCAAACCTTGGTCCAGGGTTTGATACTTTAGGTTTGGCGATTAATTTTCGTAATGAAATCACCATTAAACCTTCTCGATTCTTCTCTGTATCTACTCGTGGTGAGGGAGCAGAAAATCCTCACATTCGTAAAAACATTCTTTTTATGAACATTTTTAATAAACAATATATAAAATTAAAAGGTCAAAGAGATAATTTTCGCTTTGAGTTTATTAACCGTATTCCTATCTCAAGAGGTTTAGGCTCTTCGTCAGCAGTGATTACGGCTGCATTGACCTCTGCTTATGTGGCAGCAGGTGAGCGTTATAATAAAAGAAAAATACTGAACCTTGCTTTAGAGTATGAACCACATCCCGACAATATTACTCCAGCTGTAATGGGTGGATTTAATGTAGCTTGTGTGGAAGATAAAAAGGTCTATAGTAAAAAGAGAAAAGTTCCAGAGTATTTAAGAGCCGTTTTGGTTATTCCTAACAAAACTATATCTACAGCTAAATCACGAAATGTTTTACCTGATTTGTATAGAACCGAAGAGATGGTTTATTCCCTTTCTCGTGCTTCATTTATGACCTCTTTATTTATGACAGAGTCTTGGGATTTATTGAGAATAGCTTCTAAAGATAAGCTTCATCAAACAAGAAGAATGAAGCAGATGCCTGATTTGTTTGAGGTTCAAAAAACTGCATTGTCAAATGGTGCGTTAATGAGTACGCTTTCAGGTTCAGGTTCAACATTTTTTACACTCTGTTATGCTGATGATGCAGCCAAGATACACCAAGCTTTAGCACAGAAGTTTCCCAAATTTAGAGTCTTTACTAAAACTCTTGATAATTATGGCGTAACTTCAAAGAGTTAATAACAAAAATTAGGTATAATTATGCGAAAAAATGAACCAGTACGCATGTGTATAACATGTAGAGAACGAGAGCTTCAACAAAACTTACTTCGCCTACAAGAGAAAAACAGTAACATTTTTCCTTACTCTGGACAGGGTCGAAGTTTTTATATTTGTAATAGTTGTCGTGAAAACGAAAAAAAGATTAAAGGTTTAATGAAACGTTTTCGACTCACAAGTGAAGATAGTGAACAGTTTGTTAAGTATTTAAAGGAGTTAGATAAGAATGGATAGAGTTAAAATCCAAGAGATTGCAAATGAAGCAGGTGCATCAAATGCAGTACTTATTGAGAAAGCAAAAGAGTTAGGTTACGATGTGAAGGCAGCGAACAGTACAGTTACTGTTGATGAAGCTGGTATATTGGTTGACTATGTAATAAATGGTATTAAACCTAAATCAGCTCAGAAGCCTAAAATGAAAATTGTTAAAAAAGCTACAGTTATTAAAAACAGTGAAGTAGAAGTATCAAAAGAGGTAGAAGAAACTTCTGTTGCAGAAGTTAAAACTGAAGAGAAAAAAGAGCTAGAGAAGAAGCCCGTTGCTAAGAGAGCAGTTAAGAAATCTTCTACTAGAAGAGGTTCTATTACAGCTACCCCTAAAAAGAAGAAGATAGAAATAGTAGAGATTGAAAAGTCTGAAGAGGTGGAAGTCAAAGTCTCTGAAGTGACTAGTGAAACTTCTTCTGAGGAAACTTCTACAGAAACTTCAGTTGATGCCAATGTTGAAAAAGAGCAAGAAGTAGCTAAAACTGAGGAAGTTTCTGAAGAGAAAAAATCTGAAAATACGACTAGTAGTTCTGATGAATCTAAAGGGACAGAAGAGGCTCCTGTAAAAGAAAAACCTAAGATGAAGCGTAAGCGTATAGGTATTACAGTTATTAAAAAAGCAGATAGAGATAAACCAAGAATTAGAATAGTTGAAGAGCGTGGTCCAAAAGAGGTTGCGAATAAAAAGAAAACACCAGGTATGCCAACTCCTCCTTCTAAAAAGAAGATTAAAAAAATTGCTACAGCAAAAGAATCTGGTGAAAAACTTGATTTTATGTCAAACTCTAGTTTTGGTAGTTACAACCGTAATCAAGTTACTGAAGTTGAAGAAGAGCCAGAAGTACTTATGCTTGATTTCTCTGACAAAAATATCTATGAAGATATGATGCGTCAAGAGGCAAAGCGTAAAGAAGAGGCTAAAAAAAGAGCTGCTGCTGGTGGTGGACAACAACAAAACCGTGGAAGAACAGGTGGGCATAGACGAAGACCATCTGGACTTAGACGTGGTGGAAAACGTAAAAAGTATATTAAAGAAGAGAGTACTGGACCAATTACCTCTGTAGAGATTCCAGAAAATGTAAGGGTTTATGAATTTGCTGAAAAAGTTGGTCGTTCAACTGGTGAAGTGATTAAAGTTCTTTTTGCTCTTGGAACCATGTTTACACAAAATGACTTCTTGGACAAAGATTCTATTGAAATTCTTGCAGAAGAGTTTGACGTTGAAGTACATACTATTGACCCACTTGATGCACTTGACTATGTAAAAGTTTACGATGCACAAGAGGATGAAAACCCAAGTGAGAGACCTCCTGTTATTACCATTATGGGTCACGTTGACCATGGTAAGACATCACTACTTGACAAAATTCGTCAAACAAAAGTAGCTGACAAGGAAGCTGGTGGAATTACCCAGCATGTTGGTGCTTACCAAGTTGAAAAAAATGGTAAAAAGATTTCATTTATAGATACCCCAGGTCACGCAGCCTTTACAGAGATGCGTTCACGTGGAGCTCAAGCGACTGATATTGTTATTATTGTTGTGGCAGCAGATGATGGTGTAAAACAGCAAACAAAAGAGGCCGTATCTCATGCTAAAGCAGCAGGTGTTCCTATTGTTGTTGCTATCAACAAAATGGATAAAGAAGCAGCAAACCCAGAGTTGGTAAAAGGTCAATTGGCTGAACTAGAAATTACTCCTGTTGAGTGGGGTGGAGAGCATGAGTTTGTTCCTGTCTCTGCACATTCAGGTGAGGGGATTGAAACACTTCTTGAAACTCTACTTCTTACATCAGAAGTACTTGAACTTCAAGCAGATGCTTCTCGTAATGCTAAAGCAGTAGTTGTTGAAGCCTCTTTAGAAAAAGGCTTTGGTGCTACTGCAAATATTATTGTTCAAAATGGTACACTCTCTATAGGTGATTCATTTGTTCTTGGTACAACCTTTGGTAAAGTTAAAACACTTATCTTAGATGATGGAACAAAAACCAAAGCAATTGGACCTAGTACTCCTGCTGCTGTTGTTGGTCTCTCTGATGTACCAATGGCAGGTGATGTACTTGTGGTTATGGATTCGGAAAAAGAGGCAAGAGAGTTGGCTGACAAAAGAGCTGAATATTCAAGAACTAAAGAGCTTTCAAAAAGTACAAAAGTTACACTTGATAACCTATCTGCAATTATTGCAGAGGGTAACCTTAAAGCACTTCCTGTAATCATTAAGGCAGATGTTCAAGGTTCTCTTGAAGCGATTAAAGGTACGTTGGCAGAGCTTAAAAATGAAGAGGTTAAAGTTAACATTATTCACGAAGGTGTGGGTGGAGTTACCGAGTCCGATGTTCAACTAGCAGATGCTTCTGAACACTCTATCATCTTAGGATTTAACGTTAGACCTACAGGTGCTGTTAAGAAAAAAGCAAAAGAGTTGGGTGTTGAGATTAAAACATACTCAATCATCTACGAGCTTCTTGATGATGTTAAAGCACTTCTTGGTGGTATGATGAGTCCTACTATCTCCGAAGAGGTAACAGGTCAAGCTGAAGTTCGTGAGACATTTACTGTGGCTAAAGTGGGAACCATTGCAGGGTGTAAAGTATCTGATGGAACCATTGTTCGTAATGCAGGTGCTAGACTTATTCGTGATGGTGTTGTTGTTTACACAACCACAATCTCATCTCTTAAACGCTTTAATGATGATGTTAAAGAGGTTAAAAATGGTTTCGAGTGTGGTATCATGCTTCATAACTACAACGACATTAAAGATGGAGATGTAATCGAAACCTTTAAAATGGTAGAAGAGAAAGTAAAATTAGACTAGTCTAATTTACCATAGGGGCGACCTCTGTGTCTGCCCTTTTTTATTGTAGGATAAATATGAGAGAAGAAGAGATAAAAAGAAAAAGAACCGAGTCACGCTTGGTCGAGTTACTTCCTGAGGCTTTCTCTGGAATGAATGACAATCGTATCAATGCTCTATCTGTGACAGCAGTGGTCTGTTCGCGTGGACGTTATGATGCCAAAGTTTACCTAGACAAATCATACTTAACAGACAAAGAGCAAGGTGAAGCACTAAAGCAACTTAGAGCCGTTTCGGGTTATTTGTCAACCTATGTGAGAGAGAGTGAAGGTTGGTTTAAGTCACCAAAGTTTACATTTGAGTTTGACAGTCAACTTGAAGAAATCTCAAAAATAGAAGCTCTTTTTAAAGAGATAGGCAAAAGAAATAAAAAGGATGAATCAGATGAGTCTTAACGAGCAGATAGAAAAAATTGTTAAAGCCAATGGTGCAAATTTTTATGGAACAGAAACAGCTCAAGAAGATGGAAATACCATTTATAGAGTCTATATTACAAAAGAAGAGGGTGTAACCCTTGACCTTTGTGCTGATATTTCCCATGAACTCTCTGTTTTCTTTGATGTTAACCCTCCTATGCATGGAGCTTACTTTTTAGAAGTTTCATCACCAGGGATTGAGCGTAAACTAGAAGAGCCAAGACACTTTATGTCAGCTATTGGTGAACGTATAAAGTTTAAAGTCCACGGTGGCGACAAAGAGAAAGGTGAGATTACCTCTGCTGATGAGCGTGGTTTTACCATCGCTAAAAAGGGTGAAGATGTACGATTTGAGTACAACAACATCTCTAAATCTAAAACCTATTTTGAGTGGAATAAATCAAAGTAGGGTACTATTTTATTGAAATGTATGTCTGTGGGACAACGCACTCTTAAGCAAATCAGCATAAAATAAAATTTCTCCGAAATCCTTAAAAAATCGTCGGGATTTCCTCTTCCCGACATAACTTATCATAAATAAAAATCTTATATAAAAGATGGCATATAAAGATTGATATAAAAAATGCTACAATATTGGAATAAAAAAAGGATATGAGATGAAACTAAAATTTATATTAATGCCATTGGCTATTTTGGGATTGCTTGTAGGAAGTTATGCTGATGCCAATAAAGATGAAACTTTAAAATCGACAGATAAAGGGCTGACTAAGATAAAGACGAATGAGAAGCGTAAACCTCAGCAGGAAAAAATTACATGGATTGACCCTACTCAAAAAACTTGTAAGGCTAATGGTGGAAAGATAGGTAGTAGTTCTTCTTTTTGTATTGCAAATTGGTCAAAGGCAAAAGATATCTGTTCTGCTAGTGGAGGAAGATTGGTAACGGTTGATGAGTTAAAAAAAGTTGTGACAGATTGTGGTGGAACAGTAAATGAGTATAGTAAAAATCAAAAAAATACTCTTTATAAAGATTGTTATGAAAAGCAAGGATTTAGTGATGCTAGTGATTATTGGTCTTCTAGTAGCTTTAAGGGAGAAGAAAAGAGTGCATGGTTTGTAGGCTTTTACAATGGCGTTGCAAATAAAGATACCAAGGACAATGGTTTTTATGTTCGTTGCGTTAAAGAAAAATAGTAGATTTTTAATTTTTTCTTAGTTAATATAAAATTAGAAGGAACTCTATGACAAGTAGCCAAATCTACATGACCCAAGCTCTAAAAAAGGCATGGGAGTATCAACTTAGAACTTACCCAAACCCTGCTGTGGGAGCATTAATACTTTGTAACAATGAGATAATTGCCTTAGAAGCCCATCAAAAAGCAGGAACTTCTCATGCTGAGGTTTTGGCTTTTATTTCAGCCTATGAAACCCTTTCAGGAGAAGAGATAGGTTTTGACAGATTTGATGCTCATAAAGCTCATGAGTTTCTTTATGCCTTACCCCAAAACTTTTTTTCAGAGTCTATTGTCTATGTAACCCTTGAACCTTGTTCTCATGAGGGTAAAACTCCCTCTTGTGCATCTTTGTTAGCAGCATTAAAACCTAAAAAAGTAGTTGTTGCTACACTTGACCCGATAGAGGGGCATGATGGGGGTTTGAAACGACTTGAAGAGCAGGGGATAGAGGTTAAAGTTGGTGTTTGTGAAAAAGAGGCACTAGAGCTTTTAGAGCCATTTTTAGTTTGGCAAGAGAGAGCTTTTGTCCTGTTTAAGATAGCACAAACCTCCAATGGAAAGATTGGAGGAGGCTACTTGACCTCTAAAGAGTCCTTAACTCATGTGCATCAGTTAAGGTCAGTCTGTTCTCAGATGATGATAGGAGGCAATACCGTTCGAGTAGATAGACCTACACTTGACTGTAGGTTTACGGGTGATGAGGCTCCTGATATTATTATCTATTCTAAATGGGATAACTTTGATAGGGATATTCCTCTTTTTTCTGTAGAAAATCGTAAAGTAGAGATTACAAATATTTTAAAAGGGTTTAATAGACCATCTTTTATATTTATAGAGGGGGGAGAAGGAATGATAAATGCTTTAAAAGATAGTATTGATTGGTTATTACAGTATCAAGCTCCTAAGTTATCTTCTCACATCTCAAATTACTCTATAGATTTAAATTTAGAATTTCTATTTCAAGATAAAAGAGGTGTTGATTTGTTATTATGGAGTAGAACACGTAAAAAGTAAATTTACTTTCTATTTTTTTCTGCAATCCATTGAGACATATACTTGGTACTCATCATGGAGTGATGTTTGAGCATGGCTCCTGTGAAGTTATTGAGGCGGTGTTGTTCAAGATTTTTTTCTACTTCTATTATTTTTTCTATTAATTTTTGACCTAAAATCTTACTATCATATCTGTTATTAAGAAGTTTTGTTCCGTTTTTTTGAGCTTTATGCCATGCCTCTTCATCGGTATAGAGTCTAACAGCTGCTTCTACAAAGTCATCTACCGTATCAGCAATCATACCAGCCCAAGGCTCCTCTTGGTATTTGTGCATACCTTCTGCTCCAATAGAGCTTGTAACACTTGGTGTTTGCATTATCATCGCATCTAAAAGTTTTCCTTTTATACCTGCTCCAAATCTAATCGGTGCTAAACAGATGCGAGAATTTTCCATAACCTCATAAGCTGAGTCTGCCCAACCTTTAATGAAAAAACCTTTTTTAGGGTTATGTAGAGCAGTAGCTTTTGGTGGTGGGTATGAGCCGTAAATATGTAGTTCTGCTTTTGGAAGTTGCTTTCTAATTTTTGTCCAAATCTCTTGTAAATGTAAAACAACATCCCAGTTGGGAGCATGACGAAAATTACCTATGGTCATAAAGTGTTGACGTTCCAAAAATGGTTTTGTTGTTATAGGAAGTTCTTCTAAATTAACCATAAATGGAAGAGAGTGTAAAATAGAATGGTCTACTTTAAAAGTTTCAGTTAATAGTTTCATCTCAAAATTAGAGATAATAAGTGAGATGTCACAACGAAGAATAGCTGCTATTTCACGTTTAGCTAAGTCAGAAAAAAGGTCAGTTTGACTCATATTACGATGTGCTTTGTGTGCGATATACCGTGCATGGCGTAAACATTGTAAATCTTCTGTATCGAGAATTTTTAAAGCAGAGGGACAGTTTTTTTCTACTCTCCATCCAAACTGCTCTTCCATCATGAACCTATCAAACAGAACGATGTCAGGGTCATATGTTTTGACATAATCATCAAAGCTATCACAATTTAGTAAGATTTTTTGTGTGGAGATACCTATGCTATTTAAGTTTATAGCATGTTCTGATTCCTGTGCAGGAGTTGTAAACTCAACTTTCCAGTTTTGCTTTTTAAAAAGTTTTAAAATGGAAAGTATATGGCTTCCTGCTGCTGAAGAGTTTGGTTCTGGCCAAACATACCCTATGACCAGTACTTTAGCTTTGTGCTTCACGAATGGCAGCTATTAGTTTTTTTTCTGTAATGGGTTTTTGTAAAAAAGAGTTTGCACCAAAACTTAGTATCTCTTTTTTACGCAAATCATTAGATGAGATAGCAATAACAGGCACATTAGAGGTTGATTTATCTCTTTTATAGAGTCTTAAAAAATCAGAACCATCCATGTTTGGCATCTCTATATCAAGTAAAATAAGCTGAAGGTCAGAGTATTCTTTACACTTTTCTAGTGCATCTTCTCCATCAACTGATTCGATTGTTTCTATTTTATAGAGTTCTTTTTTTAACAATGAGACAAGAAGTCGACGATTGATATAGTCATCATCAACGATTAAAACTTTAAAAATCATTTCTACTACTTTCTATATTTTTTAATAAGTTGGGCTAATTTTTCTCGCTTGATAAGACCTACATGTAACTCTTTAACTAGAGTAGAATTAAAAGGTTTTTCATTATCTGCTTGATTTAATGAAAGCATTATCACATTCATTTGACCATGTTGCTTGTTTAAAATGTCTTTATTTGACTCTTCTAACTCTTTATCAATAAGAAGCATATCATAGTCACTCATTTGTATAAGTGTTTTTAACTCTTCCATGCTATCAACCACTTCAATTTCATAATTCATATTTGTAATGACTTTTGAAAGAATCTGTGCTTCTAAAGGGTTCTTTTTTGCGATAAGTATTTTCTTACTTGAACTTTTATTATCTTCTTCAAATTCATGAATTTTTATGACATTGGTAACTGTTGTTGCACTCTCTTTTTCAGGCTCTATAAATGATAGTTCTACTTTTTCATCCACATTATCTTCTAAAAGCATAATACCATCTTCAGTTGTGTGACTAACAGGGTCAACTTTAATCAGTTCAGGTTCATTGCTACTTTTATTCTCAGCTGCTGGTTCTAGCTCTTCATTCTCTTTTGTTTTAGCATTTAAAAACTTTCTTAAAATAAATAGAAGTTCATTGGTTTCAATCGGTTTTGGAATATATTCATCTAATCCTTCTGCAAGAAAACGTTCTTTATCCCCTTTTAGTGCATTGGCTGTTAACGCAATAATTGGAATATGCTTTAATTGCTCTTCTATTTCATAGTTTAGAATTTCATGAGTTGCTTCAATACCATCCATAACAGGCATCTGAATATCCATAAAGATTAAATCATATGTTTCATTTTTACGTTTTTCAAAGGCTTCTAGTCCATTGTTTGCAAGGTGAACTTCTACACCATATTTTAAAAGAATTTGTTTAATAAGTTTTTGGTTAATAAAGTTATCTTCTGCAACGAGTATTTTACCTTCAAATTGAATACTATTGAATGGTGTTGATTGATTTGTTGCTTTTTTATTGAGAACTTTCTCTTTAGGAAGAGTACTAATAGTATTTAAACCTTGTACTATTTTAGTGGGAGTAATAGGTTTATAGAGTACTTTTGTTGTGTTTAGACCTAACTTTTCAAGTCTGTCTCGATTAGCGAAACTTGATAGTAAAACTACTTTGTGTGAATTTAATCTATGAATGGTTTTGAGTAATGTATCATCACACGTGTCAACATCAATCCAAATACTTTGTAAATTCTTATCTAAATTACACTGTTTCAAATCAGAAGGTGTACTAAATGGATGGTTTTTAATATGATAGTAATCTAAATATTTTGAAAGGTAAATATCTTGTTGTACAGGAATATTATAATCAAATTTACATATGGTAATATCATTAAACTTTGAACACGTACCAAGCTCTGTACTCTCTAGTACTTCTTCAAAAAGAATAGTGAAGTAAAATGTTGTTCCTTTCTCTTTTTGGCTCTCAAGTTTAAGTTCACTATTCATTAACTCTAAAAATTTAGTAGAAATAGTAAGTCCCAGACCTGTACCACCATACTTACGAGTGATAGAAACATCAGCTTGTGTAAAGGCTGCAAAAACATTAAGTTGTTGTTCTTTGGTCATACCTACACCATTATCTTTGATAGAAAAAGAGATTTCTGTATGATTGTCTAGGGAAGAGATTTTTATGATTTCTACATTAATTTTACCACCAAAGTCTGTAAACTTAATAGCATTACTTAAAAGGTTAATAAGTACCTCTTTAATTTTAACAGAATCTCCAAGAAGTTTTTTATTAATGGCAGGGTCAAGAAAAAGATTTAAATCAATATTCTTTTCTGCTGCTCTAACACCATAGGTTTCTATGGCTGACTCAAACTCTATAATAGGGTCAAAAATCACCATGTCAAGTTCTGTTTTGTTGCTCTCAATTTTTGAAAGGTCTAAAATATTGTTAATAATACTTAATAGGTTTTCTGAACTTTTTTCGATAATATTGGTAAATTCTATCTGCTCACTATTTAAATCAGTACTTTTTAACAACTCTGTAAAACCAACAATTCCATTTAGTGGTGTACGAATTTCATGTGACATATTGGCTAAAAATAGTGATTTTGACGCATTGGCTTCTAGTGCTTCTATTTTATCAGATTTGGCATTCTCTATGAGTAGTTCAATAAATTTATAACCATCTTTCATACCTCGACTACTGTTTAAATCAATATTTTTTAGTGCAGAGATACTTGGTTCATCAAAGGTACTTTCTGCTTCTACAGCAGCATTATTGAGTATTTCTTCTAAATCTTTTATACTATTGTGTAGTTCTCTGCTAGTTTTAAAACCAATAATAGCCAAAGTTATACTTAATAATATACCAAAAACAGAGATTCCAAATATAATCTCTTTAGTGAGATTTTCACCTGCTATATATTGATTGTAACTTGTATATGCAAAATAACTTGTTATTAAAAATAGTAAAAAAATAGGTAGTGCACTAATAAGTCTTAATTTGTTTTTTAATTGCATTATCTACTCCTCCTATACTGATTTAAGTTGTTTCATATAATCTTCCAATGAAAGAAAATGACCCCAGTACTTAGTAAAAAGAGCTTCTAATTTATCATGTTCTGTACAGTATTGAATCTCTTCTAATATATCTGCTAGTTCATTAATACGTAAATTACTCGCAGCACCTTTTAGTTTGTGTCCAAGTTCATGAATATTATCCATGTCTTTTTGTGCATAAGAGGTTAAGAGATGATCTTTATCATGATGTGCTTGTTCTATAAAATCTTCTACAAACTCTTCTATAAGTACTACAGGAAGATTTAGCTCATCGGCAGCAGTTTGAGGGTTGTATGAAATAGGTAAAGCAGATACATTATCTAGTGTGAAAGCTTTATCTTTATCTGAAGTTTTAACTACTTTTTCTTCTTGTTTTATATCTTCTTTAATCGTACTGTTACTTACGAGGTTATCAAAGCTTAAATCATCAAATTCATCTTCTTCTATAACTTTTTTCTCTTCTTTAGTATCTTTCTCTTTTTTATAAATATCATCATTAGAGACATTGTTGAGTAAGTCAGTAAATCTTGCATTAAGAACTTCTTCTTTCTCTTCAATACTATCTTGCTCTAATAAAGTATCAAATTCTTCATCCTCATAATAGTCTTCAGGCTTTTCTAACGTTAATAGAGCCAATTTGGTATAGTACTGATCAATAAGAGGCATACGCTCACGATGTGAAAGCTTTTTAATTTTTAGAAGCAATATATTAATATGAGGTATTTTTAGTGTTAATGCTAAATTTGAAAGATTTTTAATAACCTTGTCATTTCCTTCTAATAGACGTTTTTCATCAATAATGGATTGATCGATAAAACTGTCAAGATAAAGTTTATAGTCATCAACTGTTAATCCTATATCTTTAGAAATTTTTTCAACATCAAGATAAATTTCTTTATAATTGACTTTGAAATCATTTACAGGTTCTACTTGTTTAGGTGTTTTTGTAATTACTTTTTCTACAGTAATGTTTTTAAGCTCAACCAAGTAAAAATCACCAATGGTTCCATAAATTTCATGATGAGAAAAGTCAGAGTTTATTTTTTGATTATTTTGTTCTATTACAATTTTATTGTTTTCAAACTTTATATAATCAATAATATTCCCTTCTATAAGTTGATTAAAAGAGTCGTACCCTAAAAGCTCTATAAATGCTTCATCTGCCATTACTAGTTGTTTATTATCATTATATCCGTAATACATTTTTCCCTCGCTATATTATATTAATACTGAGCATAACGCTCAATTTCTTCTTCTTTGTTAGATTTAGATGTTGGTTTATGCACAACAATAAAACCTGAGATTTCACCATTATTGTCATATTTGACGGTACAGTGAATATCTGACCAAAAATACATACCATCTCGACGCATATTTTTAAGTGTCGAGAACCACTGTTTAAGACGTTTTTTTGTTGACCAAAGATTCTCATAAAGTTCTTGAGGTACATCAGGATGCTTAAATATCGAATGGTCTTTACCCAAAAGTTCTTCTTTTCTAAAACCAGTAACTTGACAAAAGTTCTGATTAGCGTAAGTTATTATTCCATTCATATCAATTTCATATATTAAATTTTCAGTAAAAGTATATTCAACATCTAACGCTATAGGATGATGCACTCTGCTTCCTTTATGTATATTTATTAATCCGTAGGTAACTTTATTATAAAAAGACTAAGATATTTATTAAAATAAACTTATTCTTAAAATTTAATTTATTACAATAAAGTTTTTTTACAAATTATAATATTAAATGTTTAGATAGACATTATATAGATTAATATTTAACAATATCTGTTTTTATTATTTTAGCAATTTTTTCACTACTAGCAACTGAAATTTCACTATAAGTTGCATTTTTAATGGCTTCAAAAGTTCCAAAGTAGTTTAGAAGTTTTTTAATGGTGGCTGGACCGATACCTTTTTTCTGTAAAAGAGAGTTTTGGGTGTCATCTTTTCGTTTTTTATTTTGATGGTAAGTTATGGCAAAACGATGGGCTTCATCACGTTGTCTCTGTATCCATTGTAGGCGTTTATCTGTAGTTTTTAGTTCAAAAACTGAATGCTCAGTATAGACAATGTCTTTGGCAGCACCTTTGGCTCTATGGGCTTTTTCGTCAAGTTTCTCTTTGGCTATGGCAATGATATTTAATTCTATGTGAGCTTCATCTAAAAGTTGAACAGCAAGTCTTCTTAACGTCTCTCCTCCATCTAAAATCCACAAGTCTGGTACTGGATTTTTATAAAAACTCTCTATTCGTCTACTTAACATCTCTTTCATCTGTCCATATTCATCTTTGGCTTTAAGTTCATAGCGTCGGTAGTCACTCTTTTGCCATTTGTTATCATTCCAAACTACCATAGCTCCTACTGTAGCTACTCCCATCATATGAGAGTTGTCAAAAGATTCAACACGATAAGGCACAATGTCTAGTTCAAAAAGTTCAGAAATTTTGGGCTCTATCTCCTCTTTATTGTCCTGTTTTAGAACTTCATGTGCATTGGTGATAGCCAGTGAAGTTAATTTTTCTTTTGAACCTTTTTTAGGATTAAGAATAGTGATTTTTTTAGAAAAACGGTCACTTAATAGTGTTGCTAATTCTGATTGGTCTTTAAATTCATGTGCTACTACAATGGTTTTGGCTATTTGGGGAGCTTCTGTATTGTAAAACTCTAAAAGAGCTTGTGTATAGGCTTCATCTTGGTCAAAAATATCTCTACTTCTAAAGGTGGAAAAAGAGGAAGAGATAATTTTCCCTTGACGCATAAAAAGTTTGACAATTACTCCTTTCGTTTTACCATTGATAATAGCAAAAATATCCATATCATCAAGAGATTTTAAATCAAGGTTGGAACTTATGGTTAAGGATTCTATACTCTTAATATTGTCACGTAGTTTAGCAGCCTCCTCATAGCGTTCAGCCATGGCAAGTGTCATCATTTTTTCTTTAAGCGTCTCTATAAGAATAGTACGTTTTGTTATAGATTTTTTAGCTCTTTCAATTATTTTATAGTACTCTTGTGAGCTTATTTTTCCTTCACATGGAGCCAAACATTTATCTATTTGATGAAATAGACAAGCTTTTCCTTCTCGTAGACATGATTTTTTTTGAACCAAAGGAAAGACTTCATAAAGTGTATCTAGTAGAACTTTTCCTCCATTTGGAAAAGGTCCAAAATAGGAGATTTTTTTCCCTTTTATAATCTTTCTAGTTATTTCAAAACGAGGAAAATCTTGATTTTCATCAATGTAAATATAGGGGTATGTTTTGTCATCACGAAGTAGTATATTATATTTGGGGTTCAACTGTTTTATAAGTGAGTTCTCTAAAATAAGAGCATCGGCTTCTGTAGCTACAACAATATATTCAACTTTTACAGCCTGTTCTAACATTTTAATAATACGAATACTCAACGTGTCATTGGGACGAAACTTAGGGGCAAAACGCCAGTAACTTTTGACTCTGTTTTTGAGATTTTTTGCTTTTCCTACATAAAGTAAGCGTGAGTTTTTGTCAAAATATTGGTAGACACCAGCACTACTGGGTAAGTTCTGAATGGTTTTTTCTATTTCGCTATACATTTATAGTTGCTTTTCGATAGATTTTTTAATTTTATTAAATGCAACTTGAAGTTCTTTGTCTTCTGACTCTATAGTAAATTCACCTAAAGCCATCTCTTTATAATAAGGGACTGTTGACTCTATAGACGCTTCTTTTATAATAGAAAGATGCTTAGAGTTAAAAAGTACTACGTTAGAAGCTTTCATCTCTTTACACTTCTCATCACTCTTTGCCAACATACTTAATAGAGATTTTAATAAATCTTTATTATAATTGAGCTCCATTTTAAACCCAGGGTGAGAGAGTGCTACAAATAGTGTGTTGTCTCTTACATATACAAAAGCAATGGCTTTTTTAAATCTTGGGTTCAATAGGGAAATAAACTTTTGATAGCAGTAGTGACTCTTAAGTAATTTAAACTCAGGGAGGTTACGGATATGCGAAAGTATGGTAGAGGCTTTTTTCATCTTTTTATTATAGCATTTTTTAGCTTTTTTTTATTAAGTGGATGTGGCTACAAGGCTGACCCCTATTGGGTAGGTTCGGTAACACCGAACAGTGGAGATGAAGATGGGAAAAAGGGAGAATAGAATGAAAAAGTATGATGTGTTAATAATAGGTGCAGGAATAGCAGGACTTTACGCTGCAATGAATCTTCCAAAAGAGAAAAAAGTTTTGGTAGTCTGTAAAGATATCCCATGGGAGTGTAATACCTTTTATGCTCAAGGTGGAATGGTAACGGCTTTAGACGAAGCAGACATTCCTTTACATGTAGAAGACACCATGGCAGCAGGAGCTTTTCATAACAGTCGTGAAGCCGTAGAAATTTTAAGTCGTACCTCTTTGCAGACAACCAAAGATATTATCGATAAAGGTATGGAGTTTGATAAAGATGAAAATGGCAATGTAGTTTACACTAAAGAAGCAGCCCATTCAGCAGAACGAATTGTTCATGCTGGGGGTGATGCTACAGGACGTTACATGCACTACTTTATGATGGTTCAAAACAAACATCAACTTCAACGAAATACTTTGGTTTATGATTTGCTTATTGAAAATGGTCGTTGTTTTGGTGTAAATGCTTTAGTAAACTATCGTCATGAAACCATTATTGCTGATGATGTCATTATCGCTTCAGGTGGAGTAGGGTCACTCTATGAGTACAATACCAACTCTCGAACTGTCTCAGCTGATATTCATGGTATTTGTGTTGAAAAAGGAATAGAGCTAGAGAACATGGAGATGATGCAGTTTCACCCTACTGTTTTTGTAAAGACTCCTTTTGCTCGAAAACTTCTTTTAACTGAAGCCTTAAGAGGTGAAGGTGCGTGGATAGTTGCAGAAGATGGGCGACGTTTTCTTTTTGATTATGATGAGAGAGGAGAGTTGGCATCGCGTGATATTGTAAGCCGTGCCATTTTTGACCATAAACGTAAAACAGGTGAAGAGGTATACTTAGACTTCTCTATGTTTGAAGCAGAATGGTTTGCCAAACGTTTTCCAAATATTACAAGAAGTTTTGAAGCCATTGGTTATAACTTCCCACAGGATAGAGTACCTATTTCTCCAGCTTTTCACTATGCAGTAGGAGGAATAAAATGTGATACCGATGGTTGTGTAGAGGGAATAGAGGGTCTATATGTTATAGGTGAAGCATCAAGTACAGGTGTTCATGGTGCAAACCGTTTGGCTTCTAACTCACTACTAGAAGGGGTAGTATTCGCAAAACGTGCAGTTGATCACCTTTTAGCAAAAGAGAAAGTAGAAATAACTGTACCAACTTTTGACAAAGAGTATAAAAATATTGTTCACCATGAAGCCGATAAAATTTATAAACATCGTTTACGAAAAATCATGTGGGATGACATGGGAGTGATACGAACTAAAAAGGGTCTACTTGAAGCTAAAAATGCTATTTTTGATATGAAAAATAGAGATATAGGAAGACTGTTAGCGTTACGTTTAAATACAGCTTCAGCTATTGTCGATGCAGCTTTAAAACGCAAAGAGAGTTTGGGAACACATTATATTGAAAATTAATACTTAGTTATTATTTTTTAGATTTACGTGTTACCAAATTGCTCGGTTTTTTGCTTTTAAAAAGCTCCTCTTTTATAGTGCTTAAAATTATAGTTTTTTAACTATAATTGTAACAAATTAAAATCATTAGACTTTTTACGTTATGTTATGGTCTAAATAATGGAGTTATAATGCACGATTTACACTTAGCGACCACTTGGGTCGGATGGGTCTCTTTAGCAATTTTTGTTATTGGGTACTACTTTATCGCAACAGAAGATAAATACAGAATCAACAAAGCCAAACCTGCACTTTTAGCAGGTACGGGTATTTTTATGTTGATTGGTCTTTACTTTTCTATGAATGGTTTAGATGCTAAACCTTTAGAACATGAGGTTGACCATCTTATTGTTGAAATATCAGGAATTTTCTTTTTCTTATTTGTGGCAATGACCTATATTGAAGCAATGATTGACCGTGGAGTTTTTTCGGCACTTCGTTACAACTTGGTTTCAAAAGGTTACAATTATAGTAAACTCTTTTGGGTCACAGGTCTTTTGGCATTTTTCATCTCGCCAATTGCCGACAACTTAACCACAGCACTTATTCTATCAACTGTACTTTTAACCATTGACAAAGACAATAAAGAGTTCTTAGTTCCTTCGGCTATCAACATTGTTGTTGCTGCCAATGCAGGGGGGGCTTGGTCTCCATTTGGTGACATTACAACCCTTATGGTATGGGTAGATGGACGTGCAGAGTTTACAGAATTTCTATTTCTCTTTCCTGCAGCCTTTTTGGGTTGGGGGGTAACTGCATTCTTGTTGAGTAAGTTCATTCCAGAGGGGACACCTCCCTTTAGTAGTGATGAAGAACCAGCTAAAATTTTAGAGGGTGGTAAAGTGATTATTGGTCTCTTTGGGTTAACCATTTTCTTTGCAATTGTTTCTCATCAAGGACTTCACTTACCTGCTATGTGGGGAATGCTTTTTGGTTTAGCTATTCTCAAACTTTATGTTTACAAACTTAATGAGAGTGCTTCTCCTACTCATGTCAATGTATTCTCATGGATAGCCAAAGTAGAGAATGATACCTTACTTTTCTTCTTTGGTATTTTAGCTGCTGTAGGGGGGCTTCACTTTTTAGGTTTCTTGGAGTATTTTACAGCTCTTTACGATACTTTTGGAGCAACAGCCATGAACATTGGAGTAGGGTTCCTCTCTTCAGTTATAGATAATGTACCTGTTATGTCAGCTGTTCTTAAAGCAAACCCTAACATGGGAACAGACCCAATGGCGATTCAAGAACAGTGGATGTTGGTAACCATGACAGCAGGTGTAGGTGGAAGTTTAATCTCATTTGGTTCAGCAGCAGGTGTTGGTGTTATGGGTAAAATGCATGGTATCTATACTTTCTCTTCGCACATGAAACTGGCTTGGACAGTACTTGTAGGTTACATTGTATCTGTTGCTGTTTGGTATTTGCAGTTTAATCTTTTACATATTGGGTAATACTTTTTATTCTCTTTTTTGATTGGTACGATTGTATTGTCCCAATCAAAAATTAATTTAGCATAGACTATACTTCCATGTAAATTCTTACAAGGAGACTACTGTGAAACAAATAATTATACGCTTTTTACTACTGTTTTACCTAAGCTCCTCTTTTCTCTCAGCAACCCATATTCATACAAAACCATTAACCGTTCATGATGACTGTAAAGTCTGTATTGTTGTTAAAAATCTTAACAGTGCAGATGTTCCATCATTTGAGACCTTGGATTTTGTGGCATTGTTGCCTGAAGAGATTGTGCTTAGAGTTAAACAGTTTCACTTTACTGCTATAGACAAAGGCTTTTTTAGTCACGCTCCTCCTCTTTTCTCTTAATGACATTTATATTTTAAATTTGTAGGGTGCGATTGCTATCGCACCAAAAAATCAAATTAAAAAAATAATTACAACATAAAATCAAATTTAAAAATGGTGCGATAGCAATCGCACCCTACGCGATACTTATATTTATAGAGGATATACCCATGCA
>JALUMR010000081.1 GCA_027055805.1 Campylobacteraceae bacterium
CTATGAAGAGACCATCATAAACGATGGTGATACCATAGACATATTAGCACCAGTTCAAGGGGGATAAAATGAACAATACTAACGATACATGGGAAATAGGTGGAAAAATTTTAAAAAGTAGAATGCTTATCGGTTCAGCACTCTACCCAAGCCCTGCCAATATGGAAGAGGCAATCAAAGAGAGTGAAGCCCAAATTGTTACCGTTGCTTTGCGTCGTCAATCGGCAGGTGAAGGTGGAGGAAACAACTTTTGGGACATTATTAAAGAGTTAAACATCAATGTTCTTCCCAACACAGCAGGGTGTCACTCAGCCAAAGAGGCAATCACCACAGCACAAATGGCAAGAGAAGTCTTTGGAACAAACTGGATAAAACTTGAAGTCATAGGCGACCAATATAACCTACAACCCGACCCCTTTGAGACCGTAAAAGCTGCTGAAATCCTTGTTAAAGAGGGTTTTGAAGTCTTCCCTTACACTACCGATGATTTAGTTGTAGCTAAACGCCTAGCCAATGTAGGGTGTAAAATTTTAATGCCATGGGGTTCACCTATTGGTTCAGGTCAAGGACTTATGAATCCAAGTAATCTAAAAGCGATTAGAAAACAGTTTCCTGAACTAAAACTCATTGTAGATGCAGGAATCGGAAAACCAAGCGACGCAGTAGAAGCGATGCAGTTAGGGTATGATGGCATTTTACTAAACTCTGCTATTGCATTAGCTCAAGACCCTATAAAAATGGCACAAGCCTTTAAATACGCCACCATATCAGGACGTTTAGGATATGAAGCAGGAACTATGCAAAAACGTGAGTTTGCTAGTCCATCTACACCAACGGTGGGGACTCCTTTTTGGCATCAGTTTTCGTAAGTAGAAGAATGAGTTTAACAAAGAAAAATAGACAACAACAGTTTCTTATAAATTTTCACCAATAGGTGTAAAAAAGTAACAATATTAAAGTGTTACAAAAGGGAACCCGTGTATAATATAGTTACATTTTATCTTATAAAGGAGTTCTATTTGTCAGATATCACACTGATACTTTTGGGTGCTGGTTCAGCCTCACGATTTGCTCTACCCCCGAAAAAACAGTGGTTATGGAGTGGCACTACACCACTTTGGCTACAAGTTACTAACAACTTTCAGGATGTTTATAACTTTAAAGAAACCATTATAGTATCATCTCAGGATGATATTCACTCTATGTCAAATTTTTCTGAGCATAGCTTTGTTCTTGGTGGTTCAAGCCGTCAAGAGTCACTAAAAAATGCACTTGAAAAAGTCTCTACACCTTTTGTTCTTGTTTCTGATATTGCTCGTTGTTGTCTCGATACTGAGATGATACAACGTGTAATTTCAGCAAAAAAGAACAAAACCTGTGTAGTTCCTACACTTAACATGGTTGATACACTCTATTTGGAAGGGGAACCAATAGATAGAGAAAAAGTAAAAATCATCCAAACACCTCAACTCTCTTGTACTACTACATTAAAAAAAGCACTAGAGAGTAATGAAGAGTTTACCGATGATAGTTCAGCCATAGCTTCTCAAGGGGGAGAGGTTATTTTTGTAGAAGGTTCAACCAAAGCACATAAGTTAACTACTGTTGAAGACCTGAAAAAGCTTCCCTGCATACAGCGACCATCTAGCAGAGCCTTAACAGGTTTTGGTATAGACATTCACCCTTTTGAAGAAGGAAAACAGATGGTACTTTGTGGTGTGGAGATAGAGTCAAGCTTTGGCTTTAAAGCACATAGCGATGGGGATGTCGCTATTCATGCTCTTATCGACGCACTATTAGGAGCTGCTGGTTTAGGGGATATTGGTGAGTTTTATCCTGATACCTCAGATGAGTACAAAGGTGCTGACTCAAAAGAACTTCTAAAAGATACTGTGAAAAGATTATCCGACCTTGGTTATGTGATAGGAAATGTTGATTTAACCATCATCGCACAGACTCCAAGACTGCTAAACTATAAAAAAACAATGCGATTTAGACTAGCAACACTACTCAACTTGACTCCAAACCTTGTAAATATTAAAGCAACTACAGCTGAAAAGCTTGGCTGGATTGGACGAAAAGAGGGAGTAGCTGTTGAAGCTGTTGCAACCCTATACTATTATGATTGGACACAAAATGAAAATTACCATAATTGAAAACGAGCTATATCTGGCTCAAAGTATATCGACAAAGCTTAATCAGAGTGGATATGAAACTGAGGTTTACTCCTCCATTAAAGAAGCTATTGCAACAAGTACAGGAGATGCTTATCTTCTTTCCACCAATCTACCTGGTCAAAACTTTAACTCTCTCATTACAAAATATAAAGAGAAAATCATTATTTTAATGGTCTCTTATATTAATAATGACACCGTTGCTGCCCCACTTAAACTTGGAGCCAATGACTACATTGTTAAACCTTTCATGATAGAAGAGTTACAAAGAAAAATTGAGCATTATAAAGAATATCAAACACTAAAAAAGTACAAGAACCTTTATAAAGAGTACAATGAATACCTACTTCAAGATATTGTTATAAAAGATGATATTAGTAAAATAACAACACCTCTTGTGGTTCAGACCAACTATGTTAAACTCATTGATAAACTTGCATTTGAGTATGCAAAAGTACAAAATAGAGTTCTTGTATTTGTTCCACTCAATACAAAAGAGTGGAAAAGTAAAATAGAGAATGCTAACCCTAAATATATTCTCTATGTTTCTGATTTGCAAACGCTTAAAAAAGCAGAAAGAGAGCAACTTTTCACACTGCTTGAAAACCGTCAGTTTATTATGTCAACCACATCAGAGATTGAAACTCCTTATGCAACCATAGAGATTAATACAGATAACAAACTCTATGACCAAAATGAGATTTTGACTATTGATGATTATGTTAAGTTTATTGTTAACAATTTTCAATACCAATACCCCGATACAGAGCTTTCTAAAAAATTAGGAATTTCACGAAAAAGTTTATGGGAAAAAAGGAAAAAGTATGGCATCTTCAAGAAAAAATAATCAACTATACCTCGATGCAGAGGCTCTTTCTACTTTAGCATTAGTACAGGAGGGACTTATATCTCCAGTAACAAAATTAATGAACAAAGCAGAAGCTATGGAAGTTGCTAAAACAAAAATGTATAAAGGTGTTCCGTTTCCTTTCTCTTTTGTCTTAGCACCAAGTGGCAAAAGAAATGAAGAGTGTTTAAAGAAAGCATCTAAAGGTGATATTTTAGAATTACTACATCAAGAAAAAGTTGTAGGAACATTAGTCGTTGATGAAACTTTTGATATAGATATAAATCAAAGACTTAACTGTATCTTTGGAACATCTGACACCTCTCACCCTGGTGTAAAAAGCACCATAGGAAGACTTGGAAAAATCGCTGTTTGTGGTGAATATACCGTCAAATATCCACTCATAGCTGGTTCTAAAAAACAGGTTCAATCAATGATAAAAGAGAAAGGTGCTAAAACCGTTTCTGCCTTAATGTTGGCTGCAAACCCTTTAAATAGAGCTCATGAAAGAATGATTCGTCAAGCACTTGATAAGTCAGATCTTGTAGTACTCTTTTTACTAAAACCATTTCAAGGAAATGGTCTTCGATATGATATACGACATGAAGCTCTCTTTACATTTATAGAGAATTTTTTACCACAAAATAGAGTGATAGTTGTTCCTTTAGAAAACTCTTACATTTTTGCTGGGTACAATGAACTTGTACTTGATGCCTTGGTTGCAAAAAACTATGGTTGTACACGTCTAATTATTGGGAACCATCACTCAGGTTTGGGATTACACTATGATAAGGATAAATTAAACTCTATCTTTGATACCTCAAAAGATATTAAAATAGAGATTACAACCGTAGAACAATACGTTTACTGTAATAAGTGTAGAACCTTGGTGAGTAAAAGTACTTGTCCTCATGGACAACACCACCATATACACTATCATACGCCTTCTATTTTACAACTCATAAAAGTAGGAATGATGCCTCCATCTGTTTTGGTTAGAAGAGAAGTATCAGCAAGTGTATTAAATGCCCTATTCCCTGATAGATTTGAAAATCTTCAAGGACTTTATGATTCACTTATGCCAAATGATGGTCTAATAGAAGAGCATAATGAAGAGGATTTCTATATTAACCTAATGAACCTCTATCAAACAACTTCGTTGACCTAACAACAGGATAAACCATGACACTAAACAGACTTTTTATAACATTTGGAGGCTCGGGCTTAGCACCCAAGGCTCCAGGAACTGCAGGTTCTTTAGCTGCACTTATAGTAGGTATTCTTCTTCTTCAAGTTATGCCTATTGCTACTCTTTTCATGATTACCCTTGCCATTACCATCATAGGTATCTTTGAGATAAACAAATATGAAAAAGAGACAGGAACCCATGATGACAAAAGCATCGTCATAGACGAAGTAGTAGGTATGTGGATAGCCCTGATGATGGCACTAGGTACAGCTAAATCATTAGATTTTCCTTATGCTACTGAACTTGCCATAGTTGGTTCATTTGCAGCCTTTAGACTTTTTGATATTTGGAAGCCTTCATTTATAGGTACCATTGACCAAAAGGTTAAAGGTGGACTAGGAGTAATAGGCGACGATGTTGTTGCAGGAATAGCAGGAGGAATGCTTACTGTTCTTGTTTTGACTGGGATTGGGAAAATATTTTAACCAATTCGTAGGCTGTTTTCCCTTGACTACACACTAATACCATTGAATTAAGCATAAAATAGTTCGGGTATAAACACGTCGATTCCGAAAAATAAGCATTGCATATATGGAACCGAGGCTTCAGCCTCGTTAATTCATTGGCATTGGACTACACCCTACAACAACCCTAAAAAGCTCTCTTTTAAAACCTTTTTATAGGCTTTTAAATCTTCCTCTTTAGGTTCGTCTCCTTTTCGTAAAGAAACGTGTACTTTCTCTAAAGTTTTACGCATGTCACTGTTTATAATCTGTTCGGTTAAAAACTCTTCCTGCTCTAAGTCAATATCACCTCTCATGGCATGTGAGCGTTTGGCTATAACCGAAGCATGGTAGAGTGAACGTCCTAATAGTATGTAAGGAAAATTTAAATTTTTCATGGGACCTACACTTAATTCTCTTTTTCCTATACTCTGCCCTAAAACTTTTACCTCATATAGGTTGTCAAAGCCCATCATAGCACCTACTCCACCTACAGCTCCACCAATGATGGAACCTAAAAAGAGACTGCCACCACCTAGAAGTAGGTCAATACCCAAACCACCCATAGCACCAGCAGAGGCACCTGTAATAATAAGCTGTTGTTGACTAAGACCAAAAATAGAAGCACTCTCTTTTGAAAAAAGACCCACATTGTCTAAAACCAACATATTTTCAACTTTTTCTATGCTTCTATGGTTCCAAATGCTCTCTATATTTTTCTCTTGCTCTTTTTCAAACTTGATTATCTTTTGTCGGTAAAAGAGCTTTAGCTTCTCTTCCTCTTTATCTGTTGCTGACTCACCTACTATTTTTTGTCTATGAACATAGGAGAGTGTTTTAAGCATATTTGAGACGATAGAATCTACAGTCTGCTCTACTTTTTGTTGCTGTAAATCTTCTAAAACTTTTATGGCTACCTTAATGGGCTTTGTCCACTCCTCTTTGAGTTGTGACATACTATCTAACAGCTCTATATGGTCTCTAAAGGTTGCTTTTATAGGATTAAAGGTTCTTACCATTCTAAAGTAGTGACCTAAGGCATTTTTCCACTGCTCTGTATAGTTCTCTTCTCCAATAAGGTTCAAAATAGCCATAGAGGGTTGCCCACACCAACGTAAAATTTCCATTTCAGTTTCATATTCAGAACCATAAGGTTTAGAGGCATCAACCACATAGATAATCCCTGCTCCATTCATAATAGGTTCAAGTAACTCTATCTCATCTATAAAGCGTTCATCCCCTCGATGTGTAGCTATAAATGCTCGAACCACATCACCCTTTTTATCAGCAGAGACAGGTGCTTGTTCATTTAACCATGACAAGACCCGTCTGGCTCTTTGAAAGCCTGGGGTATCAAAAAGTTCATAGATAATCTTTCCATCTACTTTTAGAGGGAAGCCTCTTTTAACTTGTGTGGTGCCGGGAGTATCCCCTATCTGTACCGAATCATCAAGTGCCAAAGAAGAAACAATAGAACTTTTACCTTTATTGGGATGACCTACTACAGCAAACTTAGGATACTCATTATTTAAAGACTCTTCTTTTCTATACATCAATAACCCATACCTTTTTAGATTTTAAACCCTGTATTTTTCGTTTCCATATGGCTATTTCTCGCTCATCACTCTCATAGTTTCGCCCTACTGTACCTAGGGGATAAACTTGAATCTCTCGAATATTATCATTAGCTAAAAGATCTTCTAAAAAATCTACAAAATCCATGGTAGGAGGCTCCCATGATTTAACATACAAAAGAACTTCATCCTTTGCCTCTTTGGCTACTTTTTGGTCATCTAAAAAGGAGTTACTCCCTCCTACAATACTTATATTTGAAGAGCTAATACTCTTAGCATCGTTAAGTAGTAAGATTTCATCATTTGAGAAGTTCCAACCAATAATGCTCTTATAAATCTTAGCCACATCATGGGCGACCTGTTCATCACTCTCTTTTACAATCTCTAAATGCTTCTCCTCTTTAGGAGACTTAGTAGAGACAAAAGGTGTATTAAACTCTCTTAATAACTTCTCTACTCCATCAAGCTCTAAAAAATCTTTTTCCAGTTGTTTTTGGAAACCATAATGCGTTGCCAACCAAAGTAAAAAACGTAAGAAAATGGCATAAAAAAGTGTAACCATTGCTAAGTACTTCCACCAAGCACCCAGTTTGTCTGCATTTTGTATCATGTGAGTATTGAGGTTTTCACCCAATCTATAGTAGTGACTCATCTCAATAAGTTCTACAGAAGGAATAGCAGAAGGTAAAATATGCCCCCATGGAAACCCTATAGAAGCTAAAAGTTTAAAAAAGCCAATATCTGTAACATTCAAGGTGGTACTCCATGAAAAAGCAATATCTTTTGAAACAACTATCACTAAAAGAGCAAAGAGAAGTCCTATCGAAAAAAGTAATGAAAAAAGTTGTAGCCTACTCATAAACATCCATTTTTTCAATTCATCAGAAAAAAGAGTATTAAAGGTATCTATTTTATCTCTAAATGAGAAAAAATTTAATATTGTCTCAATCCAATGTAAAGGGAAAAAGAGTGAAAGTGCATTGAAAACCGTTCCCGAACCTAGTAGGGAAACCATAGATATAATCATAGAGAGCGAGGGGATAACCATCGCAAAGAGAAGATAATAGATAACATTCACTGGAGCATGACCACTATAACTCAATAGCCCTAAACCAGCCAAAAATCCAAAAATCAAGGAGAACAGTCCTACAAAATTACTCAAAATAGAAAACTTTTGTAAAAGTGTTTTAGTTTCAGATTTTTTACTTATCCTAAAGCTATTTTTCTCCATCCATATAAGGAGTATCTGCTTAGGGTTTGGAAGTGAAGCTTCATGCTTAAGTGCAAAAAGCCTGTTCTCTTCGTGCGTTCCTCTGTACTCATTTAAAAGTTCAGAGAAGTTAAGATAGGATTTAATAGAAATTTTACTGTTTTTTTTATACATGTATGGCTTTATATTTTTAAATTATTATACCAAAATCTAGTAGATAAAAAAATGTTCTACGCTTAACCTCTGATTTTTTTATAGATAGTAGGTAAAATTGGTAATTTTAATAATACATTTTTTATTGTATGGATAGTTGAAGTATTCTGTGGTTTAGAATTTTTTATAGGAATATGCCAATTTTCACCATAAAGTATCTTTACTACTTCTTTTGGATTATTGGGAACAGGAAACTGTGTACCTAAAAAATCTATCATCTCTATAGACTCTAAGTACTTACCAGCTATACCATTATCAACAGTAACTCTTTGATTTAATGCTTTACTATAAAAATATATATCTATATAGTCATTATTACGCATAAAAGACACTATTTCTCCTTTATCATCATATCGTACAACTTTTAAACCAGTCGATTCAAAATCATAGAGAGCATTCAAGACTTTTTCTTTATCTTCTTCTAATACAAAAATATCTGTATCTTCATCATGCTCAATAAATCCATTTTCTCTAATAGCTCCTAAAAGTGTACCAAACCATAAACCATAATGAATCTGATGTTTATCCATTACTGATTTAAAGTCCAATAAATTCTCTTTACTGATTACTGGGTCTAAAAGTTTTTTTCCTACATAAAGTTCAGCAGGTTCGTAAGTAAATATTCCGTTGGCTGTTTGAATCTCTTTTTTCATAAATTATATCTCCTATTTCAAATAACTTTTAATATAAATTAACGTATTATAATACAACAATACTTTAAGTTTAATGCTAAATAGTAAATTATTAAAACACTATCGTCTTATTCCCATGCACAAAAACCCTGTCATTAAGCACAAAGTTTAATGCACGAGAAAGTACTATCTTCTCAACATCACGTCCAGCTTTTTGCATATCACGCCACTCAAAACGGTGGTTAACAGGGATAACATCTTGAGCAATAATTGGTCCTTCATCCAAATCATTTGTCACAAAATGTGCTGTAGCTCCTATAATCTTCACTCCTCTTTCAAAAGCTTGTTTATAAGGGTTTGCTCCTATAAATGCTGGTAAAAACGAGTGATGAATATTAACAATTTTCTGTGGATAATTTGACACAAAAGATGCAGTTAAAATACGCATATATTTAGCCAAAACTATATAGTCAAACTTTTGTTCATCTATAAGTTTCATAATATTTTTTTCATGCTCTTCTCGTGTTATTCCTTTAGTAGGTACATGAAAAAATGGTATCTCAAAACGACGTACCAACTGCTCTAAAACATCATGATTTGCGATGACAGCTTCTATATCTGCATCTAATTCACCTGCTTCATGGCGTATAAGGATATCACCCAAAGCATGAGACTCTTTGGTTGCTAAAATAACAATTTTTTTACGTCTGGGTTCGATAACCTTTAAGTTAGCATTTTGGGGTACCACAACCTGTAATGCAGTTTCTAACTCATTGATGTCAAAGTCACCTGTAACCACTGTACGCATAAAAAATTTACTTTTTTCTTTGTCAACAAACTCACGGTTAGAATCTATATTCAAGTCTCTGTCATAAAAGATTTTTGATATCTTATAGACCAAACCTTTTTCATCAGTACAGTCAATTAATACTCTTGCTCTATTTTCCATTTTGTTCCTATTAGACTTCTTAAAAAAACTCTTTGGAATCGGAGACTTTAGTCCTGAATAAGACGAGGCTAAAGCCATCGGTTCCTAGTTTTACAAGATGTCTATTTATTTATAAACGAAATTATACCAATTTTTTAGATAACTCTTCCCACTGCTCTTTCAATTCATTGTACCCTGCTTCATATGCCATCTCTATCTCATCAAAATCAAACAGATGCATATTGGCAACCCCTTTGACTTCAAAATAAGCATCGGCTAACGTCTTAGCACCTACAGAGTTAGAACGAATCATAATTAAAATAGAACGAATAGCCAATGACTTAAAGGTAGACAAATTTTCACCACGTAATGGGTTAATATTGATAGCCAAAGATTTTTCATAATAATCTTTCAGTGCTTTCACTGGCAAGTTGTCTGAAAAACCTCCATCTATATAGGAATTTTCTCCTATCTTTTTTGCTTCAAAGAGTGGAGTTATGGTTGAAGAAGCAATGGTATAAGCAATGGCATCACCTCTATTTATATAGGAGAATTCCCCTGTATCTATATTGGTGACACAAGTATAAAGAGGAATTTTTAAGTCACTATAATCATCAATACTAAGTGTTTCACGCAGTTTATTTTCTAAACGTTCCATCTTAAAAACACCAACAGCACCAGATGCCCAAGCAAAAAGTTCTTTCTTCTCTAAACTTTTTAAAAACGCTAACATATCATCACTTTTTAACCCTGCAGCCAAAAAAAGCCCTACAATCGCACCTGCACTAGAACCTGAAACAGCTGTCACTTCAATACCCTGCTCTTCTAAAAACTTTATAGCCCCCACATGTGCTGCACCACGCAGACCCCCACCACTTAAACTCAATGTGATTTTCATATATCTATAGCCTTCTTAATTGTTTCTTTATGTTTTTAGATATAATAGCGAAAAATTAATCCCATCGAGGTATATCATGAAAAAAACGTTTAAAATAGAACAAGACAAACTAAAGCCAGACAGAGCTGTAGATGCCATTAAGAATGAACTTAGAAAATATGTAAAACGTGAAAAGAAAAAAGATTTACCAAACAAAAAAACCATGTATTGGGACTTTGATTGTAAGTTTGGAAAAAGTGAAGAGTTTGCAAAAGTATGTGACTTCGATTATATTTTTACAGAACTATCAGGCGTGGTAAACGCTGGTTGGTCAGAATGTTACATAGAAGTTATTGCTAAAGCTGTAGACAAACCTGTTAAAGAGGAAGATGAAGAGGCGTAGGATATTTCTTAATTCCTACACCTCAAAACAATTAAAGCTTAACAATTCCTTCAATAACACCTACAATACTAGGGTCTTCAAGCGTAGACGTGTCCTGAGTAATTGCTTCTCCTTTTACGATAGAACGTAAAATTCTTCGCATGATTTTACCTGAACGTGTTTTTGGTAAGTCAGGAACAAATGCCATGGCATCACAAAGTGCAATGGCTCCGATTTCTGCTTTAATCACTTTGTTAATCTCTACTTTTAAATCTTCACTCGCATCATTTGCATCTTTGAGTACGATGTAAGCAAAAATCCCCTCACCTTTAATCTCGTGTGGTTTACCAACCACGGCTACGGCTGCTACTTTATCATGTTTTTTAATGGCTGCTTCAACCTCTGCTGTTCCCATTCTGTGTCCTGAAACATTTATAACATCATCGGTTCTACCTGTAATGGTAATGTACCCATCTTCATCTATCATGGCACCGTCACCTGAGAAATAGACAGGTTTTCCATCTTTTTTACAGTCACCAAAGTAGGAAGTTTTAAAGCGTTCAGAGTCGTTCCAAATGTTTCTAATCATACTTGGCCAAGGTTTTGTAATACACATAAACCCTTTTTCTCCAACTTCTGTTGGTGTTCCATCTTCTTCTATAACCTCTGCACTAATCCCAGGTAAAGGAAACGTAGCACATGCAGGTTTAATAGGTGTAGCAGCAGGAAGTGGAGAGATAACATGCCCACCTGTTTCAGTCTGCCAGTAGGTATCGACAATAGAACAGTTGCTTCCACCAATCTTTTCATAGTACCATTTCCATGCAGGTGGGTCAATAGGCTCTCCAACGGTTCCTAAAATTCTTAGTGAACTTAAGTCATACTTATCTGGCTCATTTTCACCCATTTTGTGTAACAGTCTAATGGCTGTTGGTGCTGTATAAAACTGGTTAATTTTATACTCCTCTACCATTTTCCAACATCGTCCAGCATCAGGGAAGGTAGGAACGCCCTCAAACATAACTGTGGTTGCTCCAGCAGCTAAAGGTCCATAAACAATGTAGGTATGCCCTGTAATCCAACCAATATCGGCTGTACACCAGTAAGTATCGTCATCTTGTATGTCAAATACCCACTCCATGGTCATTTGAGCCCAAAGAATGTACCCAGCACTTGAGTGTTGTACCCCTTTTGGTTTTCCTGTACTACCACTGGTATAGAGTAAGAAAAGGGGCTCTTCACTCTCCATTGGTTCAGGCTCACAGCTTGTTGATTCGTTTTTAATCAACTCATTATAACTCTTATCACGTCCCTCTACCCAAGTAATCTCTTCGCCATTACGCTCAACAACACAAACATTTTGAACACAGTCACAACCATGCTTTAAGGCTTGGTCAACCACTGGTTTAAGCATGTATGGTTTACCTTTTCTAAAGGCTCCATCTGCCGTTACTACCAACTTTGCTTGGGCATCAATAATTCTGTCTCTTAAGGCTTCTGCCGAGAACCCACCAAAGACAATAGAGTGAATAGCACCAATCTTCGCACACGCCAACATAACTACAGCAGCTTCAGTAATCATTGGCATATAGACAACGACTCTGTCGCCTTTTTTAATGTCAAACTGATTTTTAAACATGTTGGCTGTTTTGTTTACTTCAACTGCCAGTTCGCCATAGGTTAGTGTTTTCTTGTCTCCGTTATCACCCTCAAAGAGGATAGCAGTTTTATCTTTTTTACTCTCTAAATGTCTGTCCACACACTGATGTGCTACGTTCATCTCTCCACCAGAGAACCACTTGTAAAACGGTGCATTGCTTTCGTCTAAAACCTTGTCGTAAGGTTTAAACCAATCAATCTTCTCATCGGCAAATTTTGCCCATGTCCCTTCATAATCGTTGTCGAACTCAGCTACTAAGTCCTTATATTCAGACATACTTTTAATTAACGCTCTGTCAAATCTCTCTGTTTTTGGGTTAAAGATATCACTCATCTACTTTTCCTATTTTAATTTATTTCTTATATGTTCAAGGTGATTATCACCTAACTTAAACTTATCATTTTGGTCATAATAGCATCATAGGCTTTAAGTTTGATAAATCTAAATCTTATAAATTCATATAATAGGGAGTTATGGAAAAAGAGGAACAGAAGAATAAGAGGCGATAGTTACCTATCGCCTTCTATTAAGAAATATGCTTATTGAGAAACATATTTGGCAATAATATCACCAATCTCCGAACAAGAGCAGATTTCAACGGCATCGTAAGCACCCAAGTCACCTGTTCGGTAACCCTTAGCCAATGACTTTTTAATAGCATCATCAATCTTATCAGCTGCAGCACCCTCACCTAGTGCATATCTTAACATCATAGAGGCAGATGAAATAGTTGCTAATGGATTGGCAATACCTTGCCCTGCAATGTCTGGTGCAGAACCGTGAATAGGTTCATAAAGACCAACACCTTTACCTGTACTGGCACTTGGAAGAAGCCCAATAGAACCACTTAACATCGAAGCAGCATCCGATAAGATATCTCCAAAAATATTTCCAGTTAAAATAACATCAAACTGTTTTGGATTTCTAATAAGTTGCATCGCAGCGTTATCAACATACATATGGGTCAACTCTACTTCGGGGTACTCTTTAGCGACCTCTATCACAGTCTCACGCCAAAATTGACTCACTTCAAGCACATTGGCTTTGTCTACTGAACAGATACGTTTACCACGTTTCATCGCTATTTCAAAAGCAACATGAGCAATTCTTTTTACCTCTTCACGAGTGTAAACCATGGTATTGTATGCTCTATCTTCAAATAGCTCTCTTGGTTGACCAAAGTAGATACCACCTGTAAGTTCACGAACAACCATAATGTCTACACCTCTAACCACATCTGGCTTTAAGGTAGAAGCATTTACCAACTCATCATACACAATAGCAGGACGCAAGTTTGCAAAGGTTCCCATCTCTTTTCTTATAGCAAGAAGTCCCGACTCTGGTCTTAAGTGACGCTCCACATTATCCCATTTGGGTCCACCAATAGCACCGAAAAGTACTGCGTCACATTTTTTTACCCCTTGAATGGTCTCATCAGGCAGAGGAACACCCGTTGCATCTATTGCTGCACCACCCATAAGCATCTCATTATACTCTAGGTTAAAGCCCATATTTGCAGACAAAGCATCTAAAACTTTAATTGCCTCATCTATAATTTCTGGACCAATACCATCACCTTTAATAACACCAATTTTATAATTTCTTCCCATGTTATGCCTTTTCTGCTATCTCTTGTTTAGCAAATTCTATCAATCCACCTGCATCAACCAACTCTTGCATAAACGCAGGGATTGGCATAAATTTATAGGTTTTTGCTTGTGAAACATTTATCACTTCACCTTTTTCCATGTCTATTTTTACAGTGTCACCTTCATTTATCTCTGCTGACTCTTCAAGTTCAAAGATTGGTAACCCCATATTAAAGGCATTTCTATAAAAAATTCTAGCAAATGTCGGAGCTATAACAGCAGCTACACCAGCAGCTTTAAGTGCTATGGGAGCATGTTCACGGCTTGAACCACAACCAAAGTTTTCTCCAGCAACAATAATGTCACCTTCACTCATCTTTTTAACAAACTCAGGGTCTGCATCTTCCATCACATGTTTAGCCAACTCACTTGGCTCACTTGTGTTCAAGTATCTAGCAGCAATAATTAAATCGGTATCCACATGGTCACCAAATTTCCAAACTTTACCTTGCAAAGTCATCCTTTAAATAGAGAAATATTAATGTAATTATAGCCAAATGTGACTAAAATATAAATGTGACTAATATTTCTCTATTCGAGCATCTAATTTTCGGACTTCACCATTGTCATATATTTTTAACTTTTCAGCCTTAATCCCACATCCCTCATCATTCAGTTCAAAAATAACTATCTGAAAAATAGCCTGACAATCTTTAGGTATATCAAAATGCCCACCAACACCAGTTAAAAAGCGATTCATAGGTATTTTCTTATCCATCCCTATTACCCCATCACGGCAACCTGTAAGCCCAACATCAGAGACATAACAACAACCATCAATAATGGCTAAATCATCTGTTCCTACATGGGTATGTGTACCAAAAACAGCAGAGACACGCTTTTTAAGTATCTGCATCATTCCCAGCTTTTCACTGGTTGCCTCGGCATGAATATCGACAATAATATGTTTAATGCCCTCTTCTCTTAACTCGTCTACTACCTTATCCATTATCACAAAAGGGTTGTCTACCATCGGCATGGTATAATGCCCCATAACATTAACAACAGCAACTTGATGGTTTAAAACATCAACTTTTATCAGCCCTTCCCCTGGGCTTTTTCGAGGGTAATTAATGGGACGAATCAAAGGGTAATCTCTATAGAGTAAAAATATTTCCTTTTTATCCCAAGAGTGGTTTCCACCTGTCATTACATCGACACCATAGCCCAAAAGTTCATCACAGTTTTTTTTAGTTAGTCCAAAACCATGAGAGGCATTTTCATAATTGGCTATAACCAAGTCAAGCCCATACTCTTTACGTAAGTCTTCTAAATGTTTACCTATCATATCACGTCCAGGTTTACCTACTATGTCACCTATAAATGCTATTTTCATTCTGCTCCTTTAGGCATTATCAAATCTTTTTTTAATCGTTCCAACCCCTCTTCTACATCATCTTCATCCACATTAGAATAGAGGTCAACATAGTAAGAGTACTCTACCTTCATACCTTCACGAAGCTCTAACTTAACAAAACTTTTTGGGAATTTACCCATATTTTTACTCATCACATTGTTTGTACTGTTACAGACAATATCTTTTTTAGAGGAAAGGGTTAAAGTCAATGGACAACTATCATCAAAAGCATACAGCTTCTCTAAATGACTTAACAACTCTTTATCATCAGCCAATTTATTAAGCTTCATACAATGTATAGGGCGTTTCAAATCAGAACTTATAATAATGCTTGGCTTCGCTTTCTCTTCACAAGCAACAAAGAAAATTAGAGGAATGAGGTATAAAAAAAATTTCATTTAAGATTATACTATCTTATGTTTAAATGGTGTGATCTGCACATCTATGTGTTAACTCTCAAACCTCAACCCCTCAACAACCCCAAGAAAAAACTCTTTAGACCAAATATCTAAAACCTCTCTATCTGATATAAACGGTTCAATATCACGTTTAGCAGAACTTATATCTAACACATCTATACGCTTTTTCAAAAGTTCTAAAACATACTCTTGGGTTATCTCCTCTTCAATTCTAACACCCTCTTTATCTTGCCAATCACAACTCTGTTTTAGTCTTGCTCCTAGATGTTTTAAGTCAACCTCATAACCATTGGCAATATACCACACCAAATCGTACCAATCTCTTCCTTTGGGTCGACTACTCCAATTTCGGCAGAGTATGGCATGAAGTTTTCCTGCAAACAAAGAAGAGGTAGTCATGCTATGTATCATATAAGGAGCAGGTAAAAGTTGGGTCTTTTTCTCAGATGTAAAATCTAAAGGGGGTTGAGTATCTACCTCAAATTTTATCTTGACCAATCTACCTTGTCCATACTTCGCTATGACATCATCAGGAGCTTTTATATTTAGTAGATGTTGGGCTGTATTGCCTTTTAAAAAGGCTGATTTTATGATACCCTCTTGATTTTTGAGTTGGATATTTACTTCAAAACCAAAAGATTGTAAAGTCTCTACAATGCTTTTTTCATACACACCCAAGTCAAAATTTTTATCGGCTTTCAAAAGAGAAAAATCCAAATCTTCTGAAAATCTATCAAGCCCATACAAAATACGAAGTGCCGTACCTCCATAAAAAACAGCATGGTTAAAAAATCCTGCTCGGTAGAGTCCTAACAAAACTATCTCTTGTAAAATCTCTCTTAGAGCTTCATAGGTTTTATCGGCAGTTGAGAGGTCATATTTTTCTAACATTTTTCCTATGGCAGGGTGTAGTTTAGACATTTTTGTTCCTTTTCAGTAGAGCTGTTAAACTCTTTAAATTATATGATTTATACCGTTTTGCTATCTCTTCAATAAGTACAATATCTAACTTCAATAACGCTTCCCACTCTATGCGTAAATCATACATCAGATACTCTCTCATCTTCTCTTGTTTCAATCGTCCAATGCCTCTGTCTCCTCGTATTTTGTCACAAAGAGCCTTTTCAACAGTAGCGATAAACTTTCCACCATTGACACTATCGTCTATCCAATCCACCCCCAAAGCATAAACCTCCATAGGAATAGGTCGATAAGAAAATCGTCCTAATGGTGTCTCAAAAAGCTTTTTGGCATGAAGTGTAGCAGAGGTCACTTCATAGACCCGTTCAGGAATAAGCCCATAGTAAGAGAGTGCATAATCAAAAGAGACATAAGAGGGAGTATAGAGTCGATTTGCCACTGCAATCATATCAACAGAGTCATCACGATAGAGTTCAGAAAATGTATAAAGCCCTTTTTTAAGACGAACTAAAACACCCTGCTTTACCATATAGGAGATTTTTGCATTGACATTAGAAACTTCATCTTTTAGTAGGTTGGCTATCTCTTCATGGGTAAAGATGGTGGTTTTTAGTGCTTTTTTTAGTTTTAGGGTTTTCATGGGTTATTGTAGCATAAATGTTATTATGGTGTAGATAATATAGTTTTTTTGGATTATTTATTAGTATTTATTCCTCATTGGTAAGGACATCCATTATTAATGAAGTCATTTTAAGTCCTTCTAATAAAGTAGGATGGTCATTAGGTAAAAAGGTTTTATAAATTTTCCAAGATTTATAAAAATATTTACCTACATTTTCAAAATCTTGAAGTTTAAAATATAAAGAAGCAAAATTATAACAATATTTTGCTGTATCAGGATGATTTTTTTCAAAAACTTCTTCAGTTATTTTTATAGCACTATTTAAATAATTCTTCGCCTTTTGATTAGCCAATTCCAACCCTAATAACAATCAAACAATACCATATTCCAAACGAACCATAGAAATAAGCACTAAAGCCTCAGCTAAACTGTAACGATTATAAATAATCTGACGAGCAATATCTTTGACCTTATTAAGGTGTAGAATGTTAATAACAAAGCTTCTTAAAATGGATAAAGCAAAAGCACCTTTATTGATTTTACAGCTATCCTCTCCTAAGGCACAATCTTTATAAAAGTGCATAGTTTCAACAGACCATTCTTGAAGGATTTTTTCTAAAAAGTATTGAGCACCTCCTCTATCATTTGAGATATAATAATGTGTTTGCCACTCTCCACCATTAATAGACTTATCAAGTCTGATGACGGTATGAATAAATATTCCACTCCAAGGAAAAGTGAAATTGTTATAGATAAATACTTCTCTTTCTATTGTATCGCCTGATTGTTCAATTTGGGTAGAATAATGACTATTAATCTCTGAAGAGATTTCAACCTCTTTTACCGTTTCAAGTAAGGATAAAGATAAAAGATAAACATGGTCAAGATAGTTTTTAGCACTTGGTTTTTGAGAAACTTCATTGTAAACCTCATGAAGGATGATGATAGACTCTAAATCTCTTTTACAATACATTTTAACCACACTATTTTAAATTTATATTTCATAATAGCGTGATTATTTTATGGAAGTGGCATCCTTCATAACTAGCTAAAAGTAGTTGACACTTTAGGGGCAGTGACTTTAGTCACTGTTGTCTATTTCATGGACTAAAGTCCATGCCCCTAAAACACTCCATATACAAAAGTGTAAACTACCTATGAAGGATGCCATGGAAGTATTAAAAAACCAACAATGGATAAGCTAAATTTAAACAGCACACCCCACACAACGAACACTCTCAGGACGCACCAACATTCGCCCTACAGCTATGGACTCTTCACAGACAATACATATACCAAACATCTCATGGTCAATTCGTTTTAAAGCATTTTTCAGACGTGTCTGCCGTAGAGTAGACTCATTTAAAACTTTTTTATTCATCATCTGTTCGTTCATCGCCTCTTCACGAGTTAAACGACCTAAAGAGCAGTCAGGAGCTATGGGTTTTGTTTTTTCTTTTAAAATAGCTATCTGCTCTTCTAACTTTTTTAGCTCTTGCTCTATGGTCTGTTTTATGGTGTTTTTATCTTCAACAGTCATAACTTAAAGCTCTAAAACCAATTTAACAGGACAATGGTCAGAACCCATTACCTCATCTAAAATATCGGCATCAACAATTTTATCTTTTAAATCATCAGAAACATAAAAATAGTCAATTCTCCAGCCTACGTTTCTAGCTCTTGCCCCTGCTCTGTATGACCACCAAGAGTATCGGTCTGATTCATCTCCTTTTACATGCCTAAATGTATCTACAAACCCAGCTTCTAAAAGTTTGTCTTGCCATTCACGTTCTATGGGTAAAAAACCAGATATTTTTTCATTGGCTTTAGGTCGTGCTAGATCTATGGGGTGGTGAGCTGTGTTGACATCACCACAAACAATGATGGATTTTCCCTCTTTACGTAGTGCTAAGATATGCTCTAAAAAACGTTCATAAAATGCCAATTTATACTCTAAACGCTCCTCATTTCGTTGACCATTGGGGAAGTAGACGTTAAAGTAGGCAATATTGTCAAAATGGTACTCATTGATTCGCCCCTCATTTAAAATATCTACATGGTCACAAGCAAAGGCTTCTCCCTCTTTGTTTGTGTAGAGTGCCACACCTGATTGCCCTTTTTTAGACGAAGAGTTAATATGCTCAACTTTATAATCACGCTCAAAAATAGTTTTAGGAATCTGCTCTGCCTCTGCTTTTATCTCTTGTAAACCTAAGAAGTCTACCTTTGCTTCATCTATCCACTTTAGAGCTTCTTTCTTCTCTACTGCTCGTATACCATTTACGTTCCATGATATGAAAGTAGTTTTTGCCATGCTTTACCCTTTAAAAATTTCTATGGCATTATAACATTATATAAAAGTGAAAGTGTATGATTAAAAAAAGAAGATACTGTGGGCAGAATTGCCCACTTAAATAGGTAAATGAAACCTTTGAAATAAAGAAGAACTCCCATTCTCCTGTGTGCTTCTTCTTGTGCCTCTTGAGCTTAAGAAAAAATAAAATATAAAGAAGAAGCGATTAAGCTTTTATGAGAAAGATATCTAAAAATAGGAGTAAAAAAATATCTTTCTCATGGGCGTAGTATAGCTACTAGATGTGGCTTAATTGTGTTACACAAACACTCCACAGTTCCCTATTTTACGGGGTTTAAATAGGAATAAATATAAAAGAATAATCTTTAGTGTTTTACTCACTTCAATTCATTTTTAACTATCAAATTAAACAACTATTTTAGGACGAGTATAGCAAGTTTTTTAATACAAATAGAAATTAAAGAGACATTTTATATTAGACATCAAACTCTTTTAAAATCTCATAAGAGATATGACTATTCTTAGCAATATATACCGATGCCTGTTGGCTAAATCTATCTTCAGAACAGATACAGAGATAGAGAATATTATAGTTTTTAAAAAGTCTATATTGGTCTAGAAATTCAGCTCCTACTTTCTCAAACTCTAAAAGATTTTCTAAGGTTATCTTCTTACTATTACTTCGACACTCAATAAATAAAATATTCTTTTCTCTTTTCACAACAAGATTAAGTGCATAATCAATAAGATTTTTCTCCTTACTGTACTCCCATACCGTATAATTTTTAGCACGATAATAATTTGCAACAAAAGTACTGTAATCATAGTTATGTATCTCTTTTAAACGCTCCAATGCGTAAATTTTACTACTTTTATCTAATATTTTTTTACTCTTTTTCTTATTAAAAGAAGGGAGACTAAGAAAATTAACTAATTTTTTTATAAATAACAATATTATAATCCTTTCTATACATGTTCATCATAATCTAAATTTGACAACACAGAATATCTAAGCCCTACTTCCCCTTCAAATACCCCATAGCACAAGCTATCAAATCATCATCGTCTTGTGTATAAGCTTTTAAGAAAAGTCTCTCTTTACTCTCATCTGCAAACTCTATAAATACTTTCTCTCCAGCATTGGCTATCTTGGTAATCTTCTGTTCACGAGCTAAAACCTTCATAACCATTACGTCTATAAATTGTCTTGAAATGGTATCTAGTTTACCAAATCGGTCGGCTATTTCGGTCTCTATCTCGTACACCTCACCTGTTGTTTCACACTGTGATAAACGACGATATAACTCTAACCTTAGCCTATCTTCTTCTATCAACTCTTCATTTAAATAGGCATCAATGGTGAGTTTAATATCAACTTGTAAAGCTTCCTCTTCATCATTGGCTGTTCCACTCAGCTCTTTAATGGCATCTTCTAACATACGCAGGTAAAGAGAGTACCCTATCTGTTTAATATGACCCGATTGAGCCTCACCAATGATATTACCCCCTCCTCTTATCTCTAAGTCGTGAAAGGCTAAAACAGCACCTGAACCCAAGTCTGAATGAGATTCAAGAGCTAAGAGTCGTCGTTTTGCATTTTCACTTAATCTATCTTTATCTTCAACCATAAAATAACAGTAACCTTCTTTTCCACCACGTCCTACACGTCCACGTAGTTGGTGTAGGTCAGCTATACCAAACCTATCTGCTCCATCAACTATCATAGTATTTGCCATTGGCATGTGGATTCCTGATTCTACAATGGAAGTAGAGAGCATCACATCATACTCTCCTGCTTCAAACAGCTCCATATCCTCTTCTGTCTGTTTAGCAGAAATCTTAGAGTGAAGCACGGCTATTCTAAGCTTTGGCATTAGCTCATGTAGAACTTTTCGTTTCTCTTCTATTTGAGCTATGGAGTTAAATACGTAAAATATCTGTCCTCCTCTTCTCATCTCTCTTGTTATGGCTTCTTTAATGATTTTTTCATCATAAGACTTCACAAAAGTTCGTACCCCTTGACGTTCTACAGGTGGGGTTAAAATCTCTGAGAATGTTTTAACCGATGAGAGTGCCATGTTAAGTGAACGAGGAATTGGCGTTGCAGACATAGAGAGTAAGTGAACATTTATGGCTATCTCTTTTAGAGCCTCTTTCTGTTTTACTCCAAACTTATGCTCTTCATCTATAATAATAAACGCTAGGTTTTTAAACTTCGCTTTGAGTAGTGCATGGGTTCCTACCACCATATCTACCCGTCCATCTTCTAAGGATTCAAGTAGTGCTTTTTTCTCTTTTGCTGTGGTAAATCGGTCTAGTTTTCCTATCTTTATGTCATACTTCTCAAAACGCTCTTTCATGCTCTTAAAGTGTTGTGAACTTAGCAGTGTAGTCGGTGCAACCATCATCGACTGATAACCATTTTTCCATGCGACAAACATACCATTCATGGCGACTTCTGTTTTACCAAAGCCAACATCTGCACTCAGAAGTCTGTCCATCATTTTTCCAGAACTCATGTCATCTAGCATAGCGTTTATGGACTCTTCTTGGTCTTCCGTATGAATAAACCCTGCTTCACTCATAAAGATTTGATGGTCTACCAAATCTCTTTTTAGTACTATACCTTTTTTCAGGTGACGTTGAGCAGAGAGGTTAATGATTTCAGAGGCAATGGCAAATAGTTTCTCTTTAACCTTTCCTTTTAGCTTTTTAAAACTCGCTTTTCCCATTTTGTCCAGAACAGGCGTTCCTCCAGAGTCAGCGACGAATCGATCAACCACATTTAGGTTCTCTACAGGAATTAAAAGTAAATCTTCATTTTGATATTGGATAAGCACAAATTCACGTGTTGCACCTAAAACCACACGCTTCTCTACGCCTTTAAAAAGCCCTATACCATGGTTTTCATGAACTACATAATCACCAAGTTTTAGCTCATCTAAAATAATAGACGCTTTTTTAACTTTTTTACGTTTTACAGGTTTATTGAGAGAGATTATTACCTCTTCGTCAGAGATAAGATTAACGATTACATCTTTATAAACAAACTTTATATTCTCAAATGAGTGAAGCTCTGAGCTACGTATAATAGACTCATTTTTTGCAACGAGGGTTATCTTCTTTTGAGCATTTGACTTTATAATGGCATTGGGGTTGATAACCTCTAACTCTCTATATTTGGTAGCTTTTGGAATTTGTGGTTTTTTAAAATCTACTCTATCCACCAAGGGGTCATCTAAAGAGTAAATCTCCTCTAACTCATCTGCTATATTTTCGACTAAAAGTGTCTCAAATTTTTCTAAGTAATTCTCTCCTAGTTCATTGAGGTACCAAAAACCTAAAGAGTCTATATCTTTTACAAAGCTATCAAGAGAACTTGCTTTTACACGTTTATCCCAAGCTTCATACTGCTCTTGGGTTAGCCCCAACTGTGCAGGAATAATTTCTATAGACTCTATCTCCTCTTTATCACTCTTTTGTGTATCTACAGAGAAAGCTCTTATACTCTCTACATCTTCATCAAAAAGAGAGAGTCGGTAAGCTTGTTCCGACCCCAAAGAGTAGATATCTAAAATATCACCACGAAAAGAGACTTCACCTTTTTGAGTGACAATGTCCACAAAATGATAACCCCAATAGTAGAGCTTATCTTTTAACTCTTGAAGATTAAGTGTTGAAGCAAATTCTATCTCTAAAGTAGGGAAAAACTCCTCTTTAGGCAGAGGTAAAAGCAGTGTACGCAGAGGGGAAATTAGAACTTTTTTACCATCGTCTCTGTAGTAACCATATAGTACTTCTAAAAGCTCATAAAGCTCCATTTGAAACGAACGTAAATCATCACCAGTACTCAAACGTAAATCAGGAAGTGTAAATGTTTTATAATTTAGAAGGGTAGCAGTGTCATCAATTTTTTGTGCATCTTTGTCATTTTTACAGACAAATAGCATCTTATTCTTAAGCTGAATATCCTCTTTTTGAAGATATTCATAAACGTCAGATTGTCTCATTTAATTCTTTTTATATTTATTTTATATCTATTTTTTAGTAGCCAATCTTCTTAGGCTGAACAATATGAACATCAGATATGTTATCACGCTCAATACGACCAGAAACGATTTTGGTCTCACCCTCAAATACAGCATTAGGCTCAATAATAATGTTGTTTACTTTAACATCACCATAGACTTTACCATAAGGCATAATGTCTATTACTTCACCTATATAATTACCACGAAACTCCCCAGAAACCAATAACTTTTGGGCTTGAATTTCACCCGTTACGCGTCCACTTTTCCCTACAACTACTTCACTTTGTGAAATAATATTTCCCTCAAAGTCTCCGTTTAAAAGAATGTTACCTTCACAACGAATCTCACCTTTAATAGAAGTACCTGGAGTAATAATACTCGCTGAACTAATAGGAGCTGCTTTTTTCTTTTTCTTTCTACCAAAAAATGCCATCTTTATTCCTTTGAAATACTTAGTACATAAGTATTATATCCAATATTTATTTGTTTTTAAAGTTAAAGTCAATCTTCTTTAAAAATGCTTCTACCACATAAAAAGAGCCAAAAACAAAATAGCTTTCATTCTTGTTGAGACCATCAAAACTTTTATAGGTTATATCTAGTTTATTTAAAACCTCTTTTAAATGTTCTTTTTTTAAAGCTCTTTGAGTTTGAATGTGTATTATTTCAACACATTTTATTTTATCTTTAAACTCTAGTAGTATAGATTCATACGCTTTATCTTCTAAAGTATTATAGACTAAAATAATTTTCTTATCTTTATACTTATTTTTTAATGCTTTACTTAAAGCTTTAGCACCAAGTAAATTATGCCCTACATCTATGGTTACATTTGGGAGGAGTTGATAAAAACGACCAAAAAGCACAACTTTTTTTAAATCTTCTAAATTATAGGTCAACTTTAAAATATCCAATGCTCTCACAGCCAACTTTGCATTTTCATACAAATAATCAGCCCAACCCAAAGATTCAGTAACTTCCAACAACTCTTTAAAAGGTTTATTCTCTACCTTATGAACAACAGCCTCTTTTTCTTTAGCCACTTCATCAGCAAGAAAATAAACCTCATCATAAACCTGTAAGCCTAAAACAACTTCCTTCTCTATCGAGTTCAGTTTTGTCCTAGCTATACTCTCTATGCTATCACCCAAAAAATCTTGATGGTCAAATCCTATGGGAGTAATAACAGAGAGTGCTTTAGAGCAGACATTTGTTGCATCAAACTCTCCACCAAGCCCAGCTTCTAGTACCATGACATCTAACTTTTCCATTGCTACAAAAGCCAAAAGTGTCGTATACTCAAAATAGCTCAAGCTCTCTGACATCTCTTGCCCTAAAATGGCATAGAGTTTTCTATGAGCCTCTTCTAGCTCCTCATCTGAACTATCTTTTCCCTCTAACCAAATTCGCTCATTAAACTTCATAATATGAGGTGAAGAGAAATGCCCTACTCTTTTTCCTGCTTCATGCAAAAGTGTCGCCATAATTCGACCTGTACTTCCCTTTCCATTGGTTCCCACTACATGAATGGTCAGAGGTTGTTCTATATGGGGGTTAAGTAGTGCATAAGCCTTATGTACACGCTCATGGTCTATCTCTTTATAGTAAAGAGGTTTATTTGTTATAAACGCTTCAAATGATGGATTATTTTTCATTAAGCAAAAGCCCTTTAGCAGAAAGATAGGTGATAAACTGGTCAAGTGCTTTTATAGAACCATTCTCTATGGCTTTAAAGCGTAAATCATTAGAGATAATAGCAGAGGGACGAATAGGAAACTCATAACGACCAACTATCTGACGCTTCTCCTTAACCTTACCTTTTATAAATGTAAATCCTAAAGTTATATTGGCTTGATAATAAACCACATAACCATTTTTATTGTATTGCAGTGGTACAAAATGAATGTTATCATACGCCACATAAATACTACTATCAGCATGTTTTTTTCGAGTTGCTTTACTTTTCAAACGTGTATAGAGTGCTTGGTTTAAAGCATCTTTAATCAACACAGCATTTTCAGGGTCAGAGAGTGAAACCTCAACTTCTGTATAGACTTTTTCACCTATAATTTTCTTTGTATAGTGTGATGATGGTTTATACCCACAAGAAGTTAAAAGTAGTATTGCTACGGTTAACTTAAGTGGTAGTAAATAGTGAATTGTGAATAGTTTTTTCATGGATGGATTATAGCATAACTCCCGTTTGATTTTAAATGATGTTATATCTTAACCACAGGAATTCAAGTTTAATAACCCAATAAGATATAAGTCCAAAAAATAAAATGTAATCAGTGTTTACATTTAAGCTTTTGTATGTTAACATTGTTCACATACAAAAAATAAAAAGGCAAAAAAATGAAAAAACTACTACTCTTAACCACACTAACAGCCTCTCTCTTTGCCATGAGTTCTGAAGAGGTTGCTAAAAAATCGTATGATGTTGTAAGTGGGTACAAAAGCTCTCTTTCTAAAACTACCATGATTTTGAAAAATGCCCAGGGTGTTGAAAATGTACGAAAGCTAGAGATAAAAAAGATAGAGGGAGCAGATGGGGACAAGTCACTTTTGAACTTTCTCTACCCTGATGACCTAAAAGATACCAAACTTCTTAGTTACGAGGTAATCGGTGGAGATGACAAGCAGTGGCTCTATTTGCCATCTCTTAAACGCATAAAGAGAATCAGCTCACGCAATAAATCGGGTTCATTTATGGCGAGTGAGTTCTCTTATGAAGATATCTCTTCTCAAAACTACAAAAACTACAGTTACACTGGTGAAGCCCAAGAGGTGACCAAAGATGGTGTGAACTATTACAAAATAACAAGAACCCCTATAGATGCCAACAGTGGTTACTCTAAACAGGTTATTTGGATAGAAAAACCGACGCTTTTAGTAAAGTATGGTGAGTATTATGACAAACAGAACAGACTTTTAAAAAAGATAAATTTTACAGCGTATAAAGAGATAGACGGGATTCAACGTGTGGTTAAAATTGTCATAGAAAACGTACAAAACAAAAAGAGTTCCTCTTTGGAGTGGGATGAAGATGCGATTAATGCAAACATTAGTGCTTCACAACTCTCTAAACGAGCATTGAAATAGTTGTTATGAGACGATACATAGAGTTTTTAGACCAGCATAAAACAAAGCTTCTGATATTGATAACCATGCTTGTGGTACTGCTTTCAATATCGTTAAAAGATTTAGCCTTTGAGGGGAGTTACCGTATATGGTTTGACCCCTCTAGTAAAATCATGAAAGATTACGACAAGTTTCGCTCTACCTTTAGTGGAGATGATACCTTTATAGTCGCTTTTGAGGACAAAGAGGGAATATTTCGAGAGAAACCCATTACCACCATTTTGGAGTTAACCCAAAAGTTTAAAATGATAGATGGCGTACAAAAAGTAAACTCTCTTACCAACTACCAACAGATACGCAGTGAAGATGACGATGTGATGGTGGAGGATTTTATCTACGATAGCAAAGAGGATTTAAAAGCTAAAAAGCAGATTGCCACACATGACAAACTCATACTTCATCAGCTCATAAATGACGATGCCACGGCTACCATGATAGCCGTTAAACTCGCCTCTTCGGTCGGTGCAGATGAAGAGGTCAACCTCTATGTTATGAAACAGTTAGAGCAGATACGCGATGAATATGAAGCCAAGACAGGCTACACCTTTTACATCTCTGGGCTTTCAGCCATCACAGCATCACTGGTCAATGTTGCCGTACATGATGCGTTGGTACTTATACCTCTTGCAGTTGTTATTGTTGTGGTCTTACTCTTTCTCCTCTTTAGAGACCCTATTGGTGTTGCTGTTCCTGCAGTGGTAATTGTCTTTACTTTTTTATTGGTACTCAGTATGCAGATGCTTTTAGGGCATAAGCTTAACAACTTTACGGTAAACATCCCCTCTTTTATAGCAGCCATTGCCATAGCTGACTCCATGCACCTCTTTTTAGCATGGGTCTACTACAAAACAAAAAAGATAACAAATAAAGAGGCTGTTTACTTAGCTCTTAAAAATAACTTTATGCCCATTGCCATGACTTCAATAACCACGGCAATTGGTTTTGCAACTTTAAGCATTAGTGCTATTGAGCCTATTGCCACTTTGGGAATTGCCATTACGGCTGGGGCATTAATCGCTTTTTTGTTAAGCATATCACTTGTTCCTGCCATACTTCTGATACTTAATGATGAGTACAAAATCAAACCTATTAAGTTTTTAAATCTCATTCATAGCAAAGGGTATGGGGCATTTATAGTACGACATGACAAACAGATAGTTTTAGGTTTTACGTTTGTTATGCTTGTGATTGGCTATGGGTTAACGAACCTTAAAGTAGACAGCAACAGCATTAAATACTTTGACAAAACAACCACAGTACGCAGTGGAAGTGAGTTTGTAGAAGAGAAACTCTCAGGGTCGATGATATATGAAATCATTTTAGACTCTACCAAAAAAGAGGGAGCGAAATCTCCTGCATTTCTCAACAAAATTGTCGAGTTTGAAAAGGTATTGCTAGAGAGATACCCCAACATTACCTTTACAACTTCACTCAAAGACATTGTTGAACGAATGCACAAAGTTTTAGATAAAAACGCAACAACAGCTCTGCCAAATAGTAAAAATGCAGTAGCCCAATACCTACTACTCTACTCCATGAGCCTACCCCAAGGCATGGAGCTTAATGACAAGATAGACACCCAAGAGCGTTACTTACGACTGAGCATCAACAGCAATATTCAAGACACTTCTAAAGATTTGGAGATGATAGATTGGATAGACAACTGGTGGGAGAAAAACACCGACTATCTGGCGACTGTACAGGGGCAAACTTCCATCTTTGCCTATATGCAAAGTAGCGTCATGGATACCCTTTTACTCTCCATATCGGCTACTTTGGTACTTGTTGTTTTTGCCATGTTTTTTATCTTTAAAAACATAAAGATGTTATGGATATTTATCTTACCAAACATCGCTCCAATCTTACTCGTAGGTGGAGTCATGGGCTATTTGGGACGCAGTGTAGACATTGGGGTAGCCATTTCGGCCTCTGTCATTTTAGGGATTGCAGTCGATGATACCATTCACTTTTTCTCTAAATATTTTCAAGCCATTAAAACCATGAGCTTTGAAGAGAGCATTGACTATGTTATTAGCCACAGTGGTAATGCGATGATACTCACTACACTTATTTTGAGCTTTACTTTTTCTGTTTTTGCTGTGAGTAGTTTTGTGCCAAATGTTAACTTTGCCATTGTGACGGTTGTGGCTCTAAATATTGCGTTGTTATTGGATTTGGTGCTGTTACCTGCTTTGTTGAGTCTGTTTTATGGTAAAAAGTAGACTATGGGGTACAAACTTGCCACAACCATCAACACATCTAATCGCCATTGAAAAGAGAGGGCTTTTAGGATGTCCTCTGTTTTAATCTCTACCCTACCCTCTCCAAAATAGGCTTTCTTTTTTATCTTCCCAAAATAAGAGGTATCACCACCAAGCTTAACACCAATACACAGAGCCATAGCAGAGATGGGGTGACCTGCATTGGGGCTGTCGTGTTTTTTTCCAAAATCATAAAACTTTAAAAGTGCATTTTTATCCCAAAAAAGCAGAGCAATTAAAACAGCCGTGATACGTGAGGGGATGTAGTTTGCCACATCATCCAGTATGGCTGAAAACTTTCCAAACTTCTCGTAGCGTTTATTTCGGTAGCCTACCATAGAGTCTAGGGTATTGATGGCTTTGTACACAAACGCCCCCTCCAAACCAAAAATTATTAGGTAAAAAAGAGGAGCAATCACTCCATCACTAAGGTTCTCACCATAGGTCTCTATAGAGGCTTTATTAATGGCTGACGGAGTTAAATATTTGGTATCTCGGCTAACCAAATATCTGATATTTTCAGGATTGACTATAATATCTTTAACCGACACATAGAGCATCTTAGCAGAAATAGTTGTTGAAGCAACAATAGCAAAAAGTAGCGTTTGTATATAGATATTAGGCATGTAGCCCATATAAAGTGCTATAGAGTGAACAATAAAAAAGGTTATGAGCATAAGCGTAATGGTTAACAAAGCTCCACGAAACACATTGTCTTTATAGAACTTCTCTTCAAACCATTTGATGTAGTCTCCCATAAAAACTACAGGGTGCTTCATGGGAAACTCACCAAAAACTCTGTCTATTATATAGGCAATCAGTCCAACTTCAAGATACACTTTTAATTATCCTCTCTACATCTAGTCGCTCTTTCATGCTCTCTACAAACTTCTCAATGGTCTCTTTTTTATAGCATTCAAACACCTTATCATCAAACAGAGCATGAACAAAAGTACCTTTAATGTTCCCTTTTTCATAAGAGAGAGGGTACTTTTGGCTCACTCCATGATGAATCTCAAACCCTTTAACCTTATTACCAAATAGAGTGTATTCACCTCTTTTAACTATCTTCTCTTTTTGAAAAATAATATCATCATCAATAAAGCCTAAGCCCTCAATGCAAGTCTGCGTTGACTCAATTTCATCTGCATCAATAAGCTTCTCAAACATCATCTCATACCCTCCACATATGCCTAAAATATCTGTTTTAGTTTTTTTTAGTTTTTCAAACAGCCCCATCTCTTTTAGCCACTGTAAATCTTTTATAACCAGTTTAGAGCCTGGCAAAATTATCTGCTCAAAGTTATCTAGGTTAATGTTGGTACAAATAAACTCTAAAGCAATATTTTCATTGGCAATTAGAGCTTCAAAATCATTATAGTTACTCATGGTAGGATAGGCAATCACCCCTATGCGTTTAGCGTTAGGTTTACTAATTTGTTGGTAGTTCATAAGGCTTTGAGAATCTTCAAACCCTAAGTTAAAGGGAATATAGGGAAGCACTCCCAAAACAGGAATATTAAACTCCTCTTCTATAATACGAATCCCCTCATCAAAAAGTGTCAAGTCACCTCTAAATTTATTGACAATTACCCCTATGACATTCTCTCTTAGTTGTTTGGGAAGCAGATTATAAACGCCCCAAATGGAAGCAAAAACACCTCCTTTTTCAATGTCTGCTACCAAGATAATTTTGGTATTAAACTCAGTGGCTATATAGATGTTCGAGAGGTCTTTACTCATTAGGTTCAGCTCTACAGGACTACCTGCCCCCTCTGCCACGACACAATCATAACGATTATCAAGATACTCAAATGCCTCTTTAACAGCAGGTTTTAGTGTGTCCAAATCACGATAATACTCACGAACGTCTTTGTCTTCAACCACTTTTCCATTGACAATAAGCGAAGCAGAACTCTTTCTACCTGATTTTAGTAAAATGGGATTGATATGGTAAGAGGTTGGAACACTCACAGCCCCTGCTTGAAAGTGTTGTGCTACCGATATTTCACTAGCATCATCTGCTACCATAGCGTTATTAGAGACATTTTGTGCTTTAAATGGAGTTACAGAGTAGCCTAACTCTTGTATAATTTTGGCGATGACAAAAGTGATGGTAGATTTTCCTGCATCGCTACTGGTACCGAAGATAGAAATGTTTTTCAAGTAGTGCCTTAGAGTAATTTTTTTGGTATTTTATCGAAATTAAGTAGAATTTTTCCCTACTTCTTCTGCACTTCAATATCACAATGATTCTCTTTAACAAGCATTCTTTTAAAATATAATTTTCATTATAGTTTATTTCAACTTAATGCAAAATCAAGGGGTCCAAAAAGTCCTTAAAAGTATGATAGTAAAAGATTACAATAATAGATTTTAATCAAAAAGAATGATGAAATTTTCTTGCTTCTATTGGTAACATAAAATCTTATTCGTGTAATAATAGTGAGTTATTTATACTCACATTACAAAAAGTAGGATATTCTACTTGCAGTGATAGAAAATATCTCACTTAAAATTTTAAAAATTAAAGGGGAAACCATGGCAGCAATGACAGCTCCTGAGAATACTCCAGTATGGGTTAACACAGCAAGATGTAAAGCTTGTGATATTTGTGTTGATGCATGTCCTGCAGGTGTACTCTCTATGCAACAAGAACCAACATCAACTTTAGGTGCGATGATTAGTGTAATCGCTCCTGATTCATGTATTGGATGTAATGAGTGTGAACTTTCATGTCCAGATTTTGCTATTTATGTGGCAACAAAAAAAGAGTTTAAGTTTGCTAAATTGACAGACAGTTCAAAGTCAAGACAAGAAGCAATTGAAAACAATGGGTATAGATTACCTGTAGATTATAAGGAGGCTAACTAAATGTCAGCAACTAGAGAAATCATTTCAAGTGGTAACGAACTAGCAGCCATTGCATCAGTAGATGCAGGATGTATGTTTTTTGGAGGATACCCATTAACACCATCAAGTGAAGTTATGCACGTAATCTCTGACCTTTTACCAAAAATTGGTGGGGCAGCAATTCAGATGGAAGATGAAATTGCAGGTGTAGCAGCAGCAATTGGTGCAGGTATGTCAGGTGTTAGAACCATGACAGCAACATCAGGACCTGGTATTTCACTTAAAGCTGAAAACCTTGGACTTGCTCAAATGTGTGAAGTACCATTGGTTGTTATCAATGTTATGAGAGGTGGTCCATCAACTGGTCTTCCAACACGTGTATCTCAAGGGGATGTTGCTCAGGCAAAAAACCCATCACATGGTGACTACAAATCTATTACAGTTTGTGCAGGAAACCTTGCTGAGTGTTATACTGAAACAGTAAGAGCATTTAACTTAGCAGATAGATTTATGCAACCTGTATTTGTCTTATTAGATGAGACTATTGGACACATGCATGCAAAAGCTGAGATTCCTACAGTAGAAGCAGTAAAAGCAGGAATTGTTCCTAGAAAAACATTTGATGGTGCTCCAGAGGATTACCTTCCTTATGGTGTAGAGCAAGACCAACCAGCAGTACTAAATCCAATGTTTACAGGGTACAGATACCACTATACAGGTCTTCACCATGATGGTTCAGGTTTCCCAACTGAAGAGATTGAGACTTGTAGAAAACTGATTGACAGACTTTTCCAAAAAGTTGAAAAATATACCGATGAGATTGAGTCAAATGAAGAGTATATGGTAGATGATGCTGAGATTCTTATTGTTGGTTATGGTTCAGCTTCATTAGCGATTAAAGAGGCAATTAATATGCTTAGAAAAGATGGTGTCAAAGTTGGTATGTTTAGACCAATTACACTTTGGCCATCTCCTGAGACTAGAATGCATGAGCTTGGACAAAAATTTGACAAAGTTCTCTCTGTTGAGCTTAACCAAGGTCAATACCTAGAAGAAGTACAACGAAGTATGGGAAGATTGGATATTGCAAAATTGACTAAAACAAATGGTCGTCCATTCTCTCCAAGTGATATTATTCAAAAAGTGAAGGAGCTATAAGATGGCATTTAATTATGACAATTATTTAAGAACTGAAAAAATGCCAACACTATGGTGTTGGGGATGTGGTGATGGTATCATCTTAAAATCATTTATCCGTGCCGTTGAAAAAATTGGATGGGAAAAAGATGATGTGTGTATTGTTTCAGGAATTGGATGTTCAGGAAGATTCTCTTCTTATGTAGACTTCAACACTGTACATACTACTCATGGACGAACCATTGCATTTGCAACAGGTATTAAACTGGCTAACCCAGACAAACATGTTGTCTGTGTAGCAGGTGATGGTGATGGTCTTGCTATTGGTGGTAACCATACTATTCATGGTTGTAGAAGAAATATTGATATGACAATGATTCTTATTAACAACTTTATTTATGGATTAACCAATTCACAAACAAGTCCAACAACACCACAAGGTATGTGGACAGTGTCTCAAAAAGCAGGGAATATTGACCCAACTTTTG
>JALUMR010000082.1 GCA_027055805.1 Campylobacteraceae bacterium
CCTATAACATAAATACGTTCTCTATTTTGAGGGATGTCATAATCTTTAGAGTTTAAAACCTTATAAAAAATATTGTAGTTTAGTTTGGATTTTAATGTTGTTAGAATGACTTTGAGTGTTCGACCTTTATCATGGTTTACTAAACCTTTTACATTCTCTAATATAAATGCTTTTGGTTGTTTCTCTTCAATAACTCTTTCTATATCGAAGAAGAGTGTTCCTCGGGTATCATCAAACCCTTTTCTTTTTCCTGCTAAAGAGAATGGTTGACAAGGAAAACCTGCACAGAAAATGTCAAAGTTTGGAAGCTCATTTGCTTTTAGTTTGGAAACATCACAAAGAGGATTGTCTCCAAAATTTTTTTGGTATGTTTCACAAGCATACTTGTCTATTTCGGCAGAAAAAATACAAGTAGCTCCAACAGATTTAAATGCAACTCTAAAGCCACCAATTCCCGAAAATAAATCTATAAATTTTATCATAAACATATTTTATAATAAAATTTTACCAAAACCCTTGACATTCATTTAAAATTTTCCTATAATGCCGTCCACACAAACAAAGTGTAACACATTTTGGGGTATGGCCAAGCGGTAAGGCATCAGTTTTTGGTACTGACATTCGGGGGTTCGAATCCCTCTACCCCATCCACTATGTGAAATAAATATTTATAAGAAATTGCATTTATCCAATCAGTTAATGATCGCGGGATAGAGCAGTTTGGTAGCTCGTCGGGCTCATAACCCGAAGGTCGGTGGTTCAAATCCGCCTCCCGCAACCAATATAAATATTTATTTCATATAGAAACCTAAATATCGCGGGATAGAGCAGTTTGGTAGCTCGTCGGGCTCATAACCCGAAGGTCGGTGGTTCAAATCCGCCTCCCGCAACCAATATAATCAACTTAGATTATTAATATTAGTAATTGACGCGGGAATAGCTCAGTGGCTAGAGCCCCTGCCTTCCAAGCAGGATGTCGCGAGTTCGAATCTCGTTTCCCGCTCCATTATTAAACTTCTTAAAATATTCTTACCCCATATACCTATAAAACAGTCTACTCTTTTGATATCTATGGCATAATTCACGATAAATTATTTCGATATATTATGTACAGCAGAAAAAGGAAAAGTTAAAATGTCAGCAGAAGCGTTAAAACGAGTAGAAGTAGCAATTAATGAGATAAAAAAAGGTCGAATGGTCATCATGATGGATGATGAAGACAGAGAAAATGAAGGGGACTTGGTTTATGCCGCGACACATTCAACTCCTGATATGGTTAATTTTATGGCTAAAGAAGCAAGAGGACTTATCTGTACCCCTTTACCAAAAGAACTTGCTGAGAAGTTAGAATTAATACCTATGGTTACTAATAATATTTCTAATCATGAGACTGCGTTTACAGTCTCTATAGATTCTAGCATAGCAGAGACAGGAATCTCTTCAGCAGAACGTGATGATTGTATCTCTAAGTTGGCAAACCCTATAACTAAAGCCAGTGATTTTGTACGTCCTGGTCATATATTTCCTCTTATAGCTAAAGATGGTGGTGTTTTGGTACGTACAGGTCATACAGAAGGTTCTGTAGATATTTGTAAACTTGCAGGTTTAGCACCTATAGGTGTGATTTGTGAGATTATTAAAGATGATGGAACAATGGCACGGCATGATGACCTTGAGATTTTTTCAAAAAAACACAATATGCCTATCGTTTATATATCTGATTTAGTTGAGTATCGTTTAGCAAATGAACAACTTGTAGAGCGTATAGGTGAAGAGGAGATTGAGATTCTAGATACTAAAGTTAATGAAATCTCTTATAGAGACCATTTAGGGCGTATACATAAGGTGATTCAGTTTTATAAAATACATGAGACAGACAATGTTAAGTTTCATAATATTGGAACGGATGTAGATTTGATTTTAAATCAAACACGATTTAACCTTTTAACCTCTTCATTAGAGTACCTAAAGCAAAATGGTGGGGTATGTATTTTTCTTGATACCATGACCATCTCTAAAGAACAAGCAAAAGAGTATGGTGTTGGTGCTCAAATTATTAAAGATTTGGGTATTCAAAATATTAAACTATTAACATCTAATAAAGATACCGAATTTGTAGGACTTGCAGGTTTTGGTCTAAATGTTGTAGAAAAAATAGTCACTATTTAAATATTTTGTGAGTATAAGATACACATTTCTTAAGGAAAGCTAAAAATATGTAGAAAAATGGAATATTTATCTTTTTTATATTAATAAATATTTAAAAAAAATAATATTTAAGTACTATATACATATAATAATTTAGTCTTATATGACTATTTTATTTCAAAGGGATGTTTTATGTTTAAAGTAATATTTGTAACAGTAGTTGCTATGGTCTTTTCAGGTTGTGTAGGGGTTGAAGCACCAAAAGGTCCAATAGGTAAGGGACTAGTAATAACTAAACCCAATAAAGATGTAACTAAAACGGTTCAAAAATAATATATTTGCTATAGTATATTGACAATTAGAGAGTATTTTTTACTCTCTAAAAGAAATTCATCAAAACAACTCATCTAAAATCTCATATCTAAAACCTCTCATTTAAAACATTATGTTAAAATGCCACAATTATTAATATAAGCAGGTATATAGAATGTTAAGCACAGTAAACATAGTTCAACGATATGGAAAAAGAGTACTTTTTGATAAGATAAGCATTACACTTGATGGTGGAAAACGTTATGGTCTCATCGGAGCAAATGGTGCAGGTAAATCTACCTTTTTAAAAATTCTCTCAGGGGAGCTAGAGCCAACAGATGGTACAGTTCAAATACAGCCAGGTCTTAAAATGGGTGTTCTAAGTCAGAATCATTATGCTTTTGAAGATTTTACATTAACAGATACGGTTCTTTATGGTAACAAAAAACTTTATGATGCTCAAAAAGAGAAAGAAGAACTCTACATGACAGGTGACTTTGAAGATGACAAAGTAAACGAACGTCTTGGTGAGTTAGAGATGATTTGTGCTGATGAAGACCCAACCTATGAGTCCGATGTTAAGATTAAAAAACTTCTTGAAGCACTTGGTTTTGAAAGCAGTACCCATGATGAGTTGATGTCGTCGCTCACAGGTGGTGACAAAGTTAAGATTTTACTGGCACAGGTTCTCTTCTTAAAGCCTGACGTTTTACTACTCGATGAGCCTACCAACTCCTTAGATATTGAAACCATCGCATGGCTAGAGCGTGAGCTTAAACGTCATGAGGGTGTGATGATTGTTATCTCTCACGATAGACACTTTTTGAATAATGTTGTTACGCATATTTTAGACTTAGACTTTGCAAATATTAGAGAGTTTACAGGAACTTATGACGATTGGTACATCGCTGCGAATCTCATAGCAAAACAAGCAGAAACCGACCATGCCAAAGCGAGTAAAGAGAAAGAGGAGCTTGAAAAGTTCATCGCTCGTTTCTCTGCCAATGCTTCAAAAGCGAAACAAGCTACATCGAGACAGAAACAACTAGACAAGTTGGACATTGAAGAGATTAAACTCTCATCAAGAAGAGACCCATCTATTGCCTTTAAGCCTCATAGAGACTTAGGTAATGAGATTTTAGAGGTTAAAAATATTGGTAAATCATATGATAATTTAGAAGTTTTTTCTGACATCTCTTTTAAAGTAGAGGGTTCAGATAAAATAGCCATTATTGGTGGAAATGGTGTAGGAAAATCGACACTATTACAGATTATTATGGATAAACTTCCTACAGACAATGGCTCTTACAATTGGGGGCAAACAGTAACGACGAGTTATTTCCCTCAAAACTCAACGGACTTGGTAGTCGGAAGTGAAAAACTCTACGAATGGATTCAAGGTCACGATGCTAAATGGCATATTGATGAAATTCGCCAATGTTTAGGGCGTATGCTCTTTTCAGGTGAAGAGCAAGGTAAAGAGGTAGGTGCATGTTCAGGTGGAGAGAAGCACCGTGTAATGCTTAGTAAAATGATGATGGACTCAGCCAACTTCTTAGTCATGGATGAGCCAAACAACCACTTAGACTTAGAAGCGATTGTAGCTCTTGGTGAAGCGTTGCATAACTATAAAGGTGGGGTCATCTGTGTTTCACACGATAGAGAGTTGATTGATGCTTTTGCGAACAGAATTATTCAGATAAATTCTGATGGGTCTATTGTTGATTTTGAGGGTTCTTATGAAGAATTTATTGAGGCTCAAAACGCTTAATGTATAGGGTCGGTTCTCCGACCCTTATATCTGTTTATTCACTTCGTTTCTGATAAAACTCTTCCTTAAACTTTTTAAAAGTACCAGCTATAATTGCTTCTCTTATCTCTTTCATTAAGTTCAAATAATAATATAAATTGTGTATGGTTCCTAATCTAAAGTAGGTGATTTCTCTACTTCTATATAGGTGACATAAGTAAGCTCTGGAGTAAGTTTTACAAACCATGCAACCACACTCTGGGTCTAGGGGTAGTGGGTCTTCTCTAAATCTTGATGCTCTTATGTTTACCTTTCCATATGAGGTAAAAAGTGTTCCGTTTCTTGCGTTTCTAGTAGGCATAACACAGTCAAACATATCAACACCACGCTCTACATTTTCTACCAAATCTTCAGGTGTTCCAACACCCATAAGGTAACGAGGTTTGTCTTCTGGCATGAACTGTGTTGTCCACTCTACGGTGTCATACATATCTTGGTTGGCTTCACCCACACTTAGTCCACCTATGGCAAAACCATCGTAGTCTAAAGCACAAAGCTCTTTGGCTGATTTTTTTCTAAAGGTTTTGTCTGTACCACCTTGTATAATGGCAAAGATGTTTTGCTCTAAACTTTTCCCTTCGGCTTGATTTTCTCTGTGGTACTCTATGGACTCTTCTGCCCAGCGTGTGGTTCTTTCTATACTTGCCTTGATTCTCTCTTGTGTAGCAGGTAGGGCTACTAAGTCATCAAGTATCATCATAATGTCTGAGCCTAAGTTGTTCTGAATATCTATAACTTTTTTAGGAGTAAAATAGTGAGAACTTCCATCAATGTGACTTCTAAAGGTGATACCTCCTTCGTCTATTTTGACATTGTCAGAGAGTGAAAATGCTTGAAATCCACCACTGTCAGTTAAAAAGCTTTTTGGATATTTTGTAAATCCATGTAGTTTTCCAAGTTTATTGATGACCTCATCACCAGGTCGCAGATAGAGGTGATAGGTATTTCCTAAAATAATACTTGGTTCTATAAAAGTTTCCAAATCTGTTGCATCAAGAGCTTTAATAGCACCCACAGTTCCAACAGGCATAAATACGGGAGTTTGAATGGTTGAATGGGCAGTTTTTATGGTACAAGCTCTTGCTTTACCATCCGTTTTATCTATCTGAAAATCCATTGTGTTATAATATCCTTTAATAAAAAAAAGTAATTATACCCATATGATTTAAAATGAAAAGAGAAAAATGAAAAATATATTGATTTTGGCAAATAATGAGATGGCTAGACATTTTGTTCAGTGGGTTGGTAAAAGACGTATAGATGAAAATCGGTACTATATTACCTGTTCAGGTAATCATCTGCTACTTTCAAATAGTTCAATAAATAATTTTAATTTTATTGATATTGACCCCACTTCTTTGTTTCGTTTAAAAACGATTATGAATGAAGTAGAGTTTTCTACGGTATTTATAGTTATGAGTGAGAAAGAGGAGTCGCTTTCTACCTTAAAAAACATACATGAAATCAATCCAAAGGCAATGGTCATTTTTGTTAGTAAATGGGATGATTTGGTTTTAGATAATAAAAACGTAAGTATAGTAAATCTTAATGAACTCTTATCGGTAAATCTTTATGAAAAACTTCCAAATGTTCCTAAAATTGCTAAAAATATTGGTTTAGGAAAAGGTGAAATCATGGAGATACTTATACCTTTTGGGAGTAGCTTTGCCTATAGACATATAAGAGCCATTTCTCATAGAAAATGGAAAATTGTTGCTATTTATAGACAAGAAAAACAGATTTTTCCTAATAACACAACCATGCTACTACCTAATGATAAACTTGTAGTTATTGGGAATCCTATTGTTTTAGAAGAGCTTTACAGAAGAGTGAACAGAAGGCAGGGCTTTTTTCCTGAACCTTTTGGTAAAAACTTGTATCTTATAGTTGATATGTTACAAAATAGAGAGAAAATAGATATAGAGATAAAAGAAGCAATCTATTTAAAAAAACTTTTCTCAAAAACAAAACTCTATATTCATTTTATTAATATTAAAGATTTACATACATGGAAAAATTTTCATTATTTAGAAGAGGATGAGAGTGTCTCTTTGAGTGTTAGCTATAATGAAAATGAAATTTTTTCAGATATAGATTATGATGTGAGTCAATTGGATATTGGACTTTTTCTTTTAAATAAGGAACTTTTTTATAAAGAAAATTACAAAAAATATCTTTACGGATTTATGCGACCCGTATATATTTTTGGTGAGAGTTTACTCTCTAATATAAAAGAAGCAGTTATCTTAATGGAAGATGAGGCAGAGATGGAGTCACTTTCAACTTCTGTTTTTGATTTTTCAGAGACCTTAAGTATACGTTTGAGCCTCTGTAATTATAATCCCGAAGGTGATTTTGATGAAAGCAAGAACATAGTAGAGCACTATGAGAGTTTGTCAAAACTCTATAATTTTAAAATTAATATAGAAGAGAAGAGAGTAAACCCTGTTAGGGAACTTATGAAACATGAAAAAATACTACATATCGCAGCATTTAAAAAGAAAATAACAAATATATCTTTGATTAATTCTCTTTTAACCAAGTTAAGTTACTATTTTTTATCGATGCAAAAACATCCACAATTATTGATACCTATTGATAGTTAAGGTAGATTAAGTCCTTTAAATAGTAATTTAAGATAAAATTATAGCCATAATAATTTAACCAAATAGGCTTAGAAAATATGATAGTACCCATTCATTTAGAGAATCAAACAGCTGTAAAATATAATGTCGTTATAGAGAAACTTTCAAAACTTACCTTTAATCGTAAAGTAGCCATTGTAACCAATACAACAGTTTCAGCATTACATTTAGAGAGACTTATCTCACATATAGAGTGTAGTGAACTGCATGTTGTCACCATCGAAGATGGAGAAGAGTTTAAGACTTTAGCGACTGTAGAAGGTATACTCAATGAACTTTTCGAGCATAAGTTAGATAGAAAATCACTTCTTATAGCCTTGGGTGGAGGAGTGATAGGCGATATGACAGGCTTTACAGCTTCTCTCTATCAACGTGGTATAGGTTTTGTGCAAGTTCCTACAACACTACTTTCACAGGTAGATGCCTCAGTTGGTGGTAAAACAGGGGTCAATAACAGATATGGTAAAAATCTTATAGGAGCATTTTATCAGCCTGAAGCAGTCTACATAGATACTGAATTTCTAAAGACACTTCCAAAACGAGAGTTTGCAGCAGGTATAGCAGAGATAGTAAAGATGGCTGTCATGTTTGACAGAGACTATTTTGATTTTTTAATGGATGCAGATTTTTCTCATAAAGAGACTTTAGAAAAGGTTATAGAACGTTCTGTTGAGCTTAAAGCAGAAGTAGTGAATCTTGATGAAAAAGAGTCAGGTATTCGTGCTGTTTTAAACTATGGACATACTTTTGGGCATGTGGTTGAAAATGAGACCAAGTATAAAACTTATTTGCATGGAGAAGCAGTAGCCATAGGAATCATGATGGCAAATGCTCTCTCTGTTGAGTTGGGAATTATGAGTGAAGATGAGATGGAAACAGTTAAACAGTTTCTTTTAAAGCATAATTTACCAGTTACTTATGTAATAAAAGATGTAGATGCTTTCTATGATAAATTCTTTTTAGATAAAAAGGCTGCAAATAATAGATTAAAATTTATTTTAGCTAAGGGCTTAGGTGAGCATATTATACGTGATGATATAGATGGTACAGTACTTAAAAAAGTATTGAAAAACTTTTCTGAGAAGATTGTATAGATGAGAGTTTTATTTTTCATATTATTACTACTGTCTACACAACAACTCTCAGCTGACTCTAATATAACTGAAGAAGTTAAAAACTCTATCATGGAGTTAATATCATCAGATAATAAAATAAAAGCAGGTCAAAAAGAATCTAATGAAAAAAAAGAATCTAATGAAAAAAAAGATGGGTTAACTAAAGAGTTAAATACCAGTAAAGAAAAAAGAGATTTAGAGTTAAAAAAGAGAAAACAGCTTGCAGAAATAAGAGCCAATATGGCACGTATTAATCTTTTGATAACAGAAAAAAAAGAGATTGACGATGCGTTAATTAAAGATAATCTATGGGCAAGTGTTTACTTTAATCATGAGACTTATCGGCGTTTAGATGTACAGCTTAAAGAGTTAAATGATGAGCTTAAACTCTATAAAAGCAAGTCTATACTTACGAAAGATGAGCAAGTTGAATTTGATAAAAAAATGAAAAAATATAAAGTAATAGAGGGAAAGTTATCACAGCTTAAAGAGTATAAGGACGACCCATTTATAACACTGTATACAGCTCCAAAGATTGAGAAAGAGCCATCTGTTACCAACCCTTTAGATATTATTACAGTAATGGCTTTTCAAAAGCAGATAAAGACACTTCAAGATGAGTATTTAAGTCGTTATCAAGTTTTAGAAAATGCTATATATCAGTTAAATAAAAAAAGCAAAATATTGCAAGAGCTGGTAATTAAAACAAAAGGAGAACAGCATAGTAAATATAAGGATGAATTAAAAGCTACAGAGAATAAAATAGTAGATTTTGGTGAAACCTTAGAAATTTTTAAAACTGCTGCAAATGCTTTTAATCAAGAAGTTTCTCAAGTCAATGCAAATATAGATGATGCTATATCTGCAGAGATAGATAAGTCTATTACTACAGGTTCTATTATACTGTTTCTATTACTATTTTTCTTTTTTATTAAATATCTTGTTAAGAAATATATGTCAGATAATGAGCTTTTTTACGGAACCAATAAAGTTATAAACTTTTTATTTATCGTTTTAGTTTTTACAATTTTACTTTTTAGCTATTTAGAAAATGTTGGACACTTGGTTAACATACTTGCATTTGCTTCAGCAGGTATTGCTATTGCTCTAAAAGATTGGTTTATGAGTTTAATGGGTTGGTTTGTTATTCTTGTTTCAGGCTCTATTCATGTGGGTGACCGTATGAAGTTTGTGAAAGATGGTGTTGAGTATGTTGGAGATATTGTTGATATTTCTGTGTTGCGTATGACACTGCATGAAGATGTGACGTTGACATCTGTTTATAAAAACAGACGTACAGGGCGTATTATTTTTATTCCAAACAATTATATTTTTACAGGAATGATTGCAAACTACTCTCATGCTGGGCTTAAAACTGTTTGGGATGGAATTGATTTTTATATTACGTTTGATTCCAATATCGCCAAAGCACAACTTATAGCAAAAGATGTAACCAGAAAATACTCAAAAGGTTATACGGATATGACACGAAAACAATTGAACCGTCTTAGAAGTAAATACAGTATGAGAAACACAGCTGTTGAGCCTAGAATATTTGGTTTTCTTGACACCTATGGAGTACGTATTTCAGCTTGGTATCTGACCAATGCTTATGCAACCTTAACACTTAGAAGTACCATTTCTATGGAAATTCTCTCTAGATTAAATGAAGCAGATGATATATTTATTGCCTATCCAAGTCAGTCACTCTATATGAATAAACCAGCACCTAAATTAAAATTAGAAGAGGGTGACGAGCCAACAGAAGAGCATAGCGTAGAACCTATAGCACCAAAACCTACCACTTCTAAACCAAACGGTTGGGGAGCCTATTAATAATGAACAAACAAAAAGTATATTTTAAAACCTTTGGGTGTCGAACCAATCAGTTTGATACTCAAGTGATGATGTCGAAACTAAAAGATTTTGACCTAACACTCAATGAAGATGAAGCCGATGTAATCATGGTTAACTCATGTACCGTTACCAACGGAGCAGACTCTTCTGTAAGAGCCTATATTAATGGTTCAAAACGGAAAAACCCTGATGCTAAAGTTATTTTAGCTGGTTGTGGTTCACACTCTAAAGGTGAATCCTTATTTGAAGATAAAAAAGTTTTTGGGGTCATGGGACACTCTGAAAAAGAGAAGATAAATGAGATACTAAAAATAGAAAAACCTTTTTATCAAATAGGTGATTTAAAACATATAGACTCTAGCATAGTTGACGAGTTCATCGGAAAAAGTAGGGCATTTATCAAGATTCAAGAGGGGTGTAATTTTAGATGTTCTTACTGTATTATTCCTTCTGTTCGTGGTGATGCAAGAAGTCACAAAGAAGAGAATATTTTACTTCAAATAGAAAAACTGGCATCCAATGGTTTTGGAGAGTTTATTTTAACAGGTACCAATGTAGGTAGTTATGGACAAGACCAAAACTCTTCTATGGCAAAACTCTTAAAAAAAATGAGTCAGATACGTGGTGTTCGTCGTATACGTATAGGAAGCTTAGAACCTATACAGATAGACGATGAGTTTAAAGAGTTGTTAAAAGAGCCATGGATGGCAAAACATCTACACATTGCACTGCAACACACTTCAGATAAAATGTTAAAGTTAATGAACAGACGTAATAACTTTAAAAGTGATACGATTCTCTTAGAAGAGTTGGCTTCGTATGGTTATGCTCTAGGAACAGACTACATCGTAGGACATCCTGGAGAAGATGAAAAAGAGTGGAAAGAAGCCATAGAACGAGTGAAGTTTTTACCCTTAACCCATATACATGCTTTTTCTTACTCTAAACGAGACAATACAGCTTCGGCTACTATGAAACCTGAGATAAAAGGCAACATTGCAAAAGAGCGACATAGAGAGCTTACAGCACTTATAAAAGAGAAGAATTTTGAATTTAGAAAAGAACATGCAGATAATTTAGAAGTACTTATAGAACAAGAGTATAAAGGTGTTTATAGTGGTTATGACCAGTATTTTAATAAATTAGAAGTGACTTCAGAAGAAGATTTAAAAGCCAATTGGATTACTATTAATCATGCAACTATAAAAGGTAACAAGAATGTGGCAAACTACCAGTAAAAATACAAAAATTATTCTTGCCTCTTTTTTTCTTTTATTAGGTATATTGCTTTATTCGAATTTTAAAAAGAGTCCTGAACTTATAAGTAAAAATAGGGCAGAGTCTCTATTGTTTAATAGAGATAATAGTCTTAAAAAAGTTATGGTTAAACCCCCTTATATCTATTTGACCACGGAAAGTGCCACTTATAAAATAGCAGCTGATGCCATAGAAAAAGAGAAACTTTTTTCAAACTCCAAAGATAAATACTTGGTAGAGTATTATGAAGAGTCTACAGAGACTATGGATATGATTCTATTTGTTCTACTTTTATTTATAATGCTTTATGTTTTATATATCATGCGAGAGAGTCGTGCGACACAAACGAAACTGATTGAGAAGCAAAAACATGAAGCAGCTAAACAACAAGATATAGGGAAACTCAATATTGTTGCACAACGCTCTGCTATCGACTTCTCAGATGTAGCAGGATTAAAAGATGTAAAAGAAGAGCTAGATGAGATAATAGACTTTTTACGTAATCCTGATAAGTACAGAGAACATGGTATTCGCCTACCAAAAGGGGTGCTTTTAGTCGGGCCTCCTGGAGTAGGAAAAACATTGGTAGCAAAAGCAGTAGCAGGGGAAGCCAATGTTCCTTTCTTTTATCAAAGTGCAGCTTCATTTGTGCAAATTTATGTAGGAATGGGAGCCAAGAGGGTTTCTGAACTTTTTGCCAAAGCCAAAGAGATGGCTCCTAGTATTATCTTTATAGATGAGTTGGATGCAGTAGGTAAAAGCCGTGGTGGACAGAGTAACGAAGAGAGAGAGGCAACACTTAACCAACTACTTACTGAGATGGATGGCTTTGAAGAGAGTTCAGGCGTAATGGTCATAGCAGCGAGTAATAAAATAGAGGTTTTAGATGAAGCACTTTTACGAGCAGGACGATTTGACAGACGTGTGCATATTGGTTTACCTGATTTTGGAGAGCGTGTAAGTACGTTAAACCTCTACCTAAAAGGAAAGAAACACAATGTTAATGTTAAGTGTATCGCAAACATGACCATAGGTTTTAACTCAGCAGCTTTGGCTACATTGGTCAATGAAGCAGCTCTTTATACTTTACGCTTAAATAAGGAGTTCATAGAAACCATAGATGTAGAGTCAGTAAAAGAGAAAGTCTTATTAGGAAAACATAAAATAAAAACTTACAGTGATGAAGAGCGAAAGATTCAATCCCTCTACCAAGCAGCCAAAGCTGTAACAGCCTCATGGTTGGAAGTTGAGTATGAAAAAGTAGGTATTGTCTCTTCGAGTTTTATTCCTCATCATAATGAGATACTCTCTAAAACGGTTTTAGAAAATGAGTTAAAAGTCCTTTTGGCAGGTCGTATAGCCACCCAAAAAGTTTACAGTGAACTCTTTTCTAACGCAAAAGAAGATATAAAGTTAGCAAAGCTTTTAAGCCATAAAATCATAGAAGAGTTTGCCATGACCGAAGAGTATTTTGCTTCACCCCATCAGGTTCAAGAACTTTTAGAAAATGCAAATGATGAGGTAACAAGCTTACTGTCAAAATTGGCATTGGTGGTAGAAAATGTCTCTAATTATCTACTTGAAAATGAGTCCATAACAGCTACTGAAACAAAGAGAATTATAGATGATTTATTTTAATGGTTTTGCTCTAAAAGATGAAGAGAAGTTCTTTGAAGAAGAGCTTATAAACAGTGACTTTTGTGTCGCTGGTTTCTCATACGGTGCTCACAAAGCTTTTGAATATGCCTACCATTCTATAGAACGTATAGACCGTCTCATTTTACTTTCACCTGCATTTTTTCAAAATCATAAAAAATCATTTATACGCACTCAACTCCGATATTATAAGGCTGACGAGACTTCATATGCTAATGAGTTTCTTAAAAACGTTGTATATCCATCAAATATTAATTTGTCTGATAATCTTGATGCTCATAACTATGAAGATTTGGAAGCACTGTTGTCCTATGTTTGGGATAAAGAGAGAGTTTTAGAGCTAATAGAAAGAGGTGTAACCATAGAAGTTTTTATAGGAGAAGAAGATAAAATTGTCAATTCAGAGAAAAGTTATGAGTTTTTTTCTGAATTAACTACGGTTTATTTGATGAAAAATAGAGGGCATTTATTAAGATAAAGAGCGTTATCTTTATAAATAAAATCTTCTCGTTAGATACATTAGATATAATTATCAGAAAAAAACAGGACGATACACTATGAGATTTTCAAGACTACTAATACCAACCATGAAAGAGGCACCAAGTGATGCTGTGTTGACCTCACATATACTTTTGCTTCGTGCAGGGTTTATTCAGACCTCAGGTGGGTCTGGTCTTTATAATTGGTTGCCACTTGGAAAGATTACTCTTGATAAAGTTAGAGCCATTGTTAAAGATGAGTTAGATAAAGCAGGGTGTAATGAGGTTCATTTACCTATGGTTACTTCTTTGGCTCTGTGGGAAGAGACAGGACGTGCTGATAAGTTTGGTAAAGAGTTGCTTCGATTTAAGGATAGACATGAAAACAGCTTTACACTTAGTCCAACCAATGAAGAGGCGATGGTAAACTTGGTGCGTCAAACGGTTAAGAGTTATAAGCAACTCCCTCTCAATGTATACCAAATCAACTGGAAATTTCGTGATGAGGTTCGCCCACGGTTTGGATTGATGAGAGGTCGTGAGTTTCTTATGAAAGATGCTTACAGTTTCCATGCTACTACAGAAGACATGGAGCGTGAGTTTGCTCTTATGGAAGAGACCTATAAAAAAATCTTTACACGTTTAGGACTGGACTTTAAAGTGGTAGAGGCTGACTCTGGAGCTATTGGTGGGGCAGGGTCTAAAGAGTTTATGGTTTTAGCTGATTCTGGTGAAGATACCATTATGGTGTGTGACTCTTGTGACTTTGGTGCCAATGTTGAAGTTGTAGCAGAAGATGAGAGCAAATGTCCTAAGTGTGGTGGGAACCTTAGCCAAACCAAAGGGATAGAAGCTGGACACATTTTCCAACTAGGAACGGTCTATTCTGAACCTATGAAAGCAGAGTTTTTAAATGAGAATCAAAAGTTAGAGCCTTTTATTATGGGAACTTATGGAATTGGGGTGAGTCGTTTACTTGCTGGAATTATAGAGCAAAATCATGATGAAAAAGGGTGTGTTTGGACAAAAGAGTCTGCACCATTTAAGGTTGATATCATCGTAGCTAAAGCTAAAAATTCAGAGCAGATGGAAGCAGGGGAAAAACTTTATGCCCAACTTCAAGCAAAAGGGGTAGATGTACTATTAGATGATAGAGCCGATAAAAAGACAGGTTTTGGAGTTAAGATGAAAGATTTTGAACTTATTGGAATGCCTTATGCTGTAGTGATTGGAAATGATATATCTGAAGGTAAAGTTGAGCTTATAACACGAGATGGACTAGAAAAAGAAGAGATGGATTTAGATAGTTTGGTTGAGACTATTATGGAAAAGTTAGCCTAATGTTGTTTATAATTCCTTATTTCTTTTTAGAACTCTATTTCTCTTTGGCTGTTGGTTCATCCATAGGTTTTTTTGGCTCAATACTTTGGATATTTACAACATTTATAATAGGTATGGGACTGATACAGAACTCTGCTATGACACTACAAAAGAGTATGGGAAAGTTAGCAGGTGGAAAGTTAAATATGAAAACCTTTCATGATTCGGCAACCTCTTATTTTTTAGGAGCCATACTTTTGATTATTCCTGGAGTATTTTCTGATATTTTAGGATTAATTGCACTCTTATATACTTTTTATTTACAAATAGGTGGTACAATACCAAGTTCAAAAAATAAAACGAATATAAATAATTTAAATAAACAAGGAGACGATGATGTCATTGATGTCGAAATTATTGAGTCTAGCAGTCATAACAACATTAAGCCTTAGTGCTGCTTCAGATGAAGATGATGTAAAAAGTTATATTAAAAATTATATGGTTAAAAATGACCAAGTAACCGTAACAAGTGTAGATATAATAGATAAAAAAGCTTTAGAGGATGCAAAAGGTTGGGAGATATATTTTGTAAATATTCATGCCAATGTTAAAAAAAGTCCAACTATTTTTGACAAAGTAACCGTACCTGAAACAGTTTTTGTAAATGGGAATATTTCAGCTCCCACATTAATCAATATGGAGACAGGTGAAGATTATAGAAAAACCATGAAACCTGAGATAAAAGAAGCTGCTTATGATGCAAAGCATTTAATAGCAGGAAATAAAGATGCAAAACATAAGTTGGTCATTTTTTCTGACCCTCAGTGTCCATTTTGTAAGACAAAAACACCAGAGGTTTATAAAGCTGTAAAAGCAAATCCTGAAACTTTTGCTCTTTACTACTACCATTTCCCACTTGTAAGAATTCACCCTGTGTCAGATATTATTTCAAGAGTAATGCTTATAGAACAAGCTAAAGGGCATACGGATAAAATGATTGATATGTACAGTTTAGAGATTAACCCTAGAGAGGTAAATGCTACTAAGGTATTGGGTATTTTAAATAAAAAGTACAATCTTGATATCAAAGAGAAAGATATAGATACCCCAGAGATTCAAAAAGAGTTGATTTTTGACAAAGATATGGCAACCAAATCAATGGTATCTGGAACACCAACACTTTACATAGATGGTAAGTGGGATCCAAGTAGAAATAAGTATAAAGAGTTTGCAAAAAATAAAAGTGTAGCAGACGACAGTAAAAAAGACGAGACAATCAAAAAAGACGACGAGAAGAAATGAACGACAGGTATCATAGATTCTATTAAAGAATTTTTTGCAAATATATTTAACTAAGAGAGAGTTTTTTTGAATAAAATAACCATAGCAACCAGAGCAAGTGACCTTGCTCTTTGGCAAGCATATCATGTAAGAGACAGAATAGAAGCAACATTTCCTCACATCACTGTGGAGTTAAATAAAATTACCTCCAATGGTGATAAGATTTTAGATAAACCATTAGCCCTTATAGGTGGAAAAGGACATTTTACCAAAGAGTTAGAAGATGAGATGTTGGCAGGAAATGCAGACTTAGCTGTGCATTCACTAAAAGATGTTCCTACATATATGCCCGAGGGCTTAGAACTTGCAGCCATTACAGAGCGTCAAGACCAGTCTGATGTTTTTCTTTCTCATAAATATCCAACGTTTCATAGTTTGCCAAAAGGTGCTGTGGTAGGTACAACCAGTTTAAGACGTAGAATGCAACTGCTTTCTGTTCGTCCAGACTTAAAGGTAAAAGACCTAAGAGGAAATGTAAATACACGTCTTAGAAAACTTGCGGAGGGTCAGTATGATGCTATTATTTTAGCATTTATTGGTCTTGACCGTTTGGATTTATTAAAAGATATCCCTTTTACAGAAAAACTACCTCTTTCTATTATGATACCTCCAATGGGACAAGCCTCGTTAGGTATTCAGATAGTATCTTCAAACGATGAAGTACGTGAAATAGTAAAGATTTTAAATGATGAAGATACTTTTTTATGTGTAAAATTAGAACGAGACTTTATAGAAGCTATAGGAGCAGGATGTTCAGCACCAGTGGCTGTCAATGCAAGTATAGAAAATAATCTTATAACCATTAAGTCGATGATAGGTTTTCCAGATGGTTCTAAAATTTTAGAAGAACACGTAAGTGCTTCAGTTACGGCATGTCAAAGTCTAGGTAAACTCTTAGCAAAATTTATGACAGACAAAGGTGCTATGAAAATTCTTGAAAAAGCTGAAAAAATGGCTTTTAAAGAAGAGATGCCTCAACGGATATAATACTTTTTATTTAACTACTTTATCAGCTTTGTTTACATACTCTTTTCTAATGTTAAAGGAGTAGTTAGAGAAGTACTCTATAAGTACAACACTAATACCAGAAGCAATGACAACATTATAATCGAATGTTGTCTCCAAAGACAAGATGACAGCCGTTAAAGGAAGTTTCATAATAACACCCATAAATACTGAAGCCCCAATTGCAGCAAAGTAAAAGGGTTCAACGGGAAACATATAAAGTGTCATAAGCTCTCCAAAACTGTAACCAATTAAAGCACCAATACTCATAAGAGGTAGAAAAACTCCTCCTACAGCATTAGCATAAATAGCAACTGTCGTTCCAATGATTCGTAAAATAATGATACTAAAAATAACCAATAAAGAGATATGCTTTTCATCATTCATAAGCATAATAACGATTTCTTTACCTGAAAAAGCTGCTTGTGGTTCAAGTAGTAGAATGGTTCCAACAACCCCTCCTCCTAAAAGTGCAAAAATATAGTTACGATATTTATGAAAATTTTTAAGTATGCTAATGTCTATAAGGTGTAAAACATTTTTTTTTAAGAAAAGATAAAAATAGATAAAGGCTGTAATAAATGGTATAAAAAATAGATTGGCAATAATGTACTCATTGTTCATCATTCGACCAACTTGATGCGAAAAGGTAATGGCTCCAAGGTAGTTTGCCGTAATAGCAAAAGAGATTAATGAGGCTAAAATAAGATAGCTAATGTATTGTTTGATGAATTGATACGCTATATTTTCAAATGCAAAGGCGATACCTGTAAGAGGTGAAACAAATATACCAGCAATTCCAGCACTTGCCCCAACTGATATCATAATTTTGACCAGCATCTTAGGAAGCTTAAAGAGTTTGTGTATTTGGTAAGCAATCATGGCTCCAATACTAGCACTAGGTCCTTCTGTCCCCACAGAAAATCCACTAGAAAGTGAAAGTGCTGATGCAATAACTTTTAAAAATAATGTTTTGACTTTTAAAATCATTCTACTCTCAGAGACAGACTCAGCAATTTCATTAACCCCATACTCTTTAATATGACTATCTTTAGAGGCCAAATAGTTCACAAAGAAAATAGCCATGGTAGGAACAAAATATAAATACCATGTAGGTAGAGTAGGGATGGTTTTTATCGGGTCACCCATAAAAATAAGATAGGTCATAAAAACAATAAGGAGTTCATAAAAGGTTATAAAAAAACCAGTGATAAGTCCAGTTAATATCGTTGCAAGTAGAAGTTTACCTAGCATTTTTTATTTCCCTATTTTTAAATGAATTGTATCAGAAGGATGTTATGAAAAAATTGTTTAAGAATAAGAATCTTTTGATAAGGCTATTTTTTATGCTTATGGTAACGTTAAAAAAGATTTAAGATGATATTTGGTTAGAGATAAAACAACTTCAACAAATATAACACTTTTCCCTAATATACTATGGGTTTTAAAAAAGTATATTAGGAAATAAAAATGATAACAAAAAAACTTCTATTAATCTCTACACTATTGAGTACTTCTCTCTTTGCCCAGTTCAACTCAAGCATTTCTAAAATAACTCCAGATATCAAAAAACGTATGATTAAAGGAAACTCATGGAGAAAGGGTTGTCCTGTGGCTCTGGCTGATTTACGATATATTCAAGTTGACCATTTAGATTTTACAGACAACATTAGTACGGGTGAGATTATTGTCCATAAAGATGTAGCTAAGGAGGTTGTCGATATTTTTGAAGCGTTATACAACATGAACTACGCTATCAATCAGATGCATCTCGTTAGTGACTTCAATGGTGATGATTGGAAATCTATAGAGGCAGATAACACTTCTGCTTTTAACTGTAGACCAACAACGGGCAATAAGAAGAAATGGTCGAAACACTCTTATGGAAAAGCGATAGATATTAATCCCATAGCCAATCCTTATATTTCAAAAAGTGGAAAAATCTCTCATAAATCCTCTTTAAAGTATAGAAAAAGAGTTCATAAAGATTTAAGTAATTTGAAGGATAGAGCCTTACTTTTAGCAAATGACCCAGCAACAAAAGCCTTTAAAAGCCATGGCTGGAAATGGGGTGGTGATTGGCATACTATTAAAGATTATCAACACTTTGTGAAGAAATAATATATTATTCTAACTCCTCTAACCAAATCTTCACATCAGCATCACTTGGCATTCTCCAGTCGGCTCTTGGGCTAAGGGAGATGCTTCCTACTTTTGGACCATCTGGCATACAGGAGCGTTTGAACTGTTGGGTAAAAAAACGCCATAAGAATTTTTTGAGCCATTTTTTAATGGTCTTTTCATCGTATTTTTTAGAATCTTTAAAGGCATGATTGGCTAAAAAGAGAATTTTTTTAGGCGTTGCTCCATATTTTATAAAGTGATACAAAAAGAAGTCATGCAGTTCATAAGGTCCAACGATGGATTCTGTCTCTTGGACTATTTCGTCATCATCATGTGGTAGGAGTTCAGGGCTTATTGGAGTATCTAAAATATCGTCAATAATATGGGCAATGCTTTCGTTGCTTTTAAAATACTCAATTACATACTTTATGAGAGTTTTTGGAATACCTGAATTTAAGGCATACATACTCATATGGTCACCATTATAAGTACTCCAACCCAAAGCTATTTCGCTTAAGTCTCCTGTTCCTATAACTAAGCCACCTTCACGGTTAGCAGTGTTCATGAGAATACTCGTTCTTGCTCGTGCCTGTACATTTTCATAGGTTACAGAGTGGTCATCTACATCGTGTCCGATGGCTTCAAACTCTGTTAGGGCAAGTTTTGTAATGTCAATGGTTCTTAGTGTTACTCCTAAAGTTTTACAAAGTTCTACAGCGTTGTTTTTGGTTCTACTTGTCGTTCCAAAACCGGGCATAGTAATGGCAATGATATCTTTTGCATTCCAGTTCATAATTTCAAATGCTTTATGGGTAGAGAGTAGGGCAAGGGTAGAGTCTAATCCTCCTGATATACCTATGATAGCTTTTTTAATTTTGGCATGGCTCATACGTTTTATAAGTGCATGGGCTTGTATGTTGACTATCTCTTCACATCTATGCGTTTTTTCTTGGTAAATAGAAGGAACAAATGGCATAGGGTTTATAAAGCGTTTAAGCTCTTTTATGGTTGGTGTAGAGGCAATAGTAATGCTTCTAAACTCTGTCATCTTTTCATCAGAATAACTGGACTCGCAGAGTCGTTGAAAGTTTAGACGCTGTAGGTCTAGGTCGGCAGTTATAAGTGAATTATCCATAAAAAAACGCTTATTTTGGGCTAGGGTAGAACCATATTCACTGATGATACTGTGTCCTCCAAAAACGGTGTCTGTTGTAGACTCACCTACACCTGATGAACTGTAGACATAAGCTCCCATACATCTAGCACTTTGAGTACGTACCAACTCTTCACGATACTCTGCTTTTCCTATGAGTTCATTACTAGCACTTAAGTTAAAGATGATGTTTGCACCATTGATAGACATTTGATTAGATGGAGGGGTAACAGCCCAAAGGTCTTCACAGATTTCTACTCCAAAAGTCATTTCATTATTATCAGAAAAGAGTAGGTCAATGCCAAAGGGAACCTCTTGACCACATAAAATTATGTTTTGATTTTTAATATTTCGTCCAGAGATAAAGTGTCGTTTCTCATAGAACTCTTTTTTATTGGGGAGAAAACTTTTAGGTACAACGCCTAAGATATTACCATTTTGAATAACTACAGCTGTATTGTATAGTCGTCCATTATGAAGAAGTGCAATACCTAAAATGACAATAGTAGAGATATTTTGAGTTCTGTGTAATATGGATTCAAGGGTACTGTTTTGTTCTTCTAAAAGAGTTTGACTGAAAAAAAGGTCAGAGGCTGTATAGCCAGTTAGAGTTAACTCTGGAAAGAGAAGAATAGATACATCTTCATTTAGAGCTTCTTGAAGTAATTTTAATAGTTCTTTTGCATTTTCTTGTGGGTTTGTTATGGTAGTTTTATTAACTGCTGAAGCCACCCTATAAAATCCGTACATGGGTTTCCTTGTAAAATAAGACTTTGTTAAAGTCTAATTTTAGCTAAAAAAATGAGATTATTGAAGTTTAAAAATTTTGTTGAGATATTTTATGCTATTACTTGAAGTAACTTTAATTCTATCCCATAGGAGTTTGGTATAGATTTTATTATTACTTATGGTATATTGACCACTTTTAGGAAAAGATTGTCCCCATGACTGCTTTTTCTTTAATATTTCAAGTAAGTTTTTTGATTTAAATTCATTTGCAGTTAACGTACTGGTTCTATTCGTGTGTAAATAATAATATTCGCCATTTTTAGTTAAAAGTAGAAAATGATAGGAGTCACCTTTTCTGTCACTTCTATAAACTTTATTGTAGCTTGGCTCTACTGTTAATGTGTTTTGGGCATGAAGTGTTGAGCTTGAGAAAAATAGAACAAAACTCAAAATTTTCACTATTATTAATGTTTTTTTCATACTTCAAGTATAACTAAAAACTTTAAACATAAGTCAAAATAAAGGTATATTATTAAAAAAATATAAAATTTTATATCTAAAAATAACTATCGTAGTTTTTTTATGTTTATGCTCATTATCGCCATAATTATTAATAACATAAATAATTATTTTATTATGGGAGAGGGCATTCCTAAGTGAAAACCTTGTGAATAATCAGCCCCTAAATCCTTAACAATTGTGTATATTTCTTCACAATGTATGAACTCTGCAATGGTTTTTTTGTTGAGTTTTTTAGAAAAAGAGATAATGGCTTCAGTAATAATACGTGCATTTTTATCTGTATCAATATTTTTGATTAACGTGCCATCTATTTTAATGAAATCTGCATCAATACTTATAATATGTTCAAAATTGGCATAACCTGAACCAAAGTCATCAATAGCAATCTTTACACCATGTTTTTTGACATTTCTTATGAAATCATTAATAATTTTATAGTCTCTAACCTCTTCTGATTCTGTAATTTCAAATATTACACGATGAGAATTTTTATAATTTTTTAGTTTTTTATATATATATTCTGTAATCTCTTGAGAAAGTATATCATCTATGGTTAGGTTAACAGAAAAGTCATATTGAGGAAAATCTTCAAAATCTTTAAATGCTTTATCTATAACTATTTTCGTTACTTGAGGATAGAGTTTAGATTTTTGTGCTATCTCTAAAAAAGTCCATGTGGGTACAGTATTGCCCTCTTTATCTAACATCCGTACTAAGGTTTCATATTTAACGATGTCTCCTGTGGCATTGTCAATAATTGGCTGATAGTAAGTGACAACTCGGTCTTCATGTAGAGCCTCTTTTATTTTGTTAATCCACTCTATATTTTGTGCATAGTTTTCACTTTTTCTCATATTATGCTCAAAGAGTACAAATTTTTTCTTTTGCTTTTGAGCTTTTTTACGTGCTATGTTAGCATAGAGAATAAGGTTCTGATAATTGTCATGTGCATAGTAGTTTGCTGCACCACTGGTTAATGAAATACTTACACGGTTTTGGTTTTCGATTTGCAAAGTAGAGATTTGATGTTCTAAATTAGATATAAGTTCATCAAAAAAGAGTTGTAGATTAATATCTTTAAAGTAATCGTTAATAAATAGTAAAATATATTGGTCTGATTGAAGTTTATAGAGTTCAAAGTGTTTTGTCTCTTGAAGTTTACGTAGAAGATTTGCAAGATTGATTAAAACACCATCACCTATAGTAGAGCCATAAAATTCGTTAAATCCAGAAAAATCATCAATATTTATATAAAAAAGAGTAGGCTTAATGGCTGTTTTCAAATCGTTAACCAATTGGTTTCGGTTAGGTAATCCCGTCAAAAGATCGGTTCTTTGCTTTTGAATCTCCTCTTTACTCTTTTCAAGTTCAGTTATATCATGCCTAACAGCAATGTATTCAATAATTTTTCCATACCTATTTAAAATAGGAAGAACAGTGGCATTAACGATATAGGTTGTTCCATCTTTGGCCTTGTTAGGAACAACACCTTTCCATACTTTTTTTGATTGAATGGTGTCCCACATATCTTTAAATGCTGATTTTGGTACATCAGGGTGTCTTATGATGTTGTGTGAGCGTCCTAAAAGTTCTTCTTTTGTATAGCCTGAAATCTCACAAAAGAGTTGATTGACATAGGTAATCGTACCTTTAAGGTTTGTTTTTGAAACAATACTACTGTTATCTATGGCTGTTTTGTATCCATCTAAAAAAGAGATGTTTTCATTTAATTTCTCACTCATGGTATTAAATGCTAAAAGAGCATTGCCTATTTCATCTTGCTTGTCTACTTTTAGTTTAATTTTAGTCTGCCCACTTGCAATCATCTCAGATGCAGTTTGTAGCTTTTTAATGTTTCCTGTAATTGATTGATAAAAAGCAATAAAAATATAAAGAGCAATAAATAAAATAGCTAGGAAAAGAAGGAACAGTTCCCATAACTCTTTTTGTAGGTCTGCTTTTAATCCTAAGGTAATCTCCCTATAGGTATAGACAAGATTATCATAAAGGTCTTCTTGTGCTGCCAAGTTTGATGATAGGTTATTAATGAAAAGTGGATTGTTATAGATATTATAATTTTTATTGTTTATCAATGAAAGTAGTGTCTCTAGTTTATAGGTAACAGCTGTTGTTTGCTTTTCCAATAGAGGGTAGTTATTAATTTTACTTAGAACCAAATTTTCTTTTAAATTTAACTTTAAACTGTTTAGATTAATGGTGAGTTTATAGAGTAGTTTTACTCTTCGATTTTTTTCATTTTCATGAACATCACCATAGGATAAATCTTTTAACTCATGTGTAAACTCATATAGATACAGTAGTTTAGACTGAAGCATATCGGCTAAATAGTTGATTGTTAAATTTGTACTTCTTGAAAAGGTGGTTTTACTAGATATATTTAGAATCGTTTTTATTAGCTTTTCGATTATATCTATATGGGTTTTAAAAATTCTTTTTTCAGAGAGTGTAGTGTCAAATTTATCTAAACTAATCATTTCAAGAAGAGAGATGGCTTTGGAAAAGTCTGGGTCAGATGTTAAGAGGTTTAAATGGGCAACATCAAGTTCCATTAAACTTTTTTTTTGATTGTAAAATTTATCTTCACTCTCCTTTATATCCTCTTTTAACTCCTTGTTCCCATCTAAATACATTTTAGAGAGACTACGATGATTTTGTACATTTTTAATCATTTTATAGATTATGTCAATATATTCTAAACCTGCAAGACGTTGATTGTAAATATTTCCTTTATCATAATAGTTCATAAACATGGTACGTGAGGGGAAGAGAAGTAGTATAGATAGTAATAATATAGAGAAAATAATTTTAGATTTAAATGATAATTTATTCATAACATAAAGGGCAGGAGATAATAATTGTTTAAATGTCATAGCAGTAAACCCATCTTATTTTTTAAATATTATATCATAAAAGTTAATACAAATTAATATTTTGTATGAATAAAAGTGGATTTTAGCTTAAAATGTTATTAATACTCTCACATTTCTTATGTAAGAGTATTAAAAGTTATGACTTATTGGCAACAACTTCTATAGATAGAATGTCATCTTCTTGTGCAATACTATCAAGTACTGCAAAACTTTCAGCATCATCAAGCTCGATAGCTCCAAATACTGTATGAACACCATCTAAGTGAGGAGTTGGTACAAAAGTAATGAAAAATTGACTTCCACCTGTGTTTGGTCCTGCGTGTGCCATAGAGAGTGTTCCTCTTCTGTGTGGTTGGTGACTTGTGTCTGTTTCACAATCTATTGACCAGTCTGGTCCACCAGTTCCAGGCATACCTCTTGCACCCTCACGTGTATTTGGGCATCCACCTTGAGCCATAAATCCGTCGATTACTCTGTGAAATTTTAGACCGTTATAAAAACCTGTTTCAGCTAGGTGTGCAAAGTTTGCTACGGTGTTTGGTGCATCTGCTGCAAAAAGTTTAACCCAAATAGTCCCTTTTGAAGTGTTAAATTTTGCGTAGTTGTAAGTCTCCATAACATCTTGTGCTATATCATATCTTTTTGACATGTTAATCCTTGATTTTAATAATTTTGGTAGAATTATATCAAAAATTATTAAGGGGCATATTACATGGAATTATGTGTAGCATTAGACTTACCATCAGCAGAGGAAAACTTAGCATTAGCCGAGTCATTAAAAAGTCATAATATTTGGATGAAAGTAGGGTTCCGAGCTTATATTAGAGATGGTAAACCATTCATCGAGGCACTTAAAAAAATAAATCCTGAGTTTAAAATATTTTTAGACTTAAAGCTTTATGACATCCCAAATACTATGGCAGATGCAGCAGAAGAGATAGCCAAACTTGGTGTCAATATGTTTAATATCCACGCTTCATCAGGAGTCATAGCTATGAAAACTGTTATGGAGCGTCTCTCAACTTATGAAAATAGACCTTTGGTTTTAGCTGTAACAGCTTTAACCTCTTTTGATGAAGAGAACTTTTCTTCCATATATGAAAAAGGCATTAATGAAAAAGCAGAGCAGTTTGCTAAAATGAGTTATGAAAATGGTCTCGACGGAGTGGTCTGTTCTACCTTTGAAAGCAGAGCTATAAAAGATGCTACTTCAGATAAGTTTTTAACTCTTTGCCCAGGCATCAGACCTTTTGGTGAAGATGTAGGAGACCAACAACGTGTGGCTACTTTAGAAGTAGCTGCACAAGAGGGGGTAGACTTTCCTGTAATAGGAAGACCTATCTACAGAGATGAACACCCAGCTCAAAAAGTAGAGAAGATTTTAGAGCTTATTTAGCATATTTCATGGACTAAAGTCCATGCCCCTAAAACATTCAATATGTAAATTAGTTAATCAAAAAGGTTATTGAAAAACTCTTTAACCTTTTTCTGTTCCTTCTCTCCTATGCCCAACTCTTCAAGTTGCTCTTTATGTTTCTCTATGGCTTTGTTTAGTTCTCTTTGGATATATTTTGAAGAGTCTATGCTAATTTCAGGGTCAGAGATATTACCTACTATTTTGCCACCTACATCTTTGTCTTTAACCTCTATGATATAGTGTGCATCTATAAGGTTTTTGTTCATCTCTATAGAGGCTGGTGCAACATTTATAAGCGTTTTACTGTTCTTAGCTATAAAGTTAAAATCAATATGCTCTTTTTTTATGGTAGCAGTAAGATTACTCTCTTTAAATTTCTCTTTGGTGAGGTCAAGACCGTTAAAGTTTTTGACCAATTCTATAAAGTCGTTGGGTAAGAGTTGTGCATCGAGCAATGTAGAAGTAAGAACCCCTCTTTTTTCGACTAAATTATACGCACCTTCACCTATAACCGATGCTTTAAAAACAGATGGGTAGTGAAGCATGGTCATGATTTTCTCTATTGAGAGTCTATCCATATGTAGGTTAAACTGTTCGTTGTTTAGCTGAAACTCTAGCTCCCCATCTAACTCTTCTGTCTTTCCTGTAATAAGTGTCTCATTCCCCTCTTGTTTTACTTCACCTCTTAAAAACATAGAACCATAGAGCTTCTGTTTGGTTATAGGTTGTAGTTTGCTTAGGTCACTTATGTTTACGTCGTAAGCCATTTCAAGCTCTTTGTTTGAAACACTATAGCTCCCCACAGCATGACCCACTGCATTGACTGGCTCTTTTAGCTCTATATCTTTGTACTTAAAATCTTTAAGTGCTAGTTGGTAGTTGAGGTTAAAACTTTGCATAAGCAGTGAGTAACTTCCCTCTACATTTATGGTAGAGGTTTCATTATAAAGTAGGGTAGCCTTTATCTTATTTAAGTCAAGAGTAAAGTTTTCAATAACAACATGTTCCCCCTCATGGAGTAGCTCTTTGTTTATAAAGCTCTCTAACTTTGGCTTGGCTAAGGCATTTCCTTTGTCATTAAAGAGTAAAAATGAGATGACTATAACGACAAGAAGTAGAAGAAGATAGAAGTTCGTTTTCATGGGTTGACCTTTTTTATGTGCTTTTATGCTTGGTATTATAATATAAAAAAATATTGGGTGGTTTTAAATCTTTGTGAACTAAGTGTGAATAGTTTAATGTTTTGATATATTTGGTTTTTTGTGGTTTTTTCTTTTAAATGTTTTTTTTATTGAAGATTGTAGGGAATTTCATTATAATGGATGTCAGAATTTTCAAAAAAGGAAAATATTGAAATATTTTGAACTGATATGCACGGCATACATAAAAAAAGATATAAGCTTCAAAGATAGCTTTGAAGTCATATCCAAATACATAAGTTTCTCTATGGCTCAAAACCAAGAGCTAAAAGAGTTACACGATAAAAAGCGAGTCTTTAAGCATTATGCTTTTGGAAACTTTTACCCTATAGAAAAAGAGAAAGTCTATAAAAAAGGAAACAGCTACCAATTTAGACTACGCTCACCCAATGAATCTTTTATAGATAAACTCTCACAAACTCTACGACAAAACATTGACAATCCAAACTTTTTAACTGTTGAAGTAAGTAAACGAGCCGTAAAACAGTTTTTTGTCTCAGAACTCTACTCTGTTACCCCTGTCATTGTTACAGCCAACAGAGGTGTCTTTTGGACGTTAGAACGAGATGGTGATATCATGAAACTTCAACGGCTTTTGCATGACAACTTAGAGAAAAAGTATTTTGACTTTTATGGAGAAAAATTAGAGCCTCAACAGAACTTTATTCAACTTTTAGAGATAAAAAATCGTGTCCCACAAAGCATCTGGACAAGTAAAGATGGCAAGAGTTTTAGGTTTTTTGGTAATAAGTTTCGCATAGTCCCTCATGAAGATGAGGTTTCACAGAAGTTGGCATTTGTGGCTTTGGCTTGTGGGCTTGGGGAGAAGAACTCGTTTGGGGGTGGGTTTGGTATCAGTGGAGGTAAAAGATGGTCTTAGATTTTTCAAAATCTGTTGGTGACCCTATGGTAGAGATTGGGAGACTTGGATTAGTTGAATTTTGTAAAAAAGATAAGTTTGAAAGTATTGAAGAGTTAAAGCAATTTGTTGAGAAACTTTTTACAAGTTATGTATTTAAAACAGCTAGGACTTTAAATCAAATATTTTCAGATAATTCAAAATTTACACACAATTCAAGTAAAAATGATTTAAATAAAAGATATAAAAATGCTATTGATTATTTTGAAAGCTTTTTGAATCAAAATAATAATGGTTACTGTATAAGTTGTGGAACAAAAGATAATCTTTCAAATGTTGAAAAGATGGTTTTCCCACTTACAACTGGCGATAAAAATGTCAACTTTACATCAAACTTTTCAAGTAATATATTAATGTGTAAAGCATGTATGACTTCATTGTTCTTTGCTCCAATTAATATGAAAAAGGTAGATTGGGGAAAAGCTTTTGCCATAAGTAATAATCAGGAAATAAATATTTATTGGTCAGAAAATAATATTAAAATGTACCAGTCAAATATTGTTAAAAATATAGATATACTACCAGATAGTAAAATAAATATTTTTGAAAATTTTATATATAGCACAATTGAGGAGCTTCAAGAAGAGGAGCTTTTTGGTGATATTACATTTTATTTGATTTCAAATGTAGATAGAAATACAAAAATTGAGTTGGTACATATTTATGAAAAGCAAATTCGCTTTATTTATCAAGTGGCTCCAAAATTTTTTAAAAATGAACTTCCAACAAAACAAAAAGATGAGTGGAACTATCTTATTTTTAAACACGCTTATAAAGAGAGAAAAGAGAATGGGAAAAAAGTAAAATTTGAGAATGAAATAATTGATGATAAAAGCTATGAATCAACCATAAAATATTTCAATCCATTGATTATTAGCTTTATTCAAGGAAAATCAATACTTGGTTTTTTCAAGAGAAATCAATCAAGTTGGAACTTAACAAAAATTTATCTAAAGGAGATAAAAGGCATGAGAGAAGAGAGACTAAATGTAATTAAAAAAGTTGCTGATAATTTACAGCTTTTTAATGAAGATGATAAGACATTCTATAAAAAATTTGTTCGTCCCATAGAGATGACAAAATCACAAACAGAGTTTAGGGAAAATTTGAGGATTTTGATGAGAAAATTTTTGTCTAAATCTGATGAATTACTTTTTACTGCTGATGAGATGGTTCTGTATATTTTGCCAAGTGGCGAAAGTTGGTATGAGACAAAGGATATTTTGTTGATTGCTTTATATGAGAAAATGAATTTAAAAGAAGAGACAATAGAAAATTTAAATGAAGGAGATGATGAAAATGAGTAGTTTTAAAGAGATGATTAAATGTGATGAGGTAAAAAATTATTTTGTACATGGTTCGATTTTAATTGATGTGGATGGTGCAAGTCTAAATAATTGGGGTAGTGATGCTACCAATACACAAGGTATGGATAATACATCTGCTGTTAAAAAAGTATTTAAAAATGGAAGAATGTATGCTGTTGTGGCAGGTCAAGCTTGGAGATATTGGTGGAGAGAATCACTAGGATTAAATGGTTGGAGTTTAAGCCCTATTACAAGAGATAAGAAGATAGCGTTTACCGATGCTAACCCTTTAGAGTATGCTGATGACGATGTTTTTGGATATATGAGAGCTAGTAAAGATGAGGTCAAAGATGAGGATGGAAACACTGTTTTAAATGGTGGGAAAGGAAAAAATAAAGACAAACCTAAAATGGTTGATGTAACTGTAACAAGAGTTAGTCCACTTAAAAATTCTATTTTAACCTCTGTAACTTCAATTGACAAAAAAGGATTAAATGAATTCTCTACCATGGCAAGACAAGATGGAGATGCAGTACCTTATGAGAAACAATCTTATTCAACTGTACTAAAAGGTATGTTCTCTTTAGATTTAGACCAAATAGGAACATTTACCAAAGTAAACCGTTCAGGATTTAAAAATGTTACAGATATTACTTATGATAAAGTTTTAGAAAATGGTAGTGAGGTAGATGATTTAATCAATCCAAATATCAAAAGAGCCAGACTAGAAAACTCCATAAGAAGAACAAGAGTAAAAGATACAATTTTAGCTTTAAAAACTATTGCAGGTGGTGCAAAAAGAACAACCAATTATGTGAGTGTTAAGCCTGATTTTATTGTCTTGGCAGTTTTAAAAGGTGGTAATAATATCTTTGATAATATTGCAGTAGAAGAGAGTGGAAGAGCTACTTTATCTATAAAGGCTTTAAAAGAGGCTATTGAAGATAACAAAGAGTATCTACGAAGTGATGTGTATATTGGTAAAGCAAGTGGATTTATGGATGATGTGAGTCTGAATATCTTAAAAAGTGAAATAACAGACATTGAAATTCATACAGGAAGTATCAATAAAACGATTGATGCATTTACTAAAACTTTAGATACGGTAATAGTATAAGATGAAACTATATAGAGTACTTATAACAGCACAAACGGCTAGTTTTAGGTATCCAAATTTTATAAGTTCAAATCAACTAAGTATCAAAGCTATTCCCTATACAACTATTGCAGGAGTGGTTGCTTCTGCTACAGGGGATGATAAGTTGGTAGATTTTAAATTTTCTTATATTTTTAGATACCAATCCTCTTATATAGACTTAGAAACGATTTATAAATTTGAGAAAAAGGGAAATTCGGTTAACAATAAAAATGTAGTTCAGGACCCAACATTTAAAAGAGAGATACTTTTTGATTGTTATTTGACGCTCTATCTTGAAGATAAGAAGATAGCTAATGCTTTTAAATCTCCTATATTTCAACTTCTTTTAGGTCGAAGTGGAGATTTAGCTAGAGTAGTGGAAGTAAAAGAGATAGAAGTAATTAAGAGTGATAAAGCTATTTTAAATGGTACGGTAGTTCCTTTTAATGAGTTTAAAACATCAGGCGAAATATATGCAATGCCTAAATACTTTGATAATAGCAATATTGTAAGAGAGCCAAGAGAAGTACAACCCTTTTTAATTAATGATGGATTGGGGAGCTTTTTATATGAGCCAAGAGATAAAATAGAGCAATTTGATATGAAAAATTGGAAATTTACAAAATTTGAGAATGAAGTATCAGTAGATGCCTATTTTGATGAGGAGTTACATAGTTCTATAATATTGAGAAGTTTATGTTAGCAAAATCTGATGGATTGAGCTTAGAGGAGCATATCCAAGATTTATTGGATGTTTCACAAGCTTTTAAAATAGCTTTTCCTGCACTAAAAGAACTTTTTGGAGATGATGAGTTTTGGAATTATCTTGAAAGCTCTATTCTGTTTCATGATATAGGTAAAACCACTAAAGGTTTTCAAAAGTTAATGAAAGAGGGCAAAAAATATAGATTTCGTCATGAAGTTTTAAGTGCCATTGTAGCCCAAAATTATACAGATAATGAGTTGATAATTAATGCTGTTTTATCACATCATAAAAATTTTGAAAAGTTAAAAGAACTTTTGAATGAATATGATAATAATGAGAAATATAATCAAGATAGATGGATAGCCAAAGAGTTTGAAGCGTTGGATTTTGTGTGGATAGAGCAGTTTTTATTGGAGCATGATATTGAAATTAAGAAGTTAGAGATTAATGATTTAAATAAAATAGTCAAAAAGTGGACTTCTCGAAGAGCCAAGAAAAAAATCTCTGAACTTGAAAAATTTCAAAATATATTTCTCTCTGCAACACTCTCTATTTGTGACCACAATGCTTCAGCAGGTATTAAAAATATTCCTATCATAAAAGAGAATAATTTTAATTTTTTGTATAACACCAAATATGACCCATACCATCATCAAACAGCCTCTTGGAATACAAACGGTAATGCTCTTTTAATCGCTCCAACAGGACAAGGTAAAACGGAGAGTAGTTTAGGGTGGTTACAGACTCAATTAAACACTAGACAAGGTAGAGCTTTTTATATACTTCCTTTTACGGCTTCTATCAATGCTATGACTAAAAGAGTATCTAGTAAAGATAAAGGTTTTGGTAATGAGGCATTAGTAGGTTTACTACATGGAAAAGCTAAATTTTTTATAGATGAGTATTATGAGCGAAAAGATGGACAGAGTCTAAAAGATTTGATTGATATTAACAAAAAGATTATCAAACCTTTTAAAGTCGTTACTCCTTTTCAAATTTTGAAATGGGCTTTTGGAGTTAAAGGATTTGAAAAAGGTTTTACAGAGTTAGTAGGGGCTTATCTTATTTTTGATGAGATTCATATTTATGATAGAGAGCTTTTTAGACGCATACTATTTTTTATAGAGTGGTTGATTGATAAGCTAGATGTAAAAGTTTTTATTATGACAGCTACCATGCCATCATTTATGCAAGAGCATATTAAATCTACTTTGAAAATAGAACAAGAGATTAGACCTAATCAAGAACTAATAGATAGTATTCAAAGGCATAAAGTAAAACTGCTTGATTCAACTATGGAGGAGCAGAAAGATTTTATTCAAGATAAAATTAATAATGATAAAACAGTTTTAGTAGTTTGTAATACAGTTGCAAAAGCCCAAGAGATGTATAAAGACATAAAGTGTTCATCTAAAACACTTCTGCATAGTGGATTTAATGGAAGAGATAGAACACAAAAAGAGAAATCAATACAATCCGATACTAAACCTCAACTATTGGTTGGAACACAAGCTATTGAGGTAAGTTTAGATATTGATTATGATTTGATAGTAACTGAACCTGCTCCACTTGATGCTTTACTACAACGGTTTGGGCGAGTTTATAGAGAAAAAGATAGAGTTTTAAAAGAGAGTGATGAGGCTAACTGTTTTGTTACTACCCAGCTTGAAGATGTGCATAAGTTAATCTATGAAGAGAGTTTGATTGTAAACACATTAGAAGAGTTAAAAGAGATTCAAAATATTGTTATTAATGAAGATATTGTACAAAGTCTATTAGATAAAATATATGAACCTTTTGAACTCAATGAAGATAATTTACGAGAACAGTTTAGAGGATATTTAAATAATTTATATCCTTTTAATATTTATGAAGAGAGTGAAGAGGAGTTCTTTTCTCAATTTGATGGTATTGAAGTTTTGCCTATTGAGTTAAAAGATGAGTTTATAGAATTTATAGAAAATAAAGAGTATTTAGAGGCTGAAAAACTCTTTGTTTCTATTAGTAAAAAAAGATATATGGCAAATCAAGATAAGATAACTTTTTTTGAATATGAGGGATATAAAAGAGTCTTTCCAGTGATTGCATTAAAATATAGTTGTGATATTGGTTTGACTAATGATGAGGTTGAGAGTATCGAAGATAGAAATGATTTTTTATAAATCAAATCAATATAATATAAAGGATAACAAAAAATGCAAAATATAGATTTTAAAGAAGAATATTCAAAAAAAGTATACAAATTATTTGAGTTGGGTTATGAATTCTTAACTGAAAACGATGAATTAGATTATAAAAAGTTTGGCTTTAATGAAGA
>JALUMR010000083.1 GCA_027055805.1 Campylobacteraceae bacterium
ATACGTTTCATATATTTATCATAGTTATAGATGTCATTTCTAAACTCTAATTCATTCTCACTATTAACACCAGCTGTTAAATAAACCAAACTAATAGGAAGTTTATTTCTTATATTTAATTGTACTTTTCTTTTTCCCTTAAGTATTTTTGTTGCTTTTGTTAAATTGATATCTTTGTTAAACGTACTAATGGTAGCCAGTAGTTGCTCAGGCTTTGAAAGCCGTACACAACCATGAGAAAAGGCTCTAACTGTTCGTTTAAAAAGATATCTTGTTGGTGTATCATGTAAATAGACTGCAAAACGGTTTGGAAATTTAAACTTTATTTTTCCTAAAGCATTTCGTGGTCCTGGTGGTTGCATAAGACGGTATGGAAATTTTTGTCCACCTGCAAGGTAGTCTTCCCAGTATAAGTTTGAGACATTAACAATAGGAGAGCGTTCATTCCATGTTCTGTGTGCTTGTATACCTTGTCGTCTAAGATAGTTAGGATTTTTTACCATCTTTGGAGCAATTTCTCGTTTCACAATACCTTCTGGTACCTTCCAATAAGGATTAAGAACAATATAGGATATTTTTTCATTAAAAATTGGAGTAGGGTGTTTCTTGGCTCCCACAATAACTCTTAAACTTTTTTTGACTTTTTCATCTTCCATATAGTAGAGCATAAACTCTGGAATATTGACAACAATATAACGTTTAGTTTCTTTTCTTGGTAGCCATTTTATTCTATCTATATTAAGCAATACTGTATTGATTTTTTCATCTACAGTTATGTTAAGTGCTTTTCGTGTCCCCTCTCCAACAATTCCATCAGCAACCAGACCATGACGTTTTTGAAATTTCTTTACAGCCATATTTAAACATTCACCAAAAACTGCTTTTTTATCTATTTTTGCTTCAGTTGATTGATTATTGTCACTCTTTTTTAGCATTTTATCTGTTGTATTGTTACACTCTTTATAGTCTCCAGAAAGGGTGAGTCGTTCACGTAGTTGTATAATTATGTCTCCACTACTTTCTAGTTCAAGTCTTTTAAAATAGCCCATTTTTTCCCATCCACCATCTACTTTCATTTTGTAGAGTTTTTTAAGTGATTTATTAAGGGCTTTATATCCAAAACGTTTTGGAGTTATCTCTTCAATGGTTTTATTAATGTTGGCTTGTGCTAAAAGGGTTGAGATTTTGTAAGGAGCTTTTTGTTTTAACCATTCAGCATTAATTTTAGACTTTTTTAAACTACGAAGTTTTCTTGAGAAGCTTTTCCAATCAATTTCTCCATAAAGGCTATGGTTTAAAAAATCATAATAGAGAGAGCTAAGAGATATCTCTAATTTATATAAATCATCTTTTGTAAGATTGTTCTCTAGCCCCTCTTGTATTTGTTGGCTATGTTGTACTATTCGACTACTGTTATCAAGTGTTAAATCGTTTGCTATATGATACATAAGTTGTTTGTATCGCTCTTTATTTAAGCCATCTTTTTTTAGCCATTGGCTTTGATAGTTATTGTTTTTATAAAATTTTTTAAGAAATTTCTTATGGCTTATTGTTTTTATGAGTTGTGAATTCTTTTTTGAAAAAATCTTTTTCAATGAAAATTTTGTCTCTTCCTCAAAAGCAATAGATTTTGAGTTATTGCTCTCGGTAGAACTGTTGACCTCTTCTGTAGAGGTAGCAAAAGTTACAGTTAATAGTAATGACATGATAAGTAAAAATTTATTGATTGTTCCCATATATATACCCTTATTCTAAGAGTTATAGTATAGTCAAAATTAATTAGTTCTTTAATATAAATCTTAAAAATTAACTATTAATATATGGTTCTGCGTTGTTTGGTATCATAGTTATAAACGTCAGAACGATAGTGAAGTAAACCATCATTTTTAATCCATGCAGTAAGATAAACAATATGTACAGGAACATGTTTAGATAAGTTAAGTTGTCTCTTTTTATTACCTCTTAAAACATGCTGAGTTCTATTGAAATTAACAGAACGCTCATGAGGAGCAAAGGTTGCTAAAAGTGCATTGGGTCTGGAGATACGTATACATCCATGAGAAAAGGCACGTCGTGCTTTTTTAAAATATTTTTTGGCAGGAGTATCATGAAGATAGACTGAAAATCTATTGGGGAATTTAAATTTAATTTTACCTAAGGCATTTTTAGCTCCAGGAGGTTGCATAAATTTGTATCTTTTAGTTTGTCCATTTCTCATTACTCTTGCCCAATTGATATTTTTTGTATTGATTTTAGCACTGTTTGGATTATAACTTCTATGCACTTCATAACCACGTTGTGCAAGATAGTCAGGGTTTTTTAATATCTTGGGAATCATCTCTTTTTGTACAATACTATCAGGAATTATCCAGTATGGATTAAGAACAATAAATGATACTTTATTTGAAAAGATTGGGGTATGATGCTTTTTATCCCCAACAACCACACGCATACTTAGTTTTTCTCTACCATTTTCTTTATAATAGAGCCTAAAGTCAGGAATATTAACCATAATATATCGGTCTTCAGGTTGGTCAGGGAGACGTTTGATTCTGTCTAAGTTTAAGAGTATTTTTTCTATTTTCCAGTTGACTGAGATATTAAGCTTAGAGAGCGTATATTTGGTAATGGTTCCTGTTTGCCCAATACCATGACGTTTTTGAAATCGTTTAATCGCTTTTTTAAGACAAGCTCCAAAATGTCCATCATTACCACGACAGGTATAGTCACCCTCACTTTTTAGACGGGTTATAAGTCTTTTAACTGCTTTGCCACTTTTTCCATAACGGAGCCCAGAAGAGGCATGTATTTTTCTCCATCCACCCTGTTTTTGTACTTTTTTAAGTCTCTTTAACTCTTTCATCATTTTTTTATAACCAAAACTGTTGGGTGTTGTTGCTGAGATGATTTCAGGTAGAGAATGGGTAAACATAAGTTCTGCTATATTATATTTTGGGTCATAGGTTACCCAGTTGGCTGCAATATGATTTCGGCGTAAAGAACGAAGTTTTCTCTGGAAGTTTCCCCATGGAATGGCACCATAAATGTGGTAGCCCAAATAAGAACGGTAAAGGTCAGAAAGTTTTATGTCAAGCTCTAACTGTTTATGCTCATCTTCTTTTTTTAAGTTTGCAATTGTCTTTTTGAGAAGTTTATAACTTTTTACAATATTTCCTTTTTGACTTAGAGTAATATCTGATTTTATGGCAGTAAATAGGTCATTAACCTCTTTTGTTTTTATACCTTTATAGGTAAACCATAAAGGAGCATAACGATTTTTTTTATAAACTTTTTTTATAAACTTTTTATGTTTAATTTTCTTAAATGTTTTCTTTTCATCAGTAACGAGTAGCTTCATTAAGCCTTTAGTACTTTTTTCATTATAGATAATTTCTGAAAGAGTGACATCTTTACTATAGTTTTTATGGTTGCCACTAAGTTCTTTAAATGACGAGTTGACAGCAGAAACTTTTTCTACAGAGTTTACAGTCATAGCTTCAAGTGCTACAGCTAAAAAAATGGTAGCAATAAGAAATGAGATAACTTTGACTAAATACACAGGAACCTTTTAGTAGAAAAATATTAATTAGGAGTATGAGTATAGCAAAAAAAAAGAAGAAAAATAAGAAAAACTATTTAATTTGGTTGAAAATAAATAATTTTTAATTTTTTGTTACACTAAAACATTCGATTAAGTCCCTATGTTTAATTGGAAGCATAGTGTATGTTACTATCTAAAACTCTACGTCCCCATAAAAAACGTTTTTTATAAAAACTCTTTTTATTGAAATTAAAAATAACCACTTTTTTCTTTGAAGAACTGGCATGGATAAAGTTTCCATTACCTAAATAAATACCCACATGACAAACTTTTCCTGTTCGACGTTTTTTGGTATCAAAAAATACCATATCTCCACGTTCTAACTCTCCGTAACGTACATATTCTCCAACTTTTGCTTGTTCTCTTGAGACTCTTGGAATATTAATTCCTGCATCACGGAAAACCCATTGAGTAAAACCTGAACAGTCAAATTTATTAGGTCCTGTTGCACCCCAAACATAGGGTGTACCCAAAAAACTTTTTGCAGTTAATTCAATATGGTTTGCATCTGTAGTTGTAAATTTTTCTGATATAAAATTTTCAGGTTCACTATTTTGTTTGTAAGAGATAAATTCAATATCAGGTGAAACTTTAACCATAGGTGTTTGAACGTTTCTATTTATTCTATGTGGCTCATTTTTTATGATAAAATGTACAATTTCTTTTTTAGGTTCTGTAATCCCCATTATATTATAAATAGATGGTTGATTTGTTATATTTTTTGGCTTTATTTTTTTTGTAGAACAAGCAGGGAGTAGTAAACTAGATGATATAAAAATTAAATTAAGTAATATTGCTTTTTTCATACTTTAAGTATAACAAACTCTATTTGTAAATAGAGTAGAATAAATTAAAAAAAAAATATATTTTTCAATATGATAACAATACCAAAATATAAGGTGTTAGATATAGTTTCTATTTAATATATACTGTTTTAGTATATTATAAAATATATAAAATATTTTTATATGATTAATTTTATTTTTTTATAGTTTTTTTATAATAATCCATTGTCTTGACAGAATAGTATAAAATGAGATATTCTTTGTAATTAGTTTTGTTAAAAAAAGGAAACATATGAAGGAAATGGTAACCAAACCGATAGTTCTTACAGCTATTATTTTAATTTTAATTTTAATAGCAATTGTAAATATGGATAAGATTAAGCCTATTCAGAACTTTAGTGCATTTGATGCAGATTATGTACAATATTATAAAAAAGCTTGTAAACTCAAAGATAAAGATGCTTGTAATGAGTTAGGAGATGTTTACCAATATGGAAAGTCTGGTGCTGTTAACTACGAAAAATCAGTACTTTTTTACAAACAAGCCTGTAAACTTAAAAGTCCTGCTGGATGTAATAATCTTGGTTATATGTATGATAATGGCTTAGGAATAAAGAAACACAAATGGCATGCCATAAGACTTTATCAAGAAGCATGTAAGCATGGAGAGATGGAAGGATGCTATAACTTAGGTGCCATGTATTATCATGGAGAAGGTGCTAAGCGAAACTACTATAAAGCTGCAACATACTTTAAAAAAGCGTGTAGTGCAGGAGTTCCTCAAGCTTGTAACGACTTAGGATATATGTATGAACATGGAAAAAATGCAAGAAAAAATATTCAAAAGGCACTCTCTTTCTATTATGATGCTTGTGATATGGGTGAAGCTTCAGGGTGTAATAACTTAGGTTATATGTATGAGATGGGGAAAGGTGTTAGAAAAGACAGTATGAAAGCTGAAAGGTACTACACAGCAGCGTGTAATTTAGATGATGCTCCAAGTTGTGATAGACTTGGAGCTGTATTTGGAAGAAGGGTTGAACGCATTAAAAGTAATGCAGACTTAGATGTTGCACGAAAAGCATGTAAGCACAATAATGGAACGATGTGTTATAAGCTGGGACTTTATCATGAAAAAAATGAAGATGATGAGGCAGCACGTGAGTTATTTAAAAAAGCATGTGACTTAGGACAGAGTGCCAGTTGTAAACACTTGGGTGATTTAGAACGTCTAAATATAGATTAGGTTTACAAAAGATGGGCTAATTGTCCATCTTTTCATCTTCACATTCTCCAGATTTTTTCAATACATAAGTTGTAAAGAGTGGACCTATTAACTCATGTATAATCGTAGTGGCAATAATGATGTTTAAAATAAGTGGTGCCATGAGTTCAAACCCTGCTTCATTTTGTAAAGAGAGCGTTAATCCAATGGCAATTCCTGCTTGAGGGAAGAGGGCGATACCCAAATAGTTTTGGATAGACTTTTCTGCTCCTGAAAGTTTTGCTCCTACCCATACACCCGTGATTTTTCCTAAAATTCTGAAAAATACATAAACAACAATAACAAAAGGCATGGTTAACAGGAAGTTTATATTGAGGTGCATGGCAGAGAGTGTGAAGAAGAGCAGAAAAATAATATCTTTAAGATGTTTATCAAACTCCTCTTTAACCAAGCAGAATTCATTGGATAAATTTGCCATGACAACACCCATTATTAAGGCTGAAAAAAGAGGGTTTAATCCCCAATAGTCACTCACACTATAGAGGATAAATATCATACCTAAGGTAGAAGTAGTTTTTATGCTAGGTTGCTCAATAAAGATTCTGTCGATTATTTCAGAGATAATAGCCCCTGCTGCACCCACAAGAACACTTAGAATAGTAATCCAAAATACAGAGACAATAATGTCGATATTAAAAGTTTGACTTCCCATTAGTGAAGAGGTTATGGTTACGATAAAAGAGAAAAAAATCAAGGCGATAGCATTGTCTACAGCGACAACAGAGAGTAAAAATAAGCTAAATGTACCTTTGGCTTTTAGTTCATGAATAATAGCTAAAATAGTGGCTGGAGCTGTAGCCGAAGCCAAACCTCCAAAAAGAAGGGCAATGGGTAAGCGTTGTTCTTGAGCAAATCCCAGACCCAATAGGTCAAAAAGAAGATAAAAACTACCACCAATAAAGAGAAAGGTAAAAAATGTTTCAAAGAAAGAGACATAAGCAATCTGCTTCCAAACTTTTTTAATAACATGATACTTAAGGTTGGCTCCAACCAAAACAGCGATAAGGGAGAGTGATAAGTCAGTAATAATATGGGTCTCTTCAATAAACTCATAGCTCACTATCCCTAATACCTCAGGACCAATAATCAAGCCTAAAATAAGGTAGCCCACCACATTGATGAGACGAAATTTGGAACTTACCCATTTCATCAATGCACCCAATACAAATATGATACCTATGTAAAAAAGTGTTTGCATAAAATTTCTAATTCCCTAAAAGTTTTTTTGTATGATACACTAAATTAATAATTATTAACCAAAAAACTTAAAATTTATTATTTATGATGGTATTAAATCCTCTCTGCTTAATTCTTTAATATCTCTTTTTCCCATAATGGCTAAAAGAGATTTGATTCCAGTAATTAAAGCTTCATGATAGTTTGCGATGGTTTTTGATTTTTTTGCAACTAAAAATTTAGAGCGTTTTCCTTTGTCCATGGTTGCTAAGCCTACAGGGCATTGATGTCCTCCTGCTCCTGAACAGTGTCTGGCACGGATGCATCCTGCACTTATCATAAAACCTCTAGCAATATTAATAAAGTCAGCACCATAGGCAAAGAGTTCAATGGCATCATCAGGGGTTAAAACCTTTTCACTGGCGATGAGCTTTATCTTCTCTCTTACCCCTTCTTTTTTGAGTTCATCCACTACAATGTCAAGTGAATTTTGAACCGACATTCCTACCCTGCTCATCATGTCTCTAGGAGCCGTGGCAGAGCCACCATCTCCTCCATCTATGGTTAAAAAGTCGGGGTAGGGTCTGCCATTGGCTACTCTTTTTTTAATCTCTTGAGAGTATTCTTGAAAATTTTCTCTAGTAGAGATAACAATTTTGATTCCTACAGGTTTTTCAGAGAGTTTTTGTAGCTCTCCTACAAAGTCAAATAGCTCTTCTATACTAGAAGCATAGGGGAAACGATTGGGGCTATAGAGAGGTTTTCCTGCTTCTACACCCCTATAATAAGCAACGGAAGCCGTAACTTTTTCTGCTAGTAGTTTTCCTCCTGTCTGTTTAGCTCCTTGGGCTATTTTTATCTCGGTCATTTTACAAAACTTCATAACCTTTTGGTAGCGAAGTTCATCAAAGTTACCATCTTTGTCTTTTACGCCATAGAGTCCTGAACCAATCTGTAGGACAATATCGGGGATATTGTCCAGTGGCTTTTGAGGGAAAAACGCTATGGGTTGTTCCCAGTCAATACGGTAAAGTAGCATTTTATTCGCATCAAAACTATAGGTCTCTTTCTCTCTGGAGCGAATAACCATACTCTTGTACAAATCAATGGCTATATACTCATTGAGTAAAAAATTTACAATTTTAAATACACCCTTAGAAAAGAAAGTCCCCTCTTTAATGGTTAAAAAACGGTTCTCATCGGGGTTATCACTACACTGGTGACTTTTTAGAAAATTGGAGGTTAAAGAGCCTTCTCCTGTGTTGATAGGAAACTGACCATAGTATGCCCCTTGGGCAAAGGCTCGTGTACCTTCTGGACTGATAGCCCCATCACTCATGGCTGACCTACCTATGACACTTTTGGTGACAAAAGGGTAAGGGTGTCGCTCTCCAAAGGTGACACTTAGATTGTTGTTAACTTCATCATCATTGAGCACAAAGTTGGCATGACGAAAAAAGTTATGGTTTTGACCATAGGGCTTACTCAGTCCATAAGGTCTTGTCAATGAAAATGAGTACATAAGTGACTTTTGATGTGAAGCTTTGTTGACCCAGTCTACTTTTTCATAAGAGTCATAATAGGTCTCATCTCCAAAGTATTGACGCATAGGGTCACGAAGCAGACGAAAGAAATAACGCATTCTTCCAATGAGTGGATAGTTGATAAGAAGTTGATTGGTTCTTTGTACAAATCTATCGTAAATGGTGATATTGATTAAGATAAAAAGTATAAGAATCGCCACTACTTTGAAAAAAAGACTCCATTGATGAACCAAAAGGTTTTGACTAAAATGTAAAAGTGCTTCCATTACTTATTTCCCTTTTCCAAAAATAACTCTGTCCAAAGAGAACTCTCCTGCTCCATGAGAGGCAAGAATAGAGAGAAATAAAAAGTAATATAGAGGCACCTCAAAACCGTTGTTGGCTACAGAAAAACCGTTAGATAGGTGTACGGTAAGTACAGCAATAACCATTACAATCATAAGAGGAACAGTAATAATTCGCGTAAAAAGACCCAAAACCAACAGAAGAACACCTATAATCTCAACAGAAGCTGTCAAGAGCGTCATAAACGGTGCAAATGGAATGCCTAATGAGCCAAACCACTCTGCTGTGGTGTCAAAATTTCTCCACTTTGTTAAGGCTGGTTCATAAAAACCATAAGCAAGAACAAGCCTTGCAAATAGCAGAGAAAGACTCTGAAAGTAGTTAAGTAAAACAGATAGCTCTAAATAAAAATCTTTTAAACGCATGAGGGTAGTTCCTAAAATTTAATTTTAATAAATAGTATCAAAAACTCTATTGTTTCTTCTCAAAAAGAAAATAATCTAGTGAAAATTTACCAGCACCATGTGATGTGAAAATAAATAGAAACAACATATAATAAAGAGGTATCTCAAAGCCATTGTCTCCAGCTGAAAAACCATGAGCCAAATGCACTGTCATAATCGCCACAACCATAATGACCATAAGAGGGATAGAGATAAGTCGAGTAAAGAGTCCAATGGTGAGTAAAATTACACCTAAAATCTCAGTTGATGCAGCCATATAGGCGTTAAGTGTTGGAAATGGTATGCCCATAGACCCAAACCACTCAGCCACTGCTCCGATGTCTTTCCATTTTAGAAGGGCTGGTTCTAAAAAACCATAGGCAACGGCAAATCGTGCTAAAAGAAGGGAGAGAGATTGAAAGTTTTGTAAAATATTTTTTGAGAGGGTATGAATTTTTCTTAACATGATATATCCTTTTGTAGGTCGAGGTGTCCTCACCCCGAAAAATATCCAAATATTAAATAAACTTCTTGGAATCGGAGACTTCAGTCCCGAACAATGCGAGGCTAAAGCCATCGGTTCCTAGTTTTGCAAGAAGTCTAATTTCTTTTGGATTTATGGAAGAAAAATTATTTCCCTCCACCACACTTACCAGCACCACATTTCATAGGTGTGCTACTTCCACATTTTCCTTCACCACATTTTGTAGTGTTGTTGTCTGAACCAGCTGTTGCATAAGTTGTTATAAATGCCATCATTCCAAGTAGTAAGAATGAACTTACGATTAATTTTTTCATTGTGTATCCTTTAGTTAAGTT
>JALUMR010000084.1 GCA_027055805.1 Campylobacteraceae bacterium
ATAGACTGTTGTATGAGCATGGGTGCAGAGAGTAGCACTATGCCCATAATAACCAATGCAAAGATAAGCTCTATCATCGCGATACCACGTTTAAGAGCTATAACTTTATCTTCTTTTACCATGACATCTTACCATTACGCTCAACTTGTGGTCGTTGTTTTAACATATATCCTCGTTTACCAACACCTGTTTCATTTGAAACACTCTTAAATGTAACAGAGTATGATGATGGATAACCTGACAGACCAGCAACAGTTGGTTTCGTGTTAAATCGTAACCAAATATCTGAATCTATGGCTATCTCTGCTCTGTTTGTACCTTCTAATTTATCATTTGTATATTCTGTTTCAATGTTATCTACTCTTCCATCTATAAACTCTGCTACAGGATTTGCATTTTTTAATACAACACTATTGCTACTAGAAATAAGGCTATTTATTTTACCATCTACAGTACTATTATGGTCTACTGCTAAGTACCAACCTCTATCTGTTTTATAGCCATTTCTTCCTATGTTCTTTAGATTCATAGTCGTATCACACCAATCTCTATTACCTACAACTTTACAATAAATCTCAACATAAAGAGGAGTCTTTATCGTTCTTTTATTAGTTTTTGGAAAATTCTTTCTTTCAGATGCTATTCTCGTAAAGTAAAATGTTCTAGTACTGTTAGGTATAGCTCCTTCCCCTTTAGGGGTACGCTCTTTGTTCTCCATCATTGCTTTGGCTTCTGTGGCATTGGCATCAAGAGCTAAAAAGTTAACCTCTATAGGGTTACTTGGTTCATTAAAGTTTTTCTGCATGTTGTATAAAATGTCAATAGTAGCATTTCCTTCATTTTTATCTACAAAGCTATCTTTTGTTAAAGTTAAATTGTTAAATGGTGGCAAGTTAGTATTGTTGCTATCGTTAACTCTTAATATATTTTGAGGATGAACAACTGTTCCATTGGTTCCAAAAAGTAAAAAGTTTTCACTACTGTTATGCTCACCTGTATCTGATAAAACAGTAAATTCAGAAGAGATATTTACTACTGTTGCCTCACACCCTTTTGTAAAGTTTGTAAGGGTTGTATTGTTTTTACCTTTAGCAACAATGATAGAGTGAAGATTTAGTCCCATCTTCTGAGAACGTGTTAAATCACTCATATAGGTATAATCTTTTCCATTTCCATTAATGTTTGACAAATTAGTGTTTATAAACCCAAATTTATATGGCTTAAAAGTCATATCTATATCATTTAAAGCTCCCTCATCAGAAGCAATATTACAACCATATTTTCCATTAATAGCTTCATTAGAACTACTACCAACTATACAACCTAGTTGATTTTTATCTTTATCAATATTAGTCCAATTAATATCTTCTATATGTAGTGTATATTTTCCTACATTGTTATGGGAGAAGTTTTTATTTAATTCTCCATTTTGAAAGTTATAGTTTGCTATTTCACTTGTATTGGTATCAGCACAATTTGTAGTACCTGTTTCATTAAAATCAAGTGTAACATTTAACTCTTTTGAATTTATAGTTTTATAATGCGTAGCTATGTGATTATTACCATCAATAACTGCTTGAGCTTTTAACTTATAGTTATATCCAGCTACAAGTTTTAGCTCTTGCTTTTGACTATTATAATTTGTAGCATAAGTTACGCTCTGATTATTCTCATCTAAATCGTTTAGCTCTATGTGATAACTAGCAGGTCTTATGGCAAAATTATCTCTACTATAAGTACTACCTTTGGTATAGTTAGAGTCATTTTTAATATTTTCATAAGCATTTTCTTTATTATCAAATTCACTAATTTTTGTACTATTAACACCTATAATATAATAGATTTTAAATTGTGCTTTTCTTGTAGCTTTTTGAATCTTTAAATCATCACCATCTATAATAGGAAATCTCTTGTTTGGTTCATCATCTACATAGTAATATTTTGTATAAAGTACTTTATCTTCTTCAGTAGTATTCATATCCAAAAGTTCAATTTTAAAGAGAATATTATTAACATTATATTCAACATTTTGACCATCATAAGAGACAATAGAATAATCAAAATCTCTATTAGTTATTTGAGTATATAGAGACTCTTTTAGAGTTTGATTAGTTTCGTTGTAACTATTAACTCTTTCTATATTAAAACTATAGTCATCATTGATAATAGTTCCTACACCAATGTTTTTGTCAATAATATATTTAGGACTCATACCAAATGGAATTTGTGGAGAGTATATCTCTACATAAAACTCTTCATCTTTCTCTATTTTTTCATCTCCATAAACAGTAACAGGTATATTGACACTAACTCCATTACCAAACATATTCATACCCATTCCTATACCTAGTTGGGCTTGAAAGTCATGGTCACCACTAAGAGCTACTTCATGAGGTGGAACAACTTCATCTCCATCTCCATCAACAACTCTGTAAAAAAACATTGCTCCACTCATAGGCATCATATCAAATGGTTTATCTGCTGTTACTGTAAAGTTAAAGGTCGTCTCTCCACTATCTCCCTCTAACTTAGAAACATTGTTAATAGAGAGTCTAGGTGGGTGAGGTGGT
>JALUMR010000085.1 GCA_027055805.1 Campylobacteraceae bacterium
TTAAAAATGAGAAGGAGAAGCCGTATTAATAATATTATAAAACTCAGCTCTTGTACGTTGGTCACTTTTAAATAGACCTCTTAAGGCAGAACTAACGGTGGTTGAGTTGATTTTTTCTACACCTCTCATCTCCATACACATATGACGTGCATGAAGAACCACCGCTACACCTTTTGGGTTTATGGTCTCTGAAATGGCATCGGCTATTTGTTCCGTCATCTGCTCTTGAATCTGTAATCTTCTTGCAAAAAGATTTACAATTCTAGGAATTTTGGAGAGTCCTACTACTTTACCGTCAGGAATGTACGCTACGTGAGCTCTACCTATAATAGGTAACATATGGTGTTCACAGGTAGAGTAGAACTCTATATCTCTTACTACAACCATTTCGTCATTACTTGAGGTGAATAGTGCTTGGCTTAGAATCTCTTTTGGGTCTTGGTGGTATCCTTCTGTAAGAAAGCCCCATGCTTTTGCTACACGGCTGGGTGTTTTTAGTAGACCCTCTCTTTTTGGGTCTTCACCTAAAAGCTCTAAAACCTTTTCAATAGCACTTTCAAACTCTTGTTGTTTTTCCATAAAATCCTACCTACAATAAATTAATTCGCATATTTTACCATCTTTTATGATTTTTATTGTATATTCCTAAAGATTAAAAATATAAGGAATATAAATATGCCATTATTAGACAGTTTTACAGTAGACCACACAAAGATGCCTGCTCCAGCAGTAAGAGTAGCAAAGTACATGAATACTCCAAGTGGAGATGACATTACCGTGTTTGATTTACGTTTTTGTAGACCCAATGAAGCAATACTTTCAGAGACAGGTATTCATACCTTAGAGCACCTTTTTGCAGGTTTTATGCGAGAGCATTTAAACTCTAAAAAAGTAGAGATTATTGATATCTCTCCTATGGGATGTAGAACAGGTTTTTATATGTCACTACTAGGAACCCCAAAAAAGAAAAAGGTTGTAAAAGCATGGAAAGCATCTATGGTAGATGTACTGAATGTTGAAAAACAGAGTGATATCCCTGAACTGAACATCTATCAGTGTGGTACATTTAAAATGCACTCTTTGGAAGATGCTAAAAATATTGCCCAAGAGGTACTTGACCAAGGTATAGGAACCATGAGTAATAAAGATTTAGCACTCTCTGAAAAGAAGTTAAAAAAAATAAACGGCTAAAAGGGTTATAGATGTTAATTTGGATTCCAGTAGATGGTAGTGATGGAAAAAATTCAAAGATTACCAAACTTATAGAGTTGAAGCAGTGGGCTTTGGTAGATTTTGATGAGGGTGAGGTAAAGTCAACACGTTTTTTTGATAAACGTGAAGATTTTACAGAGTGGGTTGACTTTGTTATTTTAGAGAATAAATTTGAGTCTTATATCGACTTTATGAATGAGGGGATGATGGTTCTTTGTGTTCGTGAAGAGGAGAGTATTGAAGAGATTACAGAGGCATTTAAATTTAAAGAGCTTGATGAGGTGGGGTTATAACCTTTGATGTATAACCAAACCTTACGACCCCAAAAAGAGTTGGTACTTTGTGAAGATGGAACCCATACGCTTTTTTCTAAAGAGTTTAATGAACCGTATCACTCAACAAAAGATGGAGCTTTACATGAATCACTTGAAAAGCATGTAAAACCTGCACTTAGCATTCATAAGAACAAATGTTCACTAACTATTTTAGACATCTGTTTTGGGCTAGGTTATAACACTTTTGCTACTATCTATTATATCAAAAAATATAATCTAAAAACCAAAGTACATATACTCTCTCCAGAGTTTGATGAGGAGCTTATCTCCTCTTTGGCTACTTTTTCGTACCCCTCTGAATTTAACTCTATATCACATATTATAAAAGCCATTAGCCAAAATGGTTACTATGAAGATGAACAGTTCAAAATAGAAATTTTACTGGGAGATGCACGAAAAACAGTTCCACAAATAAAAGAAAAAGTAGATATTATCTATCAAGATGCTTTCTCTCCTACACATAACCCTCTGCTTTGGACAAGAGAGTTCTTTGCAGATATAGCAAAAATCTCAAAAGCAGATACCATTTTAACGACCTATTCAACAGCATCATCTACACGTTTAGGGCTTTATGAGAATGGATTTTTAATCTTTATTCACCATCCAGAGATGGCTCGTAATTCAATCATAGCTTCTTTTAAAATGTTGGATAATTTAGAGTATATAGATATGGAGTTAAAAAAAGTGCGTAATCCTACAGCTCGGAGTTTTAGAGATGAGGATTACATTTAGCATTGATTTTAGGAGCATGAACTTTAGTTCATGAAATCAACAGCGACTAAAGTCACTGCCCCTAAAGGTTAACTACTTGTTAGATTTATAAATATTTATTTAATGCTTTTAACTAAGTCAGTAACATCAAGAAAACTATTTTTGTGTATACTTTTTGGGGTAATACCTTTACCAATTGCTGTACCCTTAAACCCAATATAGAGTTCATTCCCATCCATGGTCATTATATCTTCTTCATCTATATCAATACCAGCATTGGCTAAGACAACTTTTTGTA
>JALUMR010000086.1 GCA_027055805.1 Campylobacteraceae bacterium
TACGCATAAAGAATTTTCTCTTTGCTAGGAAAGTAGTTATAGATAGTAGGGTTAGAGACTCCTGCCTCTTTGGCTATTTCACGTAATGAGGCATTTTTATACCCTTTTATGGTCATCAACTCTACTGCTGACTCTAAAATTTTAATTTTTGTCTTCTCTTTTGCTGATTGGGACACTTTCATTTTTGACTCCTAGAACTAAATATTTAACAAAGTATAGTATAAATAGATTAAATTGTCAATATTTTTATAGTTTGTTAAATAAATTATTTATTTTTCATTATATTGGTTTATTACTATTGTTTTTTATTTTTTTATGTTATAATTTTTGTGGGGTTAAAATAATGAAGGAAGGTAATAGAAAATGAAAAATAATTTACGTACTTATATATTGGGGTTACTTACTCTCTTCTCCATCTATATCTATTACCTTTCTGAGACTAATTTAAAATCACTTACTAATATAATTATAAAAGATGTACCCCTCATCAAAACACAAAAAGAGGAACAAGCTGCATTAAACTACCTTAACAAACTCCGTAATGGAGCTGGGCTTGTTCCTTTCACCTCACAAAATCAACTTAAAATTGCAGCACAAAATCATGGTGATTATCTTATAAAGAACCATACTATTGGACATTTTGAAGATGCCAACAAAAGTAACTTTACAGGTATGTACGCTTCAGATAGAATTGTACATGCTGGATACAACACTCCTTTAGTTATAGAAGATGTTTCATCAAACAATCAAAACTATAAAGAATCAGTAGATGGTCTCTTCTCTGCTATCTATCATCGTTTGGCTTTTCTTGACTTTCAAGGGGATGAAATAGGCATAGGAATAAGACAGAATCTAAATGATAAAACCAAAACAGCATTTGTCTATGATATGAGTGCCAAAGCACTAAACAAATTATATAAAGAGAAAAACTTTAAAGACCCTAAAAAAGGGTTCGTACCCAATGAGGTATTGGCAAAAGCACTCAGTATGCATAAAGATGATAATGCTAAAGTAGTAACTTACCCATTTAAAAACCAAAAAGATGTGCCTGCAGCATTTTTTGATGAACTTCCAGACCCACTACCAAACCACAAAGTAAGTGGTTTTCCTATTAGTGTTAGTTTCAATCAAACATGCTTTAAAAGTGTTAAACTTCTTAAATTTGAACTTTTTAACAGTGAAGGTAAGCGTATAGATGACACTTTAATATATGACCAAAAGTCTGACCCAAATCAACGTTTTAATAAATTTGATTATGTATTGTTCCCTTTAAAAAGACTCGATTGGAATAGTCAATACCAAGTAAAATTTGTTGCGATGGTTGATGGGAAAGAAGTAGAAAAAGATTGGTCTTTTACTACAAGAACATTTAAAGAGCCTCTACATAAAGTAACAGCCAAACAAAATAGATTTACCATACATAAAAATGAGAGCAATATATTTTACTTTCCACCCAGCTCAAAAACAGATGTACTACAAAGTCTTATGTTCCCAGCCAATATAGATATAACTTTTATCGATAAAAACACCATTAAGCTTACAGCTTTAAAAGAGTTTGACAAACCAATTATTTTAAATATTGGTCAACATAGATTAAAAATTGATACCAAAACAAAACCTACAGCTTTAACTCTGCTATAATCTCTTTATGAATTTAATAGAAATTACAGATATAAATATCCCTGAACTTCGTATATACCAGCAGTTACGGGACAACCTATTTACCAAAGACAACTCTTTTATAGCAGACAGTTCAAAAGTGGTTAATCTACTACTAGAAACCGATATAAAAGTAAAAAGCCTTCTTGCAACCAAAGAGTATTATGCTGAATTTAAAGAGCTTATAGAGAGAAAAAATATTCCCTTACTTTATGTGGCTGACAAAAAGCTCATGCAAACCATTGTAGGTCATAAGCTTCACCAAAATGTTATGCTTCATGGAACACGACCAGCACAAGTAGAACTTGATGATTTGGATGATAATATTATTATGCTAGACAACATCACCTCTACAGAAAATGTAGGCTCCATCGCACGTTCTGCTGCTGCATTGGGTGTAAACTCTTATGTTTTACCAAACCAAGGTCCTCACCCTTTTGGAAGAAGAGCATTACGTGTCTCCATGGGGCATATGTCTCTTTTAAAAACCCACTTATATGATGATATAAGTGAAACCCTAAATAAACTAAAAAAGAATGGCTATACTATTTTTGCTGCAGAAGTAACCTCTAACTCTATCCCTTTAGCAGAAGCTATTGTCCCGAAAAAATGGGTTTTGCTTATGGGGCATGAGGGGCATGGTATTTCACCAGAGATTTTAAGCCTATGTGACAACATAATTAACATAGAAATGGAAGATAATATTAAGAGTTTTAACGTGGCTGTTGCTGCTTCTATTTTAATGTACAGTTTCAAACAGAAATACAAGCACTTACACGATTAAAACACATAGAACTACTATACTATGGGCATGAGAGTCAAATTTTTTACCTTTTTTCTTATTTTCTATCGACTCTCATAGATGGCTTTTACTTCATATGTTTTTTCCCAC
>JALUMR010000087.1 GCA_027055805.1 Campylobacteraceae bacterium
CCACCAAAGTAGGTTTGTAGTTAAGTATTCGAGCATGATATTACTCCTTGTTTAAAAAAAATAAACTTTATTATACATTAGTAATCTTATGTTAGAATGCTTTACATGGAAAGGAAAGTTCTAAGACCAATGTTTTATGTTTTTGTCAAAGAGTTTGGCAGATTACTTTAGCTCTATACTTTTAAAACAAATGTGGTTACAATAACCAATGACTTTAGAAGGGAAAATAGACAATGAAAATCTTAACCATACTATTAATAACACTATTAAGCTTTACAAAACTAACAGCTTGTGGAGGGGGAGGATACTTTAATGATTTTGTTAAAGACAACAGCTATGACTTCTTAGACCCATCACTTATTAACTTAAAAGAGGATAATCCTCTTTATAATCTGTCGGCTTCAGGTGTTCGCAGTTACGAAGATAGAGTAGCCTATTTTAAGAAAAAATCTCATATGTTAAATCTTAAAGAGTGGCAGAAATATTTAAATAATAGTTTGACTATAAAAGAGCTTGATGAACTCTTTTATGGCGATAAAGAGATATTGACTCGGCTTAAAAAGTATAAAAGCAAAATAGCCAATAAACATTTTGAAAAATACTTTGACTTTGTCGCTGACCAAGAAGCAAATGTTCAAGCATATGAATCTGAAGATGTCCCCATGAGTTTAGAAGATTTACTTAAAATTGGTACAAAGGCGTTAGAATCAGAAGATGATAAGTTTTTAAAACTACGTTATCTTTTTTTACTAATGCGACTTAACCACTATAGTGAACACTATAAAGAGACACTGGCTCTCTATAAAAAATATTACGATGAGGTTAAAGAGGTAGACTCTATAGTATTTGAGTGGATAGATGCCTTAAGAGCAGGAGCTTTACAGCATTTAGGAAAAGATGTAGCGTCAAATTTACTCTATGGAGAGATTTTAAAAAATAACAAAACCAATCCTTATTTGGGCTACTATGACTTTAAAATAGAAAATGATAAACAGTGGAGCAACCTTTTAGCTCAAACAAAAACAGTTGATGAAAAAGTACTCTTTTATTTTTTACGAGCTTTAAAGTGGGAGGGTGTACCCCTTATGGAGCATAGAAAACTGGCTAAACTAGCACCTAATTCTGTTTGGTTTGAGCGTTTAACCTATATGATTTTACAAGATTTTCAAGCCAACTATTTAGACGAAGATAGCGTAGATAAAAATGATAAGTATGAGAGAACAAACTATCAAAGCTACTTAGAGAAAAAAGCCTATTTTTTAGAGACACTGTCGCAACTTAAACACCCTAAGTTTTTCTCTTTATATGCCAAAGTCTATATGAATGTAAAAGAGCAAGAGCATCTAAATGGATTGGACAAAGAGTTTAAAGAGCTTAACGCTTTAGCTACGCCTAAACAGAAAATATTTGTAGATATGTTGAAGTATGTCAATGGAGTAAGAGCCATTACTAGTACAAAAAAAGGAGCCAACAAAGCACTCTTTTTACACTTGACTAGACTCTTAAAAGAGGCTCCTCCTGAAAAAAGAGATGATATTTTTGCCTATACAGCTTACTTTATGGCTAAGTTGTATCCTAAAAATTCTCCTGAAAAGCTTTTTTCTAAACACTGTTCAGTTCTTCCTTCTACAGGTTACTCCTATGTAGGAATGTATATGGATGCCATAGAAGCAGATGATTTTGAACAATATGTAGAGAAAAAAGATAGAAGCATTTACGAGCAGAAAGTTTTTAGAATTGTTATGAAGTCACTGGCAAAAAATGATGTGGCAAAGTTTTTAACCATACTCTATACTAAAGATGGAAACTTTGAAAAAGCGAACCACTATATGAAGCAGGTACCAAAACTCAACATAAAAACAAAGTTTAACCCTTTTAATGTCTCACTCTCTGGAAACAACAGAAAGGTAAAAGGCAAAGGGTATGGGCAAAGAAAGTTTGTAGAGACCATGTTGAAAATAGAACAAACCCTAAAGAAGAACCCAACTTCTGCTATGGACCACTACCTCTATGCCAATGGACTCTATAACAGCTCTTGGTTTGGTAACTTTCCTATGGCAGGGTCAATTGACAGAAGTGTAACCTCTTTTTCAAATGCAGAAGCAGAGCATATTTTGAAAAACTTTGACAAGATAGAAAAAGAGTATAGGTTGGCAGAGAAGTATGCCACTAAGCCAGAGTTTAAAGCTAAAATAGCCTATCAGTTGCTTAAAGTAGAGTTTAATCGAGCTTTGATTAAAAATGAAGCTGATGAATATGGTGTCTATGTTGCTTATTTTGATACAAAAAAGTTGAAAAAATATCCAAAGTTTACAGAGGCTATTGAGCAGTATAAAGAGAAGTACAGTAATACCAAATATGGAAAAGAGATTATTAAAAAATGTGCAACGTTTAGATATTTTAAATGAAAAAAATAGTAGCTTTTTTTGTTATAGTTGTTCTTCTTTTTGGATACATCTATAACAGACCATTCCAAGAACCAAGCTATACCTTTTATCATTGGGCATCTAGCTACACTGTAGATGCCAATGAGAGTAACTCTCCACGCTATGTAAAGGTTTTAGACATTGCTTATAACAGTAGTTTTGTATTTAAAAAGACCTCTTTTAAAACATTGCCAACTCATGAGATAGTTCCAGTTATTTACATAGATAATCCTGTATGGAAAAAGATGAAAGCTTCTACTATGGTTAAAAAGGTTTTAAAGGCTTTAAATAATATGCCCTTAAAAAACTACAGTGAAATCCAAGTCGATTGTGATTGGACAGAGCGTAGTAAAAAGAGCTATTTTGAGTTTTTAAAACGCTTAAAAGAGCAAAGCGTTAAAAAAATATCAGCCACCATTCGACTACACCAAGTAAAGTACCATAAAAAAACTGGCGTACCACCTATAGACTATGGGGTTTTGATGTACTATAACATGAGTGATTTTAAAGATGTAGAAACTAAGAATTATATTTTAGATTTAGAGTTAGCAAAGCAGTATCATTATAATTTTAACAGTTACCCCTTGGCTCTGAACCTTGCCTTACCTCTTTACTCTCAAGCCACCATTATACGCTTTTCAAAAGTAGTTGGGCTTGTAGACGGAGTAAGAGAAGAGGAGTTAAATAGTAATTTTAAAAAGTTAAAAGAACACCTTTATGTAGTAGAGAAGACCCACTACTTTAAAGAACGACTCTTTTATAAAGGTGATAGAGTACGAGTTGATGAGGTAAGTGTGAAGATGCTTCAAGAGGCCATAGAGGCTTTAAAAGTTGTGATGAAAAAGCCCAAAGAGGTTATTTTTTACCGTTGGGGGAATCGTGAGCATTATGAGGCTAAAAAATTAAAAGATGTTATAAAGTCTTGGTAGTTATGGGGATACTTAAACACCCATAAGCAACCTTACGGTATAATCGCGAAATTTTTTAACCTCAAGGAACAAATAATGTCAACATTAAATGTATTTTATGACAAAGATTGTGATTTAAGTATCATCAAATCTAAAACAGTAGCAATGATCGGTTTCGGTTCTCAAGGACATGCACATGCAGAAAATCTTAGAGATTCAGGAGTAAATGTAGTTATCGGTCTTAGAAAAGATGGTTCATCTTGGGCAAAAGCTGAAGCTAAAGGTTTTGAAACATTAACTGTAGCTGAAGCATCAGCTAAAGGTGATGTTATTATGATTCTTCTTCCAGATGAAAATCAAAAAGAGATTTATGAAGCTGAGATTGAGCCAAACTTAAAAGAGGGGGCTACTATTGCATTTGGACATGGATTTAATATTCACTATGGAAGAATTATTCCAAGAGCTGACATCAATGTTACTATGATTGCTCCAAAAGCACCAGGTCATACAGTACGTTCTGAGTTTGTAAGAGGTGGTGGTATCCCTGACCTTATTGCTGTTGGTCAAAACCCATCTGGGACAACTAAAGAGTTAGCATTATCGTATGCATCAGCTATTGGTGGTGGTAGAACAGCGATTATTGAAACTACATTTAAAGATGAGACAGAGACAGATTTATTTGGAGAACAAGCAGTTCTTTGTGGTGGAGCAGCGTCTCTAGTACAAGCTGGTTTTGAAACACTTACAGAAGCTGGATATGCACCTGAACTTGCATATTTTGAGTGTCTTCACGAGTTAAAACTAATCGTAGACCTTATGTTTGAAGGTGGAATTGCAGATATGAGATACTCTATTTCAAATACAGCTGAGTATGGTGACTATGTTTCAGGAAAAAGAGTTATTAATGCTGAATCTAAACAAGCGATGAAAGATATCTTAACAGAGATTCAAGATGGTAGATTTGCTAAAGACTTTATTTTAGAAGGTCAAGCAGGATACCCTAGAATGAATGCAGAGAGAAATAACGATAAAACTAAGCTTATTACTCAAACAGGTAATAAACTTCGTGAAATGATGCCTTGGATTAGTGCAAATAAAATTGTAGACCAAGAGACTAACTAATTTTATAGGTGAGTTAAATATTAATTTAACTCACCACTATTATAACTCTTCGCAATAGTTAGCTTTACATACTTGATTGTAAATCTCTTTTGCCCCATTAAGTCTTTCATCATTGTCTACAAAATCAGTTTTTCTCCAAATAATAATACGTTTTCCTTGATTGGTGCTTATTGTTAGTTTAACTCTTTTACCTTCATGTATAAGCTCAATATTATCATAGTATGATATTTCTCCATTATCAGATATTATTTTTTTGACATATTTTCCATCTTTTTTAGAAAAGATACCAAAATATTCATTGGCAGGATAGCCCTTAAGTTTAACGGTGTAGTAGTATCCAAAATCATTAACACCAAGTTTTTCTATGACTAATTTAGAATCTACTATTTCTTTTCTAGCCCCAGCAAAACTAATTTGACCTCTCTCTAAGGCATATTTACCTTCTAGGCTATTTGCATCTTGGGTTATGGTTAATTCGTAATCGTTAAATTTATCTTTTATGATACTGCTATTATGGGTATTAGTAGTTGAGTTTTGAACTTTTCTTTCAGTTTGACTTATAGATTTTTCTATAGATTCTTTTGTAGGTTTTTCTGTAGGAGGTTCCATTATTTGAGAGATAAGGGTACATCCAGAGAGTAGAAGAGAAGCACTTAGTGTTAGAATAAGAGAATATGACATAATAAATACCTTTATATTTTTTTTTAAGATTCTAACTAATAATAGATAACAATTGTTTAATGAATGTGAAAAACTATATAATTTTTTTAATAAAAAACAAAATGTAAGGTTTATTTAAATTAATTATGCTTTTATATCTTTTTTTTCACTCTTTTCTATTATTTTATGTGTTACAATAACGCAAAAATAAAAATTTGAGTTAAAGAGAAAATATGGCAAAATCACGTATTGAAAAATCACCCATAACATTTAACCCTGATAATTTAGCTGTTGTTTTAAATATGATGAATACGGAGAGCTACCTTATGGAATATTTTCGTGAAACTGATGATAAAGGTCGTTACCTCTATTGGGATAAGTTTAAGTGGCATGTACCTAAAGAACATGATGTAAAGAAAGCATGGCTGGTGACCAAATGGTGTCGTTTTACCAAACGTAAACCCATTGATTTGTTGGATGTCAATGCAGAACATTTTCACTACTGTAAACCAGACTCTTTACAAGCAAAGCTTTATAAAATAGCTAAGCTCTCAGGTGAGGCCATGACTTCAAACTCTGCTGTGAAACAGAAATTTCTTATCTCATCATTGGTGATGGAAGAGGCAATTAGTTCTGCACAACTTGAGGGTGCTTCTACCACACGTCGTGTGGCTAAAAAAATGCTGGTAGAAGAGCGAAAACCACGTTCTGAAGATGAGCTAATGATTTTAAATAACTATCTGCTTATGACAGAGGTTAAAGAGCTTATAGATGCTCCACTTAGTATAGAGATGATAAAGTATTTTCATCAAATAGCAACCAAAGGAACATCACAAAATGCTGTGGTTCCAGGGGAGTTTAGGGAAGACAATGAGATAGTGATTTCCGATGGAATTGATGGGGAAGTGTTGCATCAGCCACCTCATTTTGAAGAGATAGAAAAACGCTTAGAAAGACTTTGTGTTTTTGCCAATACCATACATTCTGGTGAGGGTGGTGATGATTTTATAGACCCCATTGTTAAAGCGATTATTTTACACTTTATGATAGGTTATGAGCATCCTTTTGCCGATGGAAATGGACGAACAGCACGAGCTATTTTTTACTGGTTTATGCTCAAAAATGGTTTTGAGTTTTTTGAGTATTTATCTATCTCTAAACTGCTTAAAGAGGCTCCTGTAAAGTATGGCATGGCGTATTTGTATACCGAAATAGATGAGAGTGACTTGACCTATTTTATCTACTATCAGGTAGATATTATTTTACGCTCTATGGATGAGTTGTTTAACTATTTAGATGAGCGAAGCCGTGAGTTTGACGAGGTGGTTGAGTTGTTAGAAAACTCTAAAATGGCTGATTGTTTGAACTTTATTCAGAAAAATATTGTAAAAAAAGCCATGAAAAACCCAGGGCGTACCTTTACGGTAAAAGAGATAGCCAACCATTATGAAGTGTCAGAAAATACAGCAAGAAAGTACCTTAAAGAGCTAACAAACTATAAAGTTTTAGCACCTATGAAAGAGAGTAGAACCGTGAAGTATATTGCCTTGGCAGATATAAAAGATGTTTTGGATGGTAAGTGTGCGTAGTGGAATAAGATTAGATAAATATTTGGTAGAACAAGGTTACTTTGAGAGTCGAAATCGTGCCTTAGATGCCATAAAAAGAGGTAAGGTTTTTGTAGATGGTCAGGTAGCAAAAGCCTCACATAAGTGTGATGCGAAGACAAATGTAGATATAGATAAAGAGAAGTTCTATGTAAGCCGTGCAGCCAAGAAGTTGGAGCTTTTTTTAGAAGAGTACCCCATGGAACTCAGAGGGAAAAGAGCTTTAGACATTGGTTCAAGTACAGGTGGTTTTGTTCAGATTCTATTAGAAAAGAGAGTAGCTTCTGTATCTTGTGTCGATGTAGGTTCAAATCAGTTACATCACTCCTTAAGGGGGAATGAAAAGGTAGATATTTTTGAAGAGACCGATATTCGTGACTTTAAATCAGAGCCTTTTGAACTGGTCACTTGTGATGTGTCGTTTATCTCTATTTTACAGATTATAGATGCTATAGATAGGTTGAGTTATGGCGAGATGATTTTACTTTTTAAACCACAGTTTGAGGTAGGAAGAGCAGTAAAACGTGACAGTCGTGGTGTAGTGGTTAACTTAGAAGCCATCACAGAAGCTAAAGAAAAATTTGAACTGAAAGCTCATGAGTTGGGCTGGGAACTCTGTTATAGTACTCCTTCAAAACTGACAGGTAAGTCGGGGAATGTAGAGTATGTTTATCATTTTAGGAAAATAGTTGTATAAAAACAGTATAAAATCAATAGCCATCGGTTCTTTTGATGGTATTCATATAGGACATAGAGCGTTAATAGAGCAAGTAGAAGCAGTGGTGATTATAGAGCGAAATGGTGGGTATTTAACCCCAGGGTATAGACGTGCTTCTTGTGTAGAACAGCCTTGTTTTTTTTATCATTTTGAGCATATAAATGCTTTGAGTGCTAAAGAGTTTGTTGTAAAGTTAAAAGAGGACTTTCCTAAACTTGAAACCATTGTGGTCGGGTACGACTTTGAGTTTGGTTATAAAAAAGAGGGTAATAGCACTTTGTTAAAAGAGCTTTTTGATGGAGAGGTTGTAGTGGTAGATGAGGTGAAGTTTGCTGATGTTTCTGTGCATTCTCGTACCATAAAGAGGTATATCGCAGAGGGTAACATAAAAATGGTAAAGCAACTTCTTGACCGTTCATATAGGATTTATGGAAAGATTGTTTCAGGGCAAGGCTTAGGTAAAAAAGAGTTGGTGCCTACATTAAACTTGAATGTACATGATTACAAACTACCTAAAGAGGGTGTTTATGCAACACGAACCAAAATAGCTGATGAGTGGTTAGACTCTGTCAGCTTTTTAGGTCATCGTGTCACTACTGATGGCTCTTTTGCCATAGAGACACATGTTTTAGATAGAGATATTGGTGAGGTAGTAGGAGATTTAGGGATAGAATTTGTTGATTTTATTCGTGACAATAGAAAGTTTAATGGCTTAGAGGCATTAAAAAGAGAAATAGATGAAGATATAGCAAGAGCAAAGAGAGTTTTAACATAAAATAGTCTTAAAATAGAATGATTACTCTCTAATCAGCCATTTTATTTAATAAAAATAAGATAAAATCCTGATATGAATGATTTTAAAGAGAATAAAACAATGAAGAAAATCGATAAAAAAGAACAAATAAAAAAGATATTTTTGGAAAGAATAAAAGCACTTGACTCTAAAGAACAAGAGTCTCTACTTAAACTTTATGACAAAATTATAGAAGATATGAAATAATGAAGATTTTAAACCTAAAAATTAAAAACATTAACTCTTTAACGGGTGAAAATGAGATAGACTTCAGAGAAGCTTGTTTTCAAGATAAAATTTTTGCTATAACAGGTGTGACAGGTGCAGGTAAAAGTACCATTCTTGATGCTATAACATTGGCTCTTTATGCTCAAACAACACGCCTTAAAGAGAATATTTCAGAAGCCATAAGTAAAGAGTGCTTAGACTCTTTTTGTGAAGTGATATTTGAAGTTAACGGTAAAGAGTACAGAAGTAGGTTTGAGCAACAGAAAAAAGGAAGAGAGTTGACCTGTGATATGTATCTATATGCAAGTAACTCACTACTGTGTAGGGGGATATCTACAGTTTGTATAAAAGTAGAGGAACTTATAGGAGTTGATTTTCAAGACTTTACAAAATCTATGGTTCTTTCCCAAGGTCTCTTTGACAGTTTCCTAAAATCAGAGGCAAAAGAGCGTTTGAACCTTTTGGAAAAAGTAGTTTCTACCGAAGTTTATGCCGATATTTCTAAAAATGTTTTTCAACGTGCTACAAAAGAAAATCAAACCTTTGAACGAATGGAAGCTTTACTTAAAAATTTGGTCTATTTAGAACCTAAACAACGTAAAGCTTTAGAAGAGAGAGTTGTTATTTTAGAAAAGGAGAAAAGTAATTATAACCTCGATAAATTACTGCATACCTATAGTGAAAAAGTTGCTTTTGATAAACTAACCTTAGAGTCCAAAGAGTACAAGGCTGAACTTGAACGTCTACAAAAGATTTTAGTAAGTAGACAGACAGAAGAGAAGCAGTATGAAAACTTTATGCAATTTTTGGTACTAGAAAAAAAGAAAATTGAAGAGGCAAAACTTTTTGACCATGAGTTAGAGTTTTCCAATAAAAACCTTTTAAATATAAAAAATGAGATTTCAAAAACAGAGAAAGAAGTTCATTTTATAGAGCAAAATATAAAGAAAAATGATGAAGAACTTTCTTCTTTAAATGTACGTAAGACACTTCTTGAAAAAGAGTTAAGTGCGTTTGTAAACATGAAACACCTTCAGCAAAATCATACGCTTATTGCCAGTAAATTTGATGAGAAAAATAGGTATAAAGAGGAGTTGAAAAAGTTTCAATCTACAGCCTATGAAGAGTTAAGTGACACTGAACTTAGTGAAAAAGTAACAGTTTTAGAAAAGAGTTTTTCTGAGCTTGATAGAAAGATTAAAAGTCAAAATATAGAAAAAGAGAAACAGCAAAATTTTATTTTGGAAAATAAGATTACAAAACTGATTGAAAAAGAGCGTATAGAGAAAAATCAGCGTTCACTTTCTGGCTTAAAAGAAGAGCTAGAGCTTAGGC
>JALUMR010000088.1 GCA_027055805.1 Campylobacteraceae bacterium
CATCAGGAAAAGCAATAGATGGTACGGTTAAAGTAAAAGAAAAAAAATATTATAATATAACCGTTCCAAAGAATAAAAGTGTTCGTGTTAACTTAACTGGGCTAGAAGCTGATGTTGACCTCTATGTTAAAAAAGGTAATGAAGTCAGAGTGAGGTTTAATGACTGTTACTCCTCAAATAGTAATACAGAAAATGAAGAGTGTGTTGTTACGAATGAAGGTGAAACTTCTACCTATAGCATTTTAGTCAATGGATTTAAAGCCAGTTCTTTTAATCTAAAAGCTACTGTAGATGGTGCAGAAGAGATTCCTACTTTAAGCAGTGACCCTATTGCCGATGCTGTTACTCAAAAAGAGGGAAAACAGTACCGAGTTGAGGGAAAAAAAGGTGAAACCATTACCGTAACACTTTCAGACCTAACAGCTGATGCTGACCTACGTGCTAGAGTGGGAAGAAAAGCTGGTCTACACTCTTTTAACTGTAAATCTAACAACAGTGGTACTAAAAATGAAGAGTGTGTCATTACTCCTAAAAAAGATGCTACTGTTTATGTTCATGTTTATGGGTATCAAGCTGCTAACTATAGTTTAAAGGCTGTTAAAGGAACTGCGTCAACTCCTTGTATTACTTTAGAAGATTTAAAAGCCAAAATTAAAAATAATGACGATGTTACTAAAGTTAATACTTCTTGTATTACTGATATGAGTTACTTATTTGAAGGAAACACTCAATTTAATCAAGACATTAGTAGTTGGGATGTTTCTAATGTTACAGACATGAGTTTTATGTTTAGTTCTGATTTCAATTTTAATCAAGATATTAGCTTGTGGGATGTCTCGAATGTTACAAATATGAGTTTTATGTTCTCTACTGCTGTAGCATTTAATCAAGATATTAGTAAATGGAATGTCTCTAATGTTACAAATATGCAATCTATGTTTGCTACAATACTGGGAGATTCAGATTTCAATCAAGATATTAGTAACTGGGATGTCTCGAATGTTACAAATATGAGTTATATGTTTTACAAAAGAAAAAAACCTTATGATGCAAGTGAATATACATTTAAAAATCATAACCTAAGTAAATGGAATGTAAAGAAGGTAAGAGAACACAAGAACTTCTTTAATGATAATAATAGCAATATAGAACCAAAGTGGAATGATGGAAATATTAATGTAAATATAATAGATATAGCAAAAGAGCATTGTTTAAATAAAGACAACAGTACAGATGATGTTCTATGTTCACCAAAAGAAGATTTGGTTTATATTTTGAGTAAAGAAGATGGCGACGATGTAATTCATACTATTTCCACTAAAGATTGGACTCATTTAAATAAAAAAATAATTAGTGCAAATTATGCTCCTGCTCGGTCATTAAATAAATTAGAAAACACAAACTTATTTTATGTAGATTTTGGACATTCTTCTCATAGCTATTTTAACTTTTATTATTTTGTTAATAATAACATAACAAAAGTTGTAGAGTGGGAGAATGATTCAAATTCCTTTACTATAGATGCACTTAAAACAATTTCAAATGGAAAAAAATTGTTATTTGAAGATCATGATGGGGGTGGAAAGAAAAATAGAACATTATATGATATTAGTAATTTACCAAATATCAAAAAAATAGCTAACTAATTAACTCTTCAAGTTTTTTATAGAACGACCAACAACAGGTCGTTCTATCTATTCCCTATATTCCATTAAACTCCTCTCTTTAAACTTTTCATCAATACTTTTATATTAAAATATATTTTTTTTAATTATATTATGTTATACTTAGTCAGATAACTATAAAAAGGACGAATAAATGAAAAAACTATTATACATAGCCTTAAGCATAGGATTAAGCTCACAACTCCTATCTGCCACCTCCCTACCCCTAACATCAGGAAAAGCAATAGATGGTGCTGTTAAACAACAAGAAAAAAAATATTATAATATAACCGTTCCGAAAAACAAAAGTGTTCGTGTTAACTTAACTGGGCTAGAAGCTGATGTTGACCTCTATGTTAAAAAAGGTAATGAAGTCAGAGTGAGGTTTAATGACTGTTACTCCTCAAATAGTAATACAGAAAATGAAGAGTGTGTTGTTACCAATGAAGGTGAGACATCTACCTATTCTATTATGGTCAATGGATTTAAAGCAAGTGCATTTAATCTAAAGGCTACTGTAGATGGAGCAGAAGATATTCCTACTTTAACAAGTGACCCCCTTGCAGACGCAGTAGAGAAAAAAGAGGGAAAACAGTACAAATTGGATGGGAAAAAAGGTGAAACCATTACCGTAACCCTTTCAGACTTAACAGCTGATGCTGACCTACGTGTTAGAGTTGGAAGAAAAGCCAGTCTACACTCTTTTAACTGTAAATCAAACAACGGTGGTACTAAAAATGAAGAGTGTGTCATTACTCCTAAAAAAGATGCGACTGTTTATGTTCATGTTTATGGGTATAAGGCTGCGGCTTATACGCTTAAGGCTACTCAGGGTTCGGCTAATCCTAATTTAGAATTAATAAATAAGGCAAAAGAAC
>JALUMR010000089.1 GCA_027055805.1 Campylobacteraceae bacterium
TAGAAATCTTATAAATTGATGAATTCATTAAACTCTTTATTTGATGCTTTTTAAGATATAATAATTTTTTTAAAGGAATAAAAAATGCAAGAAAACAATATGCGACTTATAGATGAGGCTATCGCTTTTGAGCCTGTTAAAAATACTTTTCGTTTGGGTTGGGAGTTTATTACTCTTAATAAAAAATTTACTATGAGTGTCATGGTTGTACTTCTGGTTTTAAGCTTGTTGGGACTTTTACCTGTAGTAGGATTTATTGCTTCAGTTTTTTCTAGTGGATTTGCCTTGGCTGTTCAGATATATGCAGGTAGATTAGTTTATGAGACAGATAATATAGAGAGCTTTGTTGAGGAGGTTCATAATGCCGATGGTCAAGATATAATAAAGCGTTACTTTGCTCCTGCTTTAGGTGCATATATGGGCTGGATGGTCATGGCTTTATTGTTTGTTGGGATTATTTCTTTAGTTATAGCTGGTTCAGGTATCAGTTTTCAAGGAGGAATATCTGCTACTACCAATAATGCAGAACTTTTTTCTTTATTATCAACTATTGGTATACCTCTACTTTTAGTAGGAGTACTGTTCTCTTATGTTCAACCTTTGGTTCAGTCAAACATTATAATGGCAAACGATTTTAAAGAGGGTTTTTTTGCTGTATTTACAATATTTTCTGCTGATGTTTGGAGAGATGCAATGCAAGGAGTTTACTTTAAATATATTTCGGTTTATGGAGTTATTATTTTATTGGCTATGTTTCTGTTTACTTTTATTTTTACTATCTTTTCTACAATCCCTATTTTAAACATACTTGTTTTAGTAGTTTTTGTTTATATATTTTCTATTATGATGACGGTATCGGCTGTTATGGCTAAAAGAATAGTAGAGTAAAGCCCTTTTGTATAGGGCTTTACTTGTAGATTTTATTTGGACTTATAAACTTCTTGCATCATTTTTATCCACTCTTTTGTAACGGGGTACTTTGTTTTTTGTCGTAGCCAGTCTTGCTCTTCGGTATAGTATATGGCGTATTTATCACTATATTTTAGGGCTTTTTGTAGGGTTCTTTTAATATCATTTATGCTGGATTTATTACGCGTATCAAACTCTTTATAACTGCTTTTTTGACCTTTGTTAAATACCATAAAGCCAACATTGACATCTTGTGACCAAGAGGCTCTATCTTTAGGTGGGACAAGCCATTGGTAACTGCTGTTTAAATCATTGTTGTATTTATCTTTGGCAATATTGTATTTTCTCCACTCATAACTCTCTCTAAAGTGTTTATCTGCTCTGTATCTATAGCTTTCACCCATATCGTAAAGGGTTGCATTTTTATCTAACCCCTCTTTGAAACCTGTAAAAATGGCACCTAAAAGTTCATGGGAACGAGGTAGCCCAAGCTCAACTATCAGTCGGTTATCTTTATTGGAGTTCGGATGTGAAAGTGCTGGACCGTGATAGACTAAAAGCGTAAGGTTTGGATTTGCTTTGACCATGCTTTTCATGATTTGTTTAAAAAGGGAGGTAACTTTGTCGCTATGCTCTTTAAATGTATATTTTGAATTACGATAGGCATGTTCATCGAACATAGCTTTTGTTTGGCTACCTTTTCTTTCCCATGCTTTAGAGTTTTTTGTTAACTCTTTTTTTGTTGGAAATTTAAAATTAATCATTTTTCTATCGTTGTCTCTATAGACTTCATCATCAAAAACAATACCTTCAAAGTGTAGGTTAGCAGCTACTTGTGCAACTATGGCAAAGTTTTGTGTAACCTGTTCCCAAGCTGTTTTGTTCCAGTAGTCTTCAGGAAAGTGAATATCAACTCGAAGGAAATTGTGTTTATTTTTATAAAGGTCTTTTAGACCTTTTACTTCATTCCAAACGGTTTTATAGTCCAGTTTGGTTTTAGGTTTCATCACTTCATGGGTAAAGGTGTCTCCTACCACAATAAACCCAGAGAAGGGAAGCTTTTTAATAGTCTCATAGTTATCTATAAGATTTTTAGACATCATGGGGAGCCACTCATTCCCTTGAGCGAGTAGAAGATACTTCTCTTTAGCTTGTAGAGAGGTGAAAAGCAGAGGGATAATGACTAAAGTATATAACATTTTTTTCATTTTTTTATTCCTTTTTTATAATGTATAATATTTACTTGTTTTTATAGACATCTTGCATCATTTCCATCCAACCTTCTGTAAGAGGATAGGGTGTATTGGGACGTACCCAATCTTGCTCTTCGGTATAGTATATGGCATATTTATCACTATATTTTAGTGCTTTTTGCAGGGTTCTTTTAATATCATCAATACTGGATTTGTTACGCGTATCAAACTCTTTAAATGTACTTCTTTGACCTTTATTAAAAACCATAAAACCTACATTGACATCATTTGACCATGAGGCTCTATCTCTAGGAGGGACAAGCCATTGGTAACTGCTGTCTATATCATTGTTATATTCATCTTTTGCAATATTGTACTTTCTCCACTGATAACTGTTTTTAAAGTGGTTCTCTTCTCGGTATCTGTAACTTTCTCCCATATCGTAAAGCGTCGCATTTTTATCTAATCCCTCTTTAAAACCTGCGAAAATGGCACCTAAATGTTCATGTAATCTGGGTGAACCTAGATTTACTATAAGTTGGTTGTCTTTATTGGAGTTAGGGTGTGAAAGTGCTGGACCATTGTATACTAAAACAGTAAGGTTTGGATTTATCTCTACCATGCTTTTCATTATCTCTTTAAAAAGGGAGGTGATTTTCTCGCTATGCTCTTTAAATGTATATTGTGGATTACGATAAGCATATTTATCAATAATAGTGTTCTCTTGACTACCTTTTCTTTCCCATGATGCAGAGTTATTGTTTAACTCATTTTTGGTTGGAAATTTAAAATTTACCATTTTATGGTCATTCATGTCTTCATAAATCTCATCATCAAAAACAATACCGTCAAAGTGTAGGTCAGTAGCTACTTGTGCCACTATGGCAAAGTTTTGTGTAACCTGCTCCCAAGCGACATAGTCCCAGTAGTCTGCAGGAAAGTGAATATCAATTCTAAGAAAATTATGTTTGTTTTTATAAAGGTCTTTTAGACCTTTGACTTCGTTCCAAACGGTTTGATAGTCCAGTTTGGTTTTAGGCTTCATTACTTCATGGGTAAAGGTGTCTCCTACTATAATAAAACCAGAGAAGGGAAGCTCTTTAATAGTGTTATAGTTATCTATAAGATTTTTAGACATCATGGGGAGCCATTCATTCCCCTGTGTAAGTAGAAGATACTTCTCTTTAGCTTGTAGCGAAGTGAAAAGTAGAGAGATAATAATTAGTTTATTCAGTTTGTAGAGTCTCTTTTTCATTTTGTGTTCCTTTTTTATAATTTATAATATTTTTTTTGAGCATTTGTAAATGCTCTGTAATGTTCTCTTTTGTAACCAATTGACCAAAGTCATCAGGAACTTTTACTGTTTTGTCATTAAAAATTCGTGCTGCTATAAGTTTTCCTATGAAAGGTCTGTAGTGGCTACGTTCATAATAGTTGCAGTTATTTGTCGTGATACTGTTGTAGCCTGAAAAATCATAAAAGTCTGTAATAGTTGCAATGTCTTTGAGATAAGCAAGATAGTCCTTAATAACAAAAGTGTCCATTAAGATTTTATTGTGAGGTACCATAAAGGTATAGAGCTTAATGTTGTTTGCTTTACAGAGAGAAACTATCTCTTTTAGGGCATGAATGGTCTCCTTTCGTGTTGTATATTTTAAAATAGGTCTGTTGTGTCTGTGAAATGACTTTTGATTTTTAACATACTCTTCACAGTTTTTTGCAATCTTCTCTTCAGCTACAGGGTTCGCCCAAATACCTGTTTGTAAATTGTAGGTTACATTAAAGGTATAATTGAAATTTTGAGCTATTTTCTTTTTTATATTCAAAGGGAAAAAACCACTTAAGTAATCAAAGTAGAAGAGGGCTAGTGATTCATCTTTTACATAGGGATGCATTCTCCCTAAATAGTTAGACTCATCACTTCCATAATAGCTCATATTGATGCCATCGAGTTGCATATAGAGGGTTTTAATGGGGTATTTTGCTTTTATCATATAGCGTATATGCATTAGGTTGCTATAGAGGTTTGCTCCATTTAGGGTCATATTGTATATTTTTGCATTTGGAATATACTGCTCAACTACTTGTGGATTGGTGGTTCCTATACGACTTGAGCCAAGCATATAGCCATTATATTTGTCATGATTTTTCTCTAGGTACTCAATTTTTACAAAACGTTGATTGATTTGAAAATCATGCTTGAGTATTTTACTCTGAAACACATTGAAAGGGTCAACAATATAGTTTGTTAACATAAGTAACGAAAAACCTATAAGTGCTGTAGTGGTAGAAATTTTAATCCATTTTTTACTGTTGATATTTTTGTTGTTCTTTTTTTTGCTGTTCATCTGTCCTACCACCTAAAAATTAAAATATAAAAATTCGGATACTTTATTGAGGGAAATTAGACCGATAAGAAGGGTAATACCTGTAAAAATAGCCGTAAAGTAATTGAGTTGAAAACTTTTTAATTGTTCTGCTGAACTCTTAAAAAATAAGGTCATTATAAATGCAGTGACAAGCCAAAGAACGGTCTCTAATTCTGCTCCTATATGGATACCAAAATAGCCAAAATTCACCGAGAACTCTTTTAGAAATGCCAAGTGATTCTCAAGAACTTTTGGAAGAACAATATTGTCTAGTGAGAACATAGAGCTTAAAACTTTAATGGCATCGTCCCACTCTTTGGCTCTAAAGAATACCCAAGCGATATTGATAAAGTTAAAGGTGATAAACCAAGCTACCCAGCCCCAAAGTTTGAACCCTAAGTTGCTCCACGCTCTGTGAATAACTAAGGCTAAACCATGAAGAAAGCCCCAAAATACAAACGTCCATCCAGCTCCATGCCAAAGACCACCAATAATAAATGTAGCCATTAGGTTGGCGTAGGTTCTAAAGGAGCCTTTTCTATTTCCTCCAAGAGGAATATAGATATAGTCTCTTAAAAATCGACTCAACGTTATATGCCATCTTCGCCAAAAATCTTGAATGCTTTTTGCTTTATAGGGGCTGTTGAAGTTAATAGGTAGTTTGATATTGAAAAGAAGTGCAGCTCCTATTGCCATGTCTGTGTATCCTGAAAAGTCAAAATAGAGTTGGAAAGTGTACGACAGAGAGGTTGCCCACGCTTCAAAAAGGTTTAACGTCGTTGCTACATCAAATCCAGCTGTTGCCCACGTTGCAAAGGTGTCGGCAATGATTACTTTTTTAAAGAGTCCTATAGCAAAGATAAAGAGTCCCATAGCTATGTTGTTGTAGTTAATGATTTTATTTCTTGTTTTAGCAAATTGAGGCATCATCTCTTTATGGTGGACAATAGGTCCTGCTATTAGTTGAGGGAAAAAAGTTACAAAGAGTGCATAGTTTAAAAAGTTATACTCTTTGGTCTCTTTTCTGTAGCTATCAACCAAGTAAGATATCTGTTGAAAAGTAAAAAATGATATAGCAAGGGGTAATGCAAGGTTTAGTAATGGGATACTGCTGTTAAAAGCAAGATTGACATTTTCTATGAGAAAGTCTGCATATTTAAAGTAGCCAAGCAAAGAGAGGTTTGCAACTATTCCTACTATTAGGATGCTTTTGTTTGAAAACTTACTTGAGCCATTTGCTAAGATATTACCTAAAAGGTAGTTAAAAAGCATAGAGGCTAATATAATGGGCAGATAGGCAACATTCCACCAAGAGTAAAAAAAGAGTGAAGAGAAAACCAGTAGCCCTTTACTTGCCTGGGTTAATCTTTTATGGTTGAGATAAAAATATAATATAAATGTAATTGGTAAAAAAGCAAATATAAATTGGTAGCTATTAAATAACATAGGTCTCCTATAGTGTTTTTTAAAATTGTAACAGAAAATACATTACAACATAATTTGTTTTAAAATGTTAATCAATGAACATTTGCCAGTCTGTATTTGAACATTAGTAAAATATATAGAAAAAATAGAACATAGGTTCCTTGTTTGTAATGTTTAGGTAGGTACCCAACTGAGATAATAATAAGTGGTATGGTTAGTGCAACAAAGCGTTGAGCGAAGTTACCCATCAGGGATGAGAAGAAGAAAAAGCTGGTCATCGTTATGGCATACCCTGCTATAATACGTTGTTTTTCATTTTCAAAGTTAGCAAAGGTTGCAACAATTAAACCTATTGTAAACCAGATAATGGAGTAGGAGAGAGATGCACCTACAATAATATCATGGTACCCTGCACGTCTATCACCTAGAAAGGCAAGTAGTATGTCTACCCCATAACGTATAAATAGTGCAACAAAAAATGCTACAAAAATAGTAATGAGATAATATTTTTTAGAGGCTACCATGTGGTTTAATTTTTGAAGTAAAAAGTAAATAACGATAAAGAGAGGCATAGAGGTATGAATTAAAAAGGAGGTAATAGCAATGATTATTTTCCATTTTTTTGAACGTAAATCATACGCCAAGAGAAGCAGTGCAAAGGCGAAAGCACTTCGTATTTGAGCCATAACTAAGTCAATAAACATAGGGTTAAATAGAAAAATCATCCCGATATAGTAATCAACACGTTTAAAGAGAAAAAGAGCATAAAGAAAAACGGTAAGTATAGATACAAGATAGAGTGCTAAACGATAATCATCAAAAACTAAGCCAATACCAATAATGACATATTTCCAAACAGGTTCACTGACTATCCATGAAAGACCAGTATGGACACCTTCATTACCTCCTTCGTGAAGGTATTCGATACGATTTATGTAGTTGGTGATGTCTGCAAAATCTCCATGGTATATGATGTCCCATGGAACAATATAGGTAATCAAAATTGCATAAAAAAGTGAAATGAAATAGAGGTTATATGTTTTATTTGTCATGCTTTCTCTTTTAGACCAATGAAATGAGTGTGTTTATTATAATTTTAACATTAAAAATAATAATTATGATAAAATTTTAATATATTTTTAAATTTATTATAAAATAATAAAAATATATTAACATTTTAAAACATAAAGTATTATTAATATGGGTTGAGATATAATCATCTAAAGGATAATTATGGAGCTTTCAGGTGATGAAATTGTGGCAAAAAATGCCGATTGGAAGTTTAGTGGTAACATGGTGGATAACTTTGAAAAGCACGTGAGAAAGTCTGTACCTCTTTATGAAGAGGGGCATGAATTGGCCATAAAACTTAGTGACTATTTTGTTAAAAATGACTCTATATGTTATGAGTTAGGCTCTTCAACGGGTAGGCTTAGTTATAAGTTAGCCAAGCACCATGAGTTTAGAGATGCAAAATTTGTAGGAGTTGATATAGAAAAAGATATGGTTACTAAAGCAAATGAGCTTTATAAAAATCCAAATTTATCTTTTGTTTGTGATGACATGAATACCATGGAGTTCGAGAAAAGCGATTTGATTGTCTCTTATTATACAATTCAGTTTATTCACCCTAAGTTACGACAGCAGTTGATAGATAAAATATATGAGTGTTTAAATTGGGGTGGGGCTTTTATACTGTATGAAAAAGTACGAGCAAATGATGCACGGTTTCAAGACATTATCTCAAACCTCTATATGGAATACAAATTAGACCAAGGTTATGAAGCCCAAGAGATTATTGCTAAAGCAAAGAGTTTAAAAGGTGTGCTAGAACCCTTCTCGACAGAAGGCAATATGGACATGTTGAAACGGGCAGGTTTTGTTGATATCTTAACAGTACAAAAATATATGAATTTTGAAGGGTTTTTAGTTATAAAATGAAAAATAGTGAAGAACAAAGTACATTAAAGCGTTTGAGTGAGAACTTTATCTCTTTAGTTGTATTACAATTTATTAATATTATATTACCTCTATTATTGATTCCCTATCTTATTCGAGTACTGGGTATAGAGGGTTTTGGAGTCTATAGTTTTGTATTGGCTATTGTGCTTTATGGAGTAAAATTAAGTGATTATGGCTTTACGCTCTCGGCAACTTATCATATATCTTTAAATCAAAAGAACAAGTTAAAAAGAGATGAGGTTTTCTCTTCGGTTTTGACCATTAAGGTTTTAATCGTTCTAGCCTATATCATTTTTTTAACTCCATTGGTTTTCTTGATTGACAAACTCTATATGTATAAAGAGTTTATCTTTTTATCTTATGGGGTACTTTTTGGCTCTTTACTGTTTCCTGTGTGGTTTTTTCAGGGTATGGAAAAAATGAAGTATATGATGTACCTAAATAGCTTCTTGAAGTTTATTTTTGTAGCTTCTGTATTTGTTTTTGTAAAAGAGGAGAGTGATTTGTATCTGTTGTTTCTTCTTAATAGCGTAGCTATTTTTATAACAGGTCTCTTGGCACTTTATGTTGCCATTACAAAGTTTGATGTGCAACTTTCGATTCAGCCTTTAAGTAAAATAGTTTTTTATTTAAAAGATGGTTGGTATATTTTTACATCAAAAATTGCTGTTGAGTTCTATACCACGGTCAATATTATTATTTTAGGCTTTTTTGTCTCTCCTTTGGTTGTTGGGTATTATGCTATTGCTGAAAAAATCATTCATGCCATAGGAGGCTTACTTGACCCTTTAACCAGAACGGTATACCCTTATTTGGTCAATGTTTATCAAGATTCAAGTGACTCTTTTGTTCGACGAAATAAACAACTTGCTTTGGTTATTTTTCTCATCATGTTTCCTGTCTCTTTAATCGTAATGTTTTTTGCAAAACCGATACTCTTGCTCATTACAGGAGGAGAGGTGGCAGAGTTAAGTGTGAAGGCATTAGAGATTCTCTCTTTGGCTTTAATGGTCTATCTTTATGGTAGTCAGTTTACCAATATACTTGTTACCATCAAAGAGACAAAATTTTTAAACAAAGTTCTTTTAAGTTCAGCCATTATCAATACAACCCTTGCACCCATTTTAATCCACTTTTACGGGGTTATAGGCTTAGTATGGCTAAATGTATTTATAGTCTTTTTTATGGTCACTATTCAAGGTCATTTTATTATTAATTTTAAAGAGGGGCATAATAACGCATGAGTAATGTAGATAAAACAGAGAAGAGACAACTCTTTTTAAACTTTTTTTCACTGCTCTCTTTGCAGGGAACCAACTATATTTTACCTCTTATAACCTTTCCTTACCTCATACAGGTTTTAGGTGTTGAATATTTTGGATTGTTGGCTTTTGCAACAGCTATGATAATGTATTTTAATGTGATTACAGATTATGGATTTAACCTCTCTGCAACACGTGAAATATCAGTTCATAGAGAGAACCAAGAGAAGATTATTGAGATATTTTCTGCTGTTATGACCATTAAAGTAGTTTTGATGATAGTCAGTTTTATTGTACTCACGCTCATCGTATTTTCTTTTGAAAAATTCTCTTCTGACTGGGAGATATATTTTTTAACCTTTGGAACAGTTATTGGTCAGGTACTTTTTCCTGTATGGTTTTTTCAAGGCATGGAACGCATGAAATATATCTCCTATCTTAATGTTTTTTCAAAAATTCTTTTTACGGCAGCCATATTTCTATTTGTAAAAGAACAGAGTGATTACTATTTGGTTCCTCTCTTTACTTCGGTAGGTTTTATAGTTGCTGGGATATGGTCACAGGTTTTAATTTATAGAGAGTTCAATGTACGGTTTAAATTACAAAGTACATCCGTACTAAAAGAGTATCTTATAGATGGTTGGCATATTTTTGTCTCCAGGGTTTATGTCAATATATATACAACGACAAACCTTATATTGCTAGGGTTGTTTACTAACAATACCGTTGTCGGTTACTATGCCATAGCCGAAAAAATTGTTGTGGCTATTGGAGGAGTGTTTCAACCAGCCAATCAAGCCATATATCCCTATTTGGCTCGTAAATATAAAGAAAATTTTGAATTGTTTATAAACTTTGTAAAAAAAATAGCACTGGTTTTTTTAGCCATTTCATTCGCTTTTTTTATCTTCGCTGAATACTTCAAAGATACTATAGTCTTATTGGTTACAGGCTCTCAAACAGTAGAAGTGAGCGTACTTTTGGCAATCTTTCTTTTACGAGTTTTGACCTATCCTTTTGGTGCTCTTTTTTCCAATTTATTAATTGTTATGGAAAGAAAAAAAGAGTTTATGAAAGTTATGAACTATACTGTATTGCTTGATTTGTTAATCATTCCTCCTTCTATCTACTTTTATCAAGAGATGGGCTTGGTTATCTCATTTATTGTTGTCTCTTTTGTACATATACTACTGCTGGTTTATTATTTTAAAAAGTCAATTGGTCAATAGATGTTAAGTAGAGTCTTGAAAGAAGTGTAAGAAGTTTTTTTACTTTTTTGGAGAACAAGAGAGGGACTCTATGGTTACCTCTCTTGGAGTATAAGTGATTATTGTTTGGTTATAAATGCAAAATAGTTTGTTGATTTTCGTCCATAAATACGTACATAAACTGTAGTATCATGATCTACGGTTACTGAACACTTTTCATCTTGTGTACCAGGGTTGGTTGAGCTACAATCATTTTTATTACTTTTTGGTCTGTAGCCTACTCCTACATATAAGTCAGCATTACTACCATCATATAGGCTTTTTAGTTCAGTGGTAATGGTATCACCACTTAATACAGGTATTTCGTAGTATTTTGAATGACCTTTATAGACATAATCAGACGGATTCATTATCTGCTCGTCAAAAAGTTCTATTGGTTTATTTTTTCTTTCCATTGCATCTGCTCCCTGAAACATATTTCTAAAGTTCATAACATTTTCAGCATTCCATTTCCTAATGTTTTGATTGAAACTACCTGCATTCTCAAACATAGAGTGCATGTCTGTAACCTTAGATACATCCCAGTTACCTATGTATTGATTAAATGAATTGGCATTCCAAAACATACGTTTCATGTTTCTAACATTAGAAACATCCCAATTACTGATGTCTTGGTTAAAATCACGTTGACCTGAAAATAAAAAACTCATATCGGTAATACAAGAAGTATCAACCTGTGTAACATCTTCATGATTTTTTATTTTACTTCTAAGTTCATTTTTTGTTAAACAATTAGCAGGTTTATCAATCCATTTTGGTTCAATATTAGACTTTGCTAAAAAACTATCAAAAAAGAAGTCATGATTTGTTACTTTTTTTACATTCCATTTACTTAAGTCATGATTTTTAAATTTATATTGACTACCATCACCATCTGGAAAAAACATATAAGCCATATTTGTAACATTAGATACATCCCAGTTACTAATGTCTTGATTAAAAGTTCTTGCATGTTCAAATAAATGACTCATATCAGTAATTTGAGAAGTATTTACCTTCGTGATATCTTCACCATTTTCAATCATCACCTTCAACTGTTCACGGGTGATAGGCTCTCCTTGTACTTGAGGATTGGTTACGGTTATATCATAGTCTGTTGTTTTACGTCCATAAACACGTACATAGACTCTAGCATCTTCATTTAGTGTTATTGAACACTCATCAGCTTGTGTTCCTGATTTGGTTGATTGACAACTATTCGCATTAGCTGTTGGTCTGTAGCCTATGCCTACATATAAGTCAGCATTATCAGTTAGATTGGATACTTTGGTAGTAATAGTGTCACCACTTGATGCAAATATTAAGTGGTAGTTTGATGCACCTTTGTTGATATGACTGGAGACTTTTTCTCCTAATGCAATGGATGAATCACTTGCAAACAGTAGATTTGCAAAGAGTAAAAGAGATATGGTTTTTTTCATTTTAATGCCTTTATTAATTTATTTATAACAAAACAGTATACAACATGAATTGTTATAAAATAATAAATAAAGTTAAATATTAGTTCAATTACTCAATAAACCCTATCTCTTTAATAATTTTAGCAATGTTTCGGTGTGCTTTGCTTGTCCAGTGACTATCACATGTAAATGACTCTAGTTTAAGATTTAGTTTCTTGGCTGTCTCATTTAAGAAAATAAAGTCTATATTTTGTTCATTAAGAAACTTCTTCATGATTGCTTTGTTCTTTTTACTTTTACTACGAAGAACAAGTTTATATTCTATTTTACTATTGACAGAGTGTATAAGTTTGTTTGTTTGGTATATGGCTCCCTTTAGATAGAGCCAGTTTTTACTTAGGTCAACATCTTCTTTAGTTTTTCTATCAGCTTCTTTTTTTGGGGAGAGCTTACTTTTTAGGAAGTATAGGGTTTTTTTAACAAATAGATAGCTTTGATAATAGTTAAGTTTGTCACTCATTTTATCAAAAAGTGTCTCTTCTCTTGGGGGTATAATGGTATAGTCATCAAGATTGTCAAATGTTACATAGACCTTTGGTCTTGCTAATGAACTTAAGTTTTTACTGTCTACATCGAGTAAATCTCCTTCTATATCTATAAATTGAAGGAGGTATTTTGTGTTGTTAAGGTCTACTTTTTCTTGAAGTATGACCAGTTGTTGAGTGGGGCTTGTACCTGCGAGTCCATAGTTCATGAAGTTGTATTTATAATTGAACTCTTTTGCTAGTGAGTTGTGCATAATGTATTCGTTTTTAACCATTTGAGCTTCAACATTGGAGTCTCCTAGCAGAATAACATCTTTTTTATTTGAATCATAGGGAACAATATTGCTTGGTAGACCTTTTTCATCGTAGCTATATCTGTTTTTGTAGCACTCTTCAATAATATACTCTTGAAAGTTTTCCTTGTGCCACAGACCTATTTTTTTATCATATTTTGTAGCAGATACTCCCCACTCAAAAGGGGAATATTTTAAAAATAGCTCAAAACATACTAGAGCAAGAAATGAAGATATTAAAATGATTGTAAAATTTTTCAATAGATAGCCTTTAGAAATTAAAATATAAAAATTCTGATACTTTATCTGCTTGTACCATGATATTGGTTAGTTGTAGCAAAGAGAGTACAAATAGGAAAGTAGTAATAAAGAGTATTGTACTTTTAGAAAATTTCATTTTTATAATCTCATTAGAATTTTTGACGAAAATAACGACTAAAAATATAATAATATAAGCTATTTCAATAGTATCAATAGTTATGTTTATATCTGAAAAGTTAAACATGGCTGTTAAAACCTTGATGGCATCATCCCACTCTTTTGCTCTAAAAAACACCCAAGCGATATTGACAAAGTTAAAAGTAAGAAACCAAGCAAACCAAGACCAAAGTTTGAAGCCTAGTTTACTCCATGCTCGGTTGATGACCAATGCCATACCATGTAAGAATCCCCAAAAAATAAAAGTCCAACCTGCACCATGCCAAATACCCCCAATAATAAAGGTAGCTAAGAGGTTGGTATAGGTTCTAAACTCTCCTTTTCTGTTCCCCCCTAAAGGAATGTAGATATAGTCTTTTAGAAATCTACTTAAAGTCATGTGCCATCGTCGCCAAAAGTCTTGTATGCTGGTGGCTTGGTAGGGACTGTTGAAGTTAATGGGTAGTTTAATGTTAAAGAGCAGGGCAGCACCAATTGCCATGTCTGTATAACCAGAGAAGTCAAAATAGAGTTGAAAGGTATAGGATAGTGAGCTTGACCATGCTTCAACAAGGTTGAGGGTGGTAGCCACATCAAAGCCTTCTGTAGCCCATACAGCAAAAGTATCGGCAATGACAACTTTTTTGAAGAGTCCTATAGAGAAGATAAAAAGACCTATAGTTATGTTTCTATGGTTTTTAATTTTATTTCTAGTTTTAGCAAACTGAGGCATCATCTCTTTATGGTGAACAATAGGACCTGCTATAAGTTGAGGAAAAAAGGTTACAAATAGTGCATAGTTTAAAAAGTCATACTCTTTTGTCTCTCTTCTATAGCTATCAACCAAATAGGATATTTGTTGAAAGGTAAAGAATGAGATTGCCAAAGGCAGTGCCAAGTGTAACAGTGGAGCATCCGAAGAGAAAACAAGGTTAAAGTTTTCAATAAAAAAATCAGAATATTTAAAATAACCAAGTAGTGCCAAATTGGAGACTATTCCAAAAATAAGAAGTGATTTTTTAGAAAATCTACTACGCTTATTTTTACTATCTTTGTTGTTTAGACTATTTCCCAAAATATAGTTAAAAAGCATAGATGACAATATAATGGGCAGATAAGCAATATTCCACCAAGAGTAAAAAAAGAGACTCGAAAAGACGAGAAAACCTTTACTCGCTTCTGTCAGTCTCTTTTGGTTTAAATAAAAATATATAAAAAATGTTATGGGCAAAAATGCAAATATAAATGTATAACTATTAAATAGCACTGTTTTTCCTAATGTGAAAGTTGATTATATTTTAACATAAAAAAATATAATCTAATATATAATAAGAGATATTATAGTTCTTTTTCGTGCCATTCTTGAGTATTACACTTTCTAAAGGAGGTTAAGCATTGGTCTACGTCGTATGACCAGTGAATAACTATGGGGTGAATGGTTGCACTATGATGTGTTCTAGTGTAGATGTCTACACCTAGTCTGACTCTTTGGTACTCATGAAACTGCTCTGAAAAGCTAACAAAGAGAACATTGGCTCCCTCTTTTTGGTGTAATCTTTCGTTAGCAAGTTTTGCAACCATGTCTAAAAAACTGGTTAAAATAAGACCACATCTTGGAATAATTTTTCCATCATCATTAACAAAACCTGCTGCGAGGTCATGTTTGTAGTCATCATCTTTTAAATAGGCTTTTCCGTCAATATTTATGAAACTGTCCGAGAGTGTTTTGTTCTTTTTGAGTGCTTTAAAGGCTCTGTTTTTTAAGTTACGTTCTGAGATGAGTCGTACTGATTCTTTACGAATATACTTTTGTCCGTCAACCATGGCATCTATAAACTCTTGAGAAGCTTCAGCACCGTCATCATCCAGATTATTAAGTAGGAGTGTTGGAATAATTTTAAACTTATGTTTGTGTTCTTGGATAATTTTGCCACAAAGTGCATTGGCAAATTTCATATTTCTTTCTGCCCACGCTCTATTTTCTTCTTCAAGAGGGAGTGAAAAGTGTGCAATTTCTAGGACAATAATGGTTTTTTTGTCTTGGTTTTCTAACTGTTTATTTATAAGTTCATATAAATTGTTCAGTTTCTCTTCAGACCACTCTTCATAGGCTAGGGTAGGGGCTGAATACTCTTTATGGTTGGTTGGTGCAATACATACTTCGATGGGTTATCCTTTAAAATTTTCGTACCAAAGTTGAAAGAGAAAAATTCTCCATAATCTGGTTTTATGGTTGTTATTTCCATTGTAAAAATCATCACGTATCTTAATTATATCATAAGAGTTAAATATATCGTCTTTATCTAACCTCTCTTTGTTTACTTGTGCATAAACAAGCTCTTTTAGTTCATTTCGCATCCAGGAATCAAAATAAACAGTAAATCCACTCTTAGGTCTATCGAGAAGATTTTTAGGTATATAGGTATGGGCAATCTCTTTTAAAACATATTTTTTAATACCATCTTTTATTTTGATAGAGGAGGGAACCTTTGCCATATAAGAGATGAGTTTTTCATCTAAAAATGGAGTATGAATAGAGATGTTGTTATGGTTGGCTGCTGAGTAGCTTTTAACCAACTCTCCATCGGTCATGGTTGTTTTAAAGTAAACACCAATAATTTCATCAACAGTTTCATGGTGTCCATTAAAGTCAATCTCATCAAACGTTGTATAGATAGGTTGGTGATAGCCTTTAATGAGTGATTGTAATTCTTTTTCTCTAAAGGTCATAATTTTAGTTTTGGTCATTTGAGGAATATTTTTAGCAGAAAGTATGGAGAGTAGTTTTTCACATTTTGTTGGAAGGTTGTTGATGTCTCTCAAAAGGGGAAGTGCCTCAATATTTACATTTTTTAATGGATTTATGAGAGCTTTTCTTATGCTATAGGGGAGTGATATAATGCGATTAAAAAAATGAACATCATCTGCAGTTGCAAAGACTTCATCTCCTCCATCACCTATAAATAGATGCTCTATGCCCTCTGCTTTTATCATCTCTGTAGTTAAGAGTGTTGGTGCAGCTGCATGGTCAGAAAAAGGCTCATCATAAATTTCAGAGAGCTTAGGGATAATGTTTGTAACATCTTTAGCTGTAAAATAGTGTTCATGATGTTTTGTTCCTAAATGAGCAGCGATTGCTTTTGCATGAGGTGCTTCATTTATGTTGTCATCTTCAAAACCAATAGTAAATGTTTCAAGATTGTAGTCACTTCTATTTTTAAGTAGAGCAGCAATGGTTGAGCTGTCATATCCACCACTTAAAGAGAGAGAAACAGTTTTATGGTCTATTTCAGATTTTTTAATGGCAGAGACGAGTAATGCTTCTGCATCAGTTATAATTTTAGTTTCAATTTCAGATTCATCTAAAGGGAATTTTTTAGTGTCATATTCAGACTCCAAGCTCCAATAAGTCGTGTTAAAGTGTTCTTTTTTTCTCAAGTCAAAGTTGGTAGATGTTCCAGATTTGACTTTATAGCAATCTTTTAAAATGGTGTTGGGTTGTATAACTGAGCCGAATTGTAAATAGTTTGCTACTGAATCTATACGAATGGTAGGCATAAAATTAGGAGCATTTTTAAAATCATTTATTCGACTACCAAAAACAATAAGCTCTTCAGAGAAATAATAACTTAAAGGAATTAATCCAATTTTATCTTTATATAAAATCAAGTATTTGTTAACTTTATCAAAAATGATAAGCGTGAAGTCTCCTTCTAAATATTTAATTAGATCCTTCCCCCATACCAAATAGGCTTGGTTGATAAGGTCAATGGTAGCTAGGGAGTTGTTTGAAATATTAAGCTTTGAAATCAAGAAAGACCTATTTGAAACTCTTCCATTGAAAAGTAGTAAGGTCTCTTTATTGTCAATAGATTTAGACTCTTTATGTTTAGTATAGGATAAAAATATATTATACTCTTGATATTTATAATAATAAGTCTTTTTATGATGAACATTACTCTCTATAGAAAAATCATTTTTTCTGTAATCAATAAATCCAAAAAAGTTTTGCATTGATATCCTTTCTTTCGTGGCATAATTCTAACATAAATAATCAAAAAATAATATAAAAAAAAGCTTATCTATGAGATAATATCTTATAAAATAAAAAAAAAGGTAAAAAATATTAATAATAATACTAATTTAAATAATTTATATATTTTTAAGTGGATGCTAAAGCGATTTGGATTTATTAAAAGTATATTTTTTCAAATAATTGATAAGTTGATTTATCAAGAGCAGTCTCAGTTTCTGCTTCACTTTTGGCGTGGACATCGTACGCCATTTCAAAGCATATTGTTTTACAACCGTTTTGGTCGAATTTTATTTGCAGGGAAAGAGTTTATGGCTTTCTTAAGCAAAGGAAAATTGATAAAAAAAAACATTCGTTTAGAAGGTTATGAAGAGATAGAGCGTGATTTTAGAAAGGGAGATTACACTTACTTATATCCTATCTCACCAATGGTGGACAGAAGAATTGAACCCATTGAAGAGAGCTATTTAAGAAAAATTGAAAACTCTTTAGAGTTAGCTTATATTATGGAAAACAATATTTTTGATAAAACAGAGGAGTGGGATAGGGTTACCGATGTATTTAAGTCACTTTTTTTTAAAGATGATGGAGAGATAGACCCAGCTAAACTTAGTCAATTTAGAGCCACCTCTAAGCGTTGTGAAGAGGTTTTTGGTGACCAGTTTTACTATGTAGACCAAGATGTCGGTTATACCAAAGCTTATCTGAAAGCGATTGATTTGATTTTAGAGTATCATCGTTATTCAAAAGTGATAAAAAAAGAGTTATTATCATCTGTTTCTGAGAGTAAAGTTGGAGGAAGTGCTTCTGTTTTCTATAGAGGACAGTACTTAAGTGAAAAGCTTCTTTTCCATACTTTAATGGTTAATGATATTACTACACATATAGATTTTGATAAAAATAAGCGTAATGTTATTGTGGATATCGGTTCAGGTTATGGGGGCTTAGATAGATTGCTCTCTTATTATATTCCAAATGCTTGTTTTGTTTTGGTTGATTTACCAGAGACGCTACTTTTGACCTCTTACTATATGGAACATAATTTTCCAAATAAAAAGATAGCACTTTTAAGTGATATTGCTGACAGATTAGATGAGTTTGATGCTTTGGTTTTAGAATATGACTTTATTCTTGTGCCTCCTTCTGTTGTTGAAAAAATATCAACAGCGACTGTAGATTTGGTCGTAAATAGTGCCTCTTTAGGATTTATGCAGCAAGATTATGTGCGTTATTATCTCGAACATATCTATCGTATATTACGTACTAGAGGACATTTTTATTCACTGAACAAAGAGTATAATGACCATTTAGGAATTGGTTTTTACTCTTGGGACTTCAAAGGTTCATACTTAACAAAATTGATGGAGTACAACAACCGTTTCTCTTATGCTCAATGGTTAGGAGAGAAGGTTGACTAATGTGATGAAAGAAGAAAAATTATTTGTAGGTGTTATTGATAGACTCGTCATGGGTGGAGCTGAACGCATGATGGTAAATATTTTAAACTATTTTGTTGCAGATGGTAAAGAGGTTCATCTGGTTATTTTTAGTCATAGGGGAGCTTTAACAGATTTACTTGATGAGCGTATAGTGATACATGATTTAGAGATGCTCTCTGTAGCTAAAGGGATGCCCAAGTGTCTTAAAAAACTTAAAAGTTTAAAACCAGATATTGTTTTTTCAGGTACGGCTCATGTCAATATTGCTTTGGCACCTTTTATTCCTATAATGAAAATGTTTTTGCCACAAACACGTTGGATAGCTCGTGAGACAAACCTTGCAAGTATGAAGAATAAGAAGCAGAAGTATCCTAAGGTGTTTGATTTTTTATATAGAAATGTTTATAAAAACTATAGTACTATCATTGCTCAATCAAAAGATATGCAGGATGATTTGCTTCTTCATTATCCTTCTGCTGGGAAAAAAAGTATCGTTATAAATAATCCTATTGATATAGATAGAGTTTCGGAACTCTCTAATGAGACTATTTCATATAACTTTGAAGATAAAAAAATAAATTTGATAAATGTGGCAATTATGCGTCAGGCAAAACGGCATAATTTGTTGTTGGAGGTTCTATCAAAACTGCCTTTAAATTACAATTTAGTTTTGGTTGGTTCAGGGGATGAAGAGGAGCATTTAAAACGCTTGGCACAAAGTTTAAACATAGAAGAGCGAGTGACTTTTGAGGGGCATCGGTCAAACCCTTATCCTTATTTGAAATCTGCTGATTTGTTTATTCTTACTTCTGAACATGAGGGTTTCCCCAATGTTTTACTAGAAGCAAACAGTTTAGGTCTTCCTCTTGTGGCATTTGCTTGTCCTGGAGGAATTACAGAGATTATAGAAGAGGGAGAAAATGGTTTTTCTGTCTCTAACGGAGATGTTGATGCTATGGTTAAAACCATAATTAAAGCATCTTCTTATCCATTTGATAAAGAAAAAATTATTGCTCGTACACGAGAAAGATTTGCTCATAATATTATTTTAGAGCAGTACCGAGAACTCTTTTTCTCTTAAATATGAAAAAAATAAATAAACAACAAGGACAACAACAATGAGAGTAAAATTAGGATTAATTTTTATTATTTTAGTAATTTTTGAAATAGTAGTATTTGAAAACTTTATTGATAAAATGATGTATCTGTTTGATACGAAAAGCTTGGCTATAGCATCTTTTTATCTATTGGTAACTTTTATAGGATTTTTAAGTATAACACTGCTCTTTTTTATACGTAATAAAATCATATTTTTCTTCTTTTATCTATTTCTATTTTTCACCTATAGTATAGATTTGGTTTATAAAAACATTAATACAGAGGGCTTTTCACTCAATGACCTAAGTATCGCACTGGCTCAAGCTGATGCTTTTGGGTTAGATGCTTTATCTACCTATGCAGATGCGATTGAACAGGCAGGAGTAGTAATGCTTCTCTTTACGATTTTTGTTTTTATAATAAGAAAGATAATTGTTAAAAACAGGCTTTTTATCTCGTTAAAATGGGTTCTTTCTACATTGATTATTGCTTTTTTACTCTCTTATCTTATTTTGTATCGAACGACAGGTGCAACACAAACACGACCAACAAATTTAAAAATTGCAAATCTATTTATCTACTCTTTTACAAATAGTCTCTATTATGGAGAACGAGAAAAACTGACAAAAGAGCCAGTAAATGCATCAGTCTACAAAAATATTATTTTAATTGTTGATGAGAGTATAGGAGGAAAATACCTTGGTATTAATGGCTACGATAAAGAGACCACTCCCTATTTGAAGTCCATTAAAGGGAGTTATGTAAACCTAGGTTTGGCATCATCTGCAGCGAATGCTTCTGATAGTAGTAATATTTTGTTGATGAGTGGTTTGCAGTTGAGTGACCTACCTGATAAAGAGAACAACTCGTTAAAACAAGCAATGATTTTTCAATATGGAAAAAAGGCTGGATACATGACCCATTATCTATCTGGACAAAGTATGGGGGATTATTTGCAGAACCATATGAGTAAATATGACCTACCCTATATTGATACTTTTATGCAACCTAAAGGGGAGTATGTTCTTAAGGAGATGCCTGAAGAAGATATTATAAAAGCAACGAAGAAAATACTAAAAAACTCAAAGAAAAACTTTATATATATGCTTAAACATGGTGCCCATTTTCAATGGGAACATAGTTATCCTGAGACAGAAAAGTACTTTTTACCAACGTTGGGGGGTGATTCAGATGCTTTATCTTTAGATAAAAAAGAGTATGCTTTAAACTCTTATCGTAATGCTGTTCGTTATAACGTTGACCTATTTTTTAAACATCTACTTCAAGAAATAGATTTTAAAAACTTAAAAGATACCCTTATTATTTATACTTCTGACCATGGACAATCTATTTTAGAAGAGGGAAGAACCTCTACTCATGGTGACAGTAAAAATCCTCCTCTTACACAAGGAGTTGTACCACTTTTACTTTTTTCGACCAAAGACAACAGTACACTTAAAGATTTCTCTTTTTCAAAAGACATATATTCTCATTATCAAATTTTTCCAACCATTATAAAACTAATGGGTTATGAAACTAAAGATAAGAGTTTTTTTGATATAAACAAAGAAAATTCAAAACAAGTTTTTGTATCAGGAGATCTTTTTGGACGAGTTGCTCTTCAAAAGAATGATATACATGAGAAGAGATAGAGCTTTTACTTTAGAGTTTCTACTTTATTTAGAAAGATAGGATTACTCCCATCTTTCTCTCCAAGAGACATACATAATTATCATCCAAATAAAAGTTGGATTGTCAATTTGTCCTCTTTTTAATTTTTCTATCACTTCCTTGAGTACCTCTTCTTTAAATAGTGCATCTTGTTTTAGTAAATTACTCTCTAAAGCTTCTAGTGCTTTTGGTTTTAGCTCGTTTAGTAACCATGATTTTAATGGTATGGTGAAACCTGCTTTTGGTTTGTCGGTCATCTCTGTGGGTATATACTTTTTTAGTACTTCTCTTAAAAGGTATTTACCTTTAGCATTTTTATATTTTAGCTCACTTGGAACCCGTGCCATATATTCGGCTAGTTTGTGGTCTAAAAGGGGTTCACGACCCTCTAATGAGACAGACATGGAGGCTCTATCTACTTTACATAGAACATCATCAAGCATAAATGTTTTATAGTCAATTGCCATCATTTGGCTTGAACTGTCTAGTTTTTCAAGTTTTTGAAAATCGTTAAAATAGGTACTCTCAAAATTTTTAAATTTTCCATCTACCAAAGCTCTATCTAAAAACTCTGCTTCTACTTTAGAACTGGCTCGTATAAACATCTCTTGTTGCGTCTGGGCATTCATCATGTTTTTAAATTTGTTAAATTTGTCAACAATATTACTTTGTCTCTTTGATTTTGGTAAGAGTGAGTTTAGTAAAAGAACAGATTTTTCAGAGAGTAGATTAACAGAAGTTTTTAAAATATGATGTTTTATTTTAGAGGATTTTATTTTGAGTACTCTATTGATAGCAAAATATTTACTGTAGCCAAGGAAAACTTCATCCCCTCCATCAGCAGAGAGGGCTACGGTTACTTTTTTTCGTGCAAGGTTAGAAACCAGCATGGTAGGAAGAGCAGAATCGTCAGCAAAGGGTTCATCGTAATAAAAGGCTAGGTCATCTATAAGCTTTAGCATATCTTGTTGGGTACAATACTCTTCTGTATGGTTTGTTCCAAGATATTGGGCAATTTTTTTGGCATCATTGGCTTCGTTAAACTCTTTTTTCTCAAACCCAATGGTGAATGTGTTTAGTTTCTCTTTTTTTCCTTTTTGTAGCAGGGAAGTAACCATAGAACTGTCATACCCACCACTTAGGAAAACCCCTACAGGAACATCAGAGACCATTCTTAGATTTGTAGCCGTAGAGAGTAGAGATTCAATATCCTCTACTATCTCATCTTCACTTTTTGTATGTTTACTCATAAGATAAAAGTCATTAATGTCCCAGTATTTATGTGTTTCAAAACAGTTTGACTCTAAATTATACTCTATATAGTGTCCTGGTTTTAATTTGAAACACTCTTTATAGATGGTGTGAGGCGTTGGAATATAGGCAAACTGGAAATAGAAAGGAAGAATCTCTTTGTTTATCTCTTTTGAAAAACTTGGATGTTGATGAAAGGACTTAATCTCTGAGGAGAAGAGAAAAGTGTTTTCTGATACATGGTAGTAGAGTGGTTTTACACCAGCTCGGTCTCTAAGTAAAAAGAGTCTCTTTTTTAGTTGGTCATAGATAACAAAGGCAAACATACCCGTAAATTTCTCAACAGAGTCAATACCCCATTCTTTATAGGCGTAGAGTATAACCTCTGTGTCGGAGTTAGAGACAAAGGTATGTCCTAAAGTGACTAACTCTTCTTTTATCTCTTGAAAATTATAGACTTCCCCATTAAAAATAAGTATGTAGTTCTCACATGAGCTAACAAAAGGTTGATGAGCATGAGAGGAGGTATCTTGGATAGAGAGTCTATTGTGTCCAAGGTGAACACCTGTAGTCTCATCAATATAAATACCCGAGTCATCAGGTCCTCTATGTTTTTGTATTTGAACCATTTTGCTTAAAATATTTTCTTCTTTGGTTTTGGAAACAAAACCGACTATACCACACATAGGCTCTCCTTGTATTGTGTAATGATTCTTTCTAGTGAGTACTCTTTTGCTTTGAGGGGTCCTCTTTTTTTATAGTTCTCTTCTAACTCTCTGTTGGTAAAAAATGTATTGATTGCTTTAACTAATGCACTGTTGTCACCAATGGGATAGAGTATTCCATTTTCAGCTATCTCAATATCTTTTTTTAATTGAAAATTTATATCTGTTGTTGGAGCAAGTATCTCTCTTGGTCCAGAGATACAATCGGTTGAGATAATTGGTGTAGCCGTAATCATCGCTTCTACGATGACATTGGGGAACCCCTCTCCATTGGATGCCAAAACAAAAACATCTGCTTGGGCAATGTATTTAAACGGATTATCTTTTCTTCCGAGTAGGTAAACTCTGTTTTTTAACGTATATTTATCAATAGCATCTTCCAGATTTTGTTGCTCTTCACCTTCACCTATAATAATAAGTTCAATAGTATCATCGAGTTGAGCAAGTGTCTCTATTAAGCTAATTTGTTTTTTTTGAGAAGAGAGTCTACCCACATTTATAATATACTTTTTATCTGGATTAAATATGAAATCGTCTATTTTCTCATGAGCTAAGTGTTCGATTTTCTCTATATCGTATGGGTTGTTAATCACAGTATAGTTTTTTATATTTGGAACTTCTTTTAAAAACTCCTCTTTCATTCTTTGTGCTTTAAAAATAACCAAATCGGCATATTTGTAGAGCAGTTTTATAAGTCTAAGATTGATTTTTGCAGAGAGTGATTGGTTTTTAAAGTGGTTAATACTAATGACCTCAACTACTTCTACCTTATGATTTGCTCCAAAAACTTTTGCCAGTAGATTGCTAAAATTGGCTCTGTAGATATGGCTTTGAATTAAAGGTATGTTATTCTCTTTTATATGTTTTTTTAATTTTAATGCCAAGTAGGGAAGGTATAAAAATTTTTTAATATTACTGTCATGTTTTGTTAATTTAGAAAGATATATGATATTGACCTCTTTAGGTAAGGTATATACATTGTCTTTTTCGATGCAGAGTAGGGTTACTGCTATATTTTGTCTTATTAATTCTGTAATAATGACAGAGAGTACTCTTTCTGCCCCTCCAGAAGTCAATGAGTTTATAAAGAGTGTAACGTGTTGTTTCAATATAAAATCCTTTAAATGTAGTAAAGTTAAAATAAAATAAATTATTTAATTATAATATAATATTATAAAATCTTTAATTATTGTCCCGTTAAATTGGTAGCTATAAAGTGATACTGTTATGGGAATAGAAGAGAAAGAGTATAACTCTTTCTCTATGATAGTGAGGATATTACTCAGCAGCAGATAAAGTAATGTTGTCTAAATACCCACCTGTTGTGTGAAATATTATAATTTTAATAATTTCATTATTAGGCTCTAGTCTATGTAATTCATCATCTATGTTCACTTCAAAGTGGTTCCATAAACTTGTTGATGAATATCCATATCCACGTACCATCTCTACAGGAGAAGGGTAGTTTAAGAAGATATTGTGTCCATTATCATGTTTTCTTGGTGGATAACCTTGATGAGTGTACCACGAATCCCATGTCATGATTCTTCTTCCTAATTTTGTTTCAACAATAACACCAACACCATAATGAGGAATAAAGCCTCTATGACTTTCAGGGTGATTATGGAGTAGATGGGTTGGTAATCCTCCCATATCCATAGATAATACTCTTTGTGAAGTATTGTTTAGTGGAAGGTGGTATCTATATATTGTAGCTCCACCATTTGCATGTTGAACCAAGACTCCTGTACCTTCTGGTGCACCAGGTATATCTGGGGTAGGGTAAACGTATCCATCTATATTTCCTAGTACTGTTTGCCAGTTAGGGTTAAGGGTACCATTTTCTGCATCTTCAAGCACAGTAGGAACTTCAGGATTTGCTGGTATCAATTCTAGTTCAGCTGTAGCTCTTAAGAGATAATCAGATGCTCTAAATCCAGATATTCCTATAAATACTTCTGTATCATCAGAGATACTAAGTGAACAGGAATTTGAACTCGCTCCCATATCAACACCTCTACAATCATAAGATGCTCTTGTAGGCTTTTCACCTTTTTTCATGTAGATATGAGCAATATTGGTGAGTTCACTTATAGTTGCTATAACTTTATCTCCCAAATGAGCTTGTATTTTATAATATTTCATATCACCTCTTGCTACAGAACCAGATACTGATTCACCAGAAACTAAAGTAGGTATAGCCCCACCAACATTACCATTATGGAGTGTAGCAGTTATGGTATAGTTACTTGATTGGTATCCGTAAACAGTTATGAATGCAGTGGTGTTCTGAGTTGCAGTAATGGAACACCCATCATCTTGAGTATTGCTGTTGGTTGATTTACAATCAAAAGAGCTACCTGTTGGAAGTTCACCCATTTTTACATATAAATCACTATCAGCAGAGAGATTGCTTATTAAAGAATCCAAAGATTGACCTGCTGACATGTCGATTTTATAGTGTTTCTCTGCTCTTTCATTAACTGAGCCAGATATGGCTTGAGCAGAAGTCAAAGTAGTGATAGGATTTTCTTCACCATGACTTTTGGTTACAGTTATTTGATAATCTGCTGCTCTACGTCCATAAACACGTACATAAACTCTAGCATCATGGTCTAAGGTTACAGAACAGCTTTCATTTTGTGTACCAGCATTGGTTGATTGACAATCATTTTTACTGCTTGTTGGTCTGCCACCCACTCTTACATATATATTTGCATTATCAGATAGTCCAGTTAGATTGGATGTAATGATATCTCCACTTGAAGCAGAGATTAAATAATAATGCGACTTACCTCTATTGACATGACCAGATACACTCTCTCCTGAGGTAACTATTGTATCATTTTCAGAAAGGTGATTTTTAGTTGCCGTAACTTGATAGTTGGTTGCTCTTCGTCCATAAACCCGTACATAAACTGTTGCATCATGGTCTACTAGTGCAGAACAACTATCATTCTCTATACCACCATTGGTTGATTTACAATCATAAGAACTGCTCGTTGGTCTAGCTCCCACTCTTACATATACGTCGGCATTATCTGTTAGTCCCTCTAAAATGGACGAAATGACATCCCCTCTTGAGGCAGAGATTAAATAATAATTTGATTGACCTCTATCTACATGACCAGATACAGTCTGACCAGATACAACTGCTGTATCATTTGCAAACAGTACATTTGCGAATATTAAAAAGAATATAATTTTCTTCATTAACACGTCTCCTATTTTTTATAAAGTTTATTTTATTTTTTAGAATAAAATCACATTATATCACATGAAATGTTTTTTATGGTTTAATATTTATTCTTATGAATTGTTGTTTGAAGTGAAGTTTTTGGAGAATACCAGAGAAAGAGTAGAACTCTTTCTCTGGTACTTAAGAGGGGTTAGTTAGCAGCAGATAAAGTAATATTATCTAAGTAACCACCTGTTGTGTGAAATGTTGTAATTCTAATAATGTCATTATTAGGTTCTAGTGCATGTAGTGCATCATCTAAATTAACTTCAAAGTGGTTCCATAAACGTGTTGATGCATATCCATATCCACGTACCATCTCTACAGGAGACGGGTAGTTTAAGAAGATGTTGTGTCCATTGTCATGTTTTCTTGGTGGGTAACCTTGATGGGTGTACCAAGAGTCCCATGTCATGAATCTTCTTCCCAATTTTGTTTGGACAATAACACCCACCCCATAATGAGGGATATAACCTCTAGGTGTACCGTTATTGAACTTGTGGTTTGGTAATCCACCGATATCCATAGATAGTACTCTTTGTGAATTATTATTTACTGGAAGGTGGTATCTATAAAGTGTGGCTCCACCAGAAGCATGTTGAACCAATACCCCTGTACCTGATGGTGCCCCAGGAATATGTGGAGTAGGGTAAATATAACTAGGTTCATGTCCTATTACAATTTGCCAGTTAGGGTTAAGGGTTCCACCTTCTGCATCTTCAAGAACAGTAGGAATTTCAGGGTTTGCTGGTATCAATCCCCCTTGAGTAGTAACAGTTAAGAGATAATCAGATGCTCTAAATCCAGATACGCCTATAAATACTTCAGTATCTGAAGAGATATTGAGTGCACATGAGTTTGAACTTACGCCCATTTTAACAGCTCTACAATCATAAGATGATCTTGTAGGCTTACTGCCTCTTCTTAGATAAATATGAGCATGATTGGTTAGTTCGCTTATGGTAGCTATAACTCTCTCTCCATGTTTTACATCTATTTTATAGTATTTCATAGCATCTCGTGCTACGGAACTGGATACAACTTCACCAGAGACTAAAGTGGTGATGTTGTTTCCTCCACCTCCACCACCATTGTGACGTGTAGCAGTTAAAGTATAGTTACCAGCTTGGTATCCATAAACTGTTATGAATGCAATAGTGTTTTGGGTTGCTGTAATGGAACAACCATCATCTTGAGTATTACGATTACTTGATTTACAATCATAAGCATTACCTGTTGGTAGTTTGCCCATTCTAACATATAAATCATTATCTGCAGATAGATGAGTTATTAGAGAGTCCAAAGATTGATCTGCTCCCATTCTAATTCTATAGTGCTTCTCTTCTCCTTTATCAACTGAATCAGATATGGTTTGACCTGAAGTTAAAGTTCTTATATCATTATCATTACCTCCACCATGACTTTTAGTAAGAGTTATATGATAATTTGTTGCTCTACGTCCATAAACGCGTACATAAACTGTAGCATCACGAGTTATTCTTATAGAACAATTTTCATTTTGTCTGCCACCATGGGTTGCTCTACACTGATTCCTTCTGCTTGTTGGTCTAGCACCCACTCGTACATATAAGTCTGCATTATTGCTCAGTCCCCTTAAATGTGATGTAATCGTATCACCTTTTGAAGCAGAGATTAAATAATAATTTGACTCACCTCTATTGACATGACCAGACACCGTCTGTCCCGATGTAACGGATGTATCATTTGCAAACAGTAGATTTGCAAACATTAAAAAGAATATGATTTTCTTCATTAATACTTCTCCTATTTTTTATAAATTTTATTTTGTATTGTTTTATTTCTAAAACAATATCACACTATATCACATAAAATGTTTTTTATTGTTTAATATTTATTAGTATTTATTATTGTAAAGTGAAGCTTTAGGAGAGTAAAAGAGAAAGAGTTTAACTCTTTCTCTAGTAGTTAAAAAGATTTAATTAGCAGCAGATAAAGTAATATTATCTAGGTAACCACCTGTTGTGTGAAATATTATAATTTTAATAATTTCATTATTAGGCTCTAGTTTATGTAATTCATCATCTATGTTCACTTCAAGATGAGTCCATAAATTTGTTGGTGCATACCATCCACGTACCATCTCTACAGGAGATGGGTAGTTTAAGAATATATTGTGTCCATTGTCATGTTTTCTTGGTGGATAACCTTGGTGTGTGTACCAAGAATCCCATGTCATGATTCTTCTTCCTAATCTCGTTTCAACAATAACTCCCACACCATAATGAGGGATATATCCTCTATGACTTTCAGAGTAGTTGCTAAATTTATGTGTTGGTAATCCACCTATATCCATAGATAATACTCTTTGTGAAGTATTGTTTACTGGAAGATGGTATCTATAGAGTGTGGCTCCACCAGAAGCATGCTGAACCAATACACCTGTACCTGATGGTGCACCAGCAATATCTGGAGTAGGGTAAATGTATCCAGGTTCATTTCCTATCACAATTTCCCAGTTAGGGTTAAGGGTACCATTTTCTGCATCTTCAAGAACAGTAGGCACTGCAGGGTTTGCTGGTATTAATTCTAGTTCAGCCGTAGCAGTTAAAAGATAATCTGATGCTCTAAATCCAGATACGCCTATGAATACTTCAGTATCATCAGAGATATTAAGTGAACAGGAGTTTGTAGTTGCTCCCATATCAACACCTCTACAATCAAAAGATTCTCTTGTAGGCTTTTCACCTTTTTTCATGTAGATATGAGCAATATTGGTGAGTTCACTTATAGTCGCTATAACTTTATCTCCCAAATGTGCATTGATTTTATAATATTTCATATCACCTCTTGCGACAGAACCAGATACTACTTCCCCAGAAGCTAAAGTAGTGACACCATCTCCTCCACCATTACCACCATGGAGTGTAGCCGTTAAGGTATAGTTAGCAGCACGATATCCGTAAACAGTAATATATGCAGTAGTATTTTGTGTTGCTGTAACGGAACAGGCATCATTTTGAGTATTGCCATTGGTTGATCTGCAATCATAAAAATCTCTTGTTGCTATTTGACCCATTCTAACATATAAATCATTATCATCAGTAAGGTTACTTATTAATGAGTCTAATGATTGACCTGTTGTCATGTTAATTTGATAATGTTTTTCTGCTCCTTGAGCAACAGAATCAGAGATGGCTTGACCAGAAGTCAATGTAGGTATGTTGTTCCCAGCACCATTTTTTGTTACTGTCACTTGATAGTCTGTTGCTCTATGTCCATAAACACGTACATAAACCATAGCATCATGATCTAATGTTACAGAACAATTTTCATTTTCTATACCACCATTGGTTGATGTACAATCATTTCTACTACTTGTTGGTCTACCACCTATTTTTACATATAAATCAGCATTATCACCTAGTCCAACTAGATTGGAGGTAATGGTGTCTCCATTTGAAGCAGAGATTAGGTAATAGTTTGACTCACCTCTATTGACATGACTGGACACTGTCTGTCCAAACACAACTGATGTATCACTTGCAAAAAGTAGATTTGCAAAGATTAAAAAGAATATGATTTTCTTCATTAATACTTCTCCTATATATTTTATTATTTGTAAATAATATCACATTATATCACATAAAATGTTTTTTATAGTTTGTTTTTTGCTTTTTTTTAAAAATATATTATTATTATATAATTTATGCTCTATAGAGTATATTTATAAGTAATATATAAGTTTTTAATTGTTATTATTTATTTTAAAAAATAAAAAAATAAAATATTGGTATTGAATAATATGAAATCTCTTCCACCACCTACCACCATAAAAGAAGAAAACTATATCATTGAGCTTTTCAAGCTTGTAGCTCCATACAAATGGGTAATTTTAACGATGATGCTACTCTCTATGCTTTTAGCTCAAGTTTATCTTTACTTTACTCCTTCTGTATATAAATCGTATGCTCTTGTAAAGGTTAATCGAGACCTTCCTGTGCCTGCTGAGAATGGAGATTTCTTAAGTGAAAACCTTTTTAGTGTGAATAAGACTGATACATTACAGGAGATTACTACGCTTAAAACTTATAATATAAACAGCAAAGTACTCAAGAAGGTTAATCTTCAAGTACAATACTTTATAGACGATGCTTATCGAAAAGTGGAAATATATGATGATGTGCCTATTGAGATTACAAATTTAACGATGACAATAGAGGACTTTAAAGAGCCATACATAGCTCTGATTCCTCAAAAAGATGGATTTGTACTCTCTTCAGATAAAAAAGGAAAATCAAAACTTTATGCTTATGGTGAAGGGATTGAAACAGAGTATTTTACAGCCAATGTAATAAAAAATAGAGAGTTTAACCAAACCCTCTATTTAAAGATAAATGGAGACAATAGACGTATTTATGAAAAATATATAAAAAATAATTTATCTATAACACAAGTTGATTTACAGTCTGATTTTCTTAATATTTCATATAAAGACACTATCCCTCAACGGGCTGATAATTATGTCAATACCCTTATTAGTGCTTATGTTGAGCAGAGTAAACATAAAAAAGAGACTACAAATAATAAAATTTTAAACTTTTTAGACGAGCAACTTGAAAAAATAAGAGTAAAGTTAGAGCTTTCTGAAAAAAAACTTCGAGGATATGAATCTGAAAATGAGAGTATTAATCCAGCAGTTAAGTCAACAAATCTTTTTAATAAACTAGGAGATATTGATATTAGATTGTCAGAAATAGTCTTAAAAGAACAATTGATTGATAATTTAAAAAAATATGTTGATAATAACAGAAACTTTGATGCGATTGCTCCTACGTTATTGGAGTTTAATGATCAAAGTACGATTCATTTAATTGACACTTTAAATCAGTTATATGTGGAAGAAGATGAGCTAAAACTTGAGTTTACAGACAGTTACCCACGATTGATACAAATACATAAAAGAACCGATGAAATTAAGAAAAAAATTGCTTTGAATATTAAAAATTTGGGTTCTGTTCTGAAAATTAAGCACAAAAATCTTTTAAAGCAAAAAAGTAAATATGAATCTATTTTAAAAACACTTCCTAAAGAAGAGAAAAAGCTTATTGCTTTTCAGCGTAGTTATGAATTAAACTCTAAGATGTATACCTATCTTTTAGAGAAAAAGTCAGAAAATGAGTTAATTAAAGTCACTGCAGTATCAGATTATGAGGTAGTTGATAAAGCATATACTCCTCCTGTACCTATCAGTCCAAAGCGAGGTATGGTCTTTGCAATGGCTGCTATTATAGGTTTGGCTTTAGGAAGCATGATTGCACTGATACGTTCTATGTTGATAGATAAGGTACAGACAAAACGAGATGTAGAACTGTTAACTAAATTGCCTATTTATGGTACTATTCCTCTCTATAAAGATAAAATATTAATGAACGTTTTATTGGAAGAATCCTATCGTAAACTGGCGATGAACCTTCAGTTCTCAAAAAAGGAGGATGAAGGTAATATTGTTTTGGTGACCTCTCCTATACAGGGTGAGGGGAAAACAACAACCATTGTAAACTTAAGTACGATTTTGAGAAATACCAGATATAAGTCAATAATTATAGATTTGGATATGCATAATCCTTCTGTACATGAATATTTTGGAATGCAACAGCAATATAGTGGTGTGAGTACTTATTTAAGTGAGCGTGATAATCTTGGTAATGTTATTTTTACTACCAATC